>CAZAKO010000174.1:0-3648 GCA_964485745.1 uncultured bacterium
TTGACCGGCGGGGAACTTATCGGAGCAGATTCCGGTAGGGTATATTTATTTACACCGACGACAATTCGTTTTCCGGTTTCGATTTCCTGCTGATAATGATAAGCCGAATTTTGGATTTCCTTTTGGACATAACCCTGCTCAATTGCCCGAATCATACCGCCCAACGCTTCGATTTTGTCGAGATATTGCCAGACTTCGGCTTCGATTTTGTCGGTTAAGTTTTCGATGTAATAACTACCACCAAGAGGGTCAACTGTCTGGGTTACACCCGATTCATGAGCCACGATTTGCTGGGTTCTTAAGGCAATCCGTACCGAATCTGCAGTTGGCAGATTGAGTGCCTCATCCCGGGAGTTGGTGTGCAGGCTTTGAGTACCGCCCAGGACGGCTGCCAGGGTTTGAATAGTAACACGTACGATGTTATTGTCCGGCTGTTGGGCGGTCAGGGTGCTGCCGGCGGTTTGAGTATGAAAGCGGAGCATCATCGCTTTTGGATTAGCCGCATGAAATTTTTGTTTCATCAATTTAGCCCAAATCCGGCGCGCTGCCCGAAATTTGGCGACCTCTTCCAACAAGTCATTATGGGCGTTAAAAAAGAATGATAAACGATCGGCAAAACTGTCCAGCTGCAGTCCGGCTTGCAGGGCGGCTTTGACATATTCAATTCCATTGGCTAAAGTGAAAGCGATTTCCTGAACTGCCGTCGCCCCAGCCTCGCGGATATGATAGCCGGATATGCTGATTGAATTGAATCGGGGCACTTCCCGGGAACAGTATTCGAAAATATCAGTTGTCAATTTCAGCGAAGGTTCAGGCGGAAAAATATAAGTCCCTCGGGCAATGTATTCTTTTAAAATGTCATTTTGTAAGGTGCCGTTCAGTTTATTTCTGGCAATACCCTGTTTGTCTGCCACCGCAACATACATTGCCAGCAGTATAGCCGCTGGAGCGTTGATGGTCATCGAGGTCGAGACCTGGTCGAGAGGAATATTATCGAAGAGAATTTCCATATCTTGCAGCGTATCAATCGCAACTCCGACCTTACCGACTTCTCCTTCAGCGGCGGGATAATCGGAATCGTAACCAATCTGGGTTGGTAAATCAAAAGCGATCGAAAGTCCGGTTTGACCTTGTGCTAACAGATATTTGTAACGTTCGTTGGATTCCTCGGCAGTACCAAAACCGGCATACTGGCGCATTGTCCAGAGACGACCGCGATACATATTTGGTTGAATCCCACGGGTAAAAGGATATTCACCGGGCATTCCCGATTTTTCCAGGTAGCTTTCAAAATCGCTCGATTCCGGTAGCGCTACCCGTTCGGCTTCGATCCATGACCCCGTTGTAAACTTAGTTGCCCGTTCCGGGAAACGGTCGGTGACGCTCTTCAGGGTGGTTGCTTCCCAATCTCTCAGTTTTTTCAGGAAGCGTTTATCTGTAGCCATTTAAGCATCTCCTTTTTCTATATGTATACGAAGGGGACATTACTAAATTAATTTCGGGATACATTATTCCTTTTCTCAGAAATCTTGGAAATAAGGACAAATTTTATACCAACCGCTTTCTCACTTTGAGTCTCTTTCAAAATATTAAAGAGACTGAAGGACAAAAACAATATCTTCCCGAGGCAATTAGTTAATCGCTGCCGTCTTCTATTCTCATTATAGAGAAAAAAATCCTTAATAATCGGTGGAAATCCTATTTAAAAATTGACAAAGATACTTTATTTGTATTGGATAATGGTTAAATTAAAAAGGTTTTTTGGTTTTAATTGAGTAGTAAAAATATTGATGATTTATTTTTTTCTTGGGTATAATCCGCGATGAATTTATATCTACGAATGTTGCGCTGGGTGAAGCCCTACTGGAAAATACTGGTAGGGAGTATTCTGATGTCCTTTCTGTTTGTTGTTTTTAACAGTGCTTCGGTCTGGTTGACGGCTTCCTTTGTTAATGTCATTTTTCCCCAGGAGCACCAGCAGGTGATCCAAAAAAGTAAGCATGCCACTCCGCAGACTGCCCTTGAAGAAAAACTCAATCTGAACACCAAGATAAAAAACCTGACGAATAAACTGCTGATTCGTGAAAATCCTTTAACTTCCTTGAAGATTTTATGTCTTGTGATTTTTGCCACGTTCTTATTGAAGAATGTATTCTTTTACCTTAAAAATGTTGCACTGGGGTTTGTTCAGTTAAAATTGATTACCGACCTGCGGAATACACTTTACAGTCATTTTCACCATTTGTCGTTATCCTATTTTCAGCGCAAGAAAGGGGGCGAGTTACTCTCAATAACCCTGAATGATGTCGGGGTGATGCGGCGGGCATTCTCGGTCAGTTTTGATAAACTCTTAGTGGAGCCGGTCAATATTTTAATGTTTTTCATCCTGCTGTTTATCATCTCCTGGAAATTGACGCTCTTAGCGCTGATCATTTTACCGCTCTCCTTTATCACTATCTCCAAAGTTGGGCAGAGTATCCGGCGAAAGTCACTGCGCTCTTCAAAAAAAATAGCTGGCATAATGGCAATTCTTAGTGAAACGATTCAAGGTATCCGGGTCGTGAAAGCCTTTGCTATGGAAGCTTTCGAAAAGCGGCGCTTTTTCCAGGAGACCGAGAAATATTTTCAGATTCTGTTCAAGCGTAAAAAATTGCAAACCCTCTCCACACCCTTGAATGAAGCCCTCGGTGTAGTCGTGGGTATTGTTCTATTATGGATTGGTGGTTCCATCGTGCTTATCGGAAAGGGCCTTGAAGCCGAGGATTTTATTCGGTTTATTATCCTCCTTTTTGCGATTTTAAATCCGATCAAGTCCTTGAACACCGTCAACGTAGATATTCAAGAGGGTATGGCTTCGGCGATGCGCGTTTTTTCGATCCTGGATGAAAAGTCGGACATCGTCGAATGTCAAAATCCACTAACAATCGAGGGTTTTAAAAATTCCGTTCGGTTTGAACATGTTTCATTCCACTATGATCCATCAACTGAAAATGTGCTCAATGACATTGATTTGGAAGTACATAAAGGCGAAATCCTGGCGATTGTCGGACACAGCGGAGTGGGAAAATCTACCCTGGTGGACCTGATTCCCCGTTTTTATGATCCGACCGAAGGGCGAGTTACAATTGATGGCAACGATATAAAAACTTTGACATTATCCAGTTTGCGTTCTTTAATGGGCATTGTCACGCAGGAGACGATTCTGTTCAACGACACGATCTTTAATAATATTGCTTACGGTTTGGAAAATGCCGATCCGCAGCAGGTGATCGCTGCCGCTGAGGCGGCTAATGCCATAGAATTTATCAACGACTTTCCCGAAAAATTTGAGACCACAGTTGGTGATCGGGGTACCCGTCTTTCGGGTGGTCAGGCACAACGGATTGCGATTGCCCGTGCCCTGCTAAAAAATCCGCCGATTTTGATTTTGGATGAAGCGACCTCGGCGCTGGATACCGAGTCGGAACAAAAAGTGCAAGCAGCCATTGATCGTCTGATCGAGGATCGAACCGTATTCGTAATTGCCCATCGCCTAACAACGATTCAAAACGCGACTAAAATAATTGTTCTTGATCAAGGCCGGATTGTGGAATCGGGTAATCATCAGGAATTATTAGCTAAAAATGGCTTGTATCGCTATTATTATGA
>CAZAKO010000175.1:0-3637 GCA_964485745.1 uncultured bacterium
CGAAATTGATTGAAGTTTGGTCGGTTCTGTAAATTGTTAGGGATTGAGAAATAGCCATATTTGAAAAAAGTAGTGAAAGGATTATCAGGATTCTATTCTTCATGGGCGATTCTCAGGGATTGGATTATTTGATAAACATCATCCTTTTAGCAATTACCGAATTTGCGAAGGTTACCTGATAGATGTACAATCCGCTTGCGACCAATTGATTGCTATTGCTTTTGCCATCCCAGGTAACCGTATAAATTCCTGCAGATGGATGATTGTTTTCAAAGATTTTAATTAGCTGTCCGTTAAGGTTGAAAATTTTGATTTCGGCCTTACCTTCTTTGGGAATCTGGTATTCAATGGTCGTGTTGGGATTAAAGGGATTGGGATAATTCTGCAGCAATTTGAAAGATGTTATAACCGTTGTTAATTCTTTATTTTCGATTGAGTTTGGAATATTAGAAAAGGCCAGCTTTTGAATTTTCTGCAGGGGGATCGAAATAACTTCGCCGTTCGACCAGACATTCAAATAATATGTTTGTGCAAACAGAGCACTGGTGCATAATAGAAGTAACGGCAAGATTATTTTTTTCATAAGAGTTTCTTCCGGGGATTTTGATTTAGGAAAGTATTTAGTTCTCATTCAGTTTACATTTCTCAAATGGCAATCTAATGGGGAATTTAAAATGATACATTGGTGACCTTGCCTGAAATTGTAAGACTTTTCTTCAATGTTCCGCCAGAGTAGGTTCCGCCGACATAGAGACCGTCAGAGTAGGTCCCGGTTGATGTTCCACCGGTGTAAATAGAATAGGTTGCGCCGTTCTTCAAATCGGGTGATGAGAAAACCACATAATAGACATCTCTTACCGGTTTGTAGGTTATAAGATTATTTCCGCTGGCATCCTGGAGATGGAATAATGTGGAAGAATTAAGCAGCGTGTTGGTTGTGGCTTTGATCGCATACTGGGCTGAACTGGTGCTGGTGGCTTCGATCATATTGCCTGAGTTGGGACCGGTAATAAGTAACAATCCGCCGGAGATGTTGAAGGTGCCATTGTAATCTGTCCCGACTTCGGGTTGGGATTGAGGTCCATGGACTACGACGGTGCCGGAAGTCATCACGATATTGCCGTTGCTGTCGAGACCGTCACCACTGGAAACATTTACTCTAACATCCCCGCCGTAGAGATACAGGCAGCTGCCGTCATTCGCCTCGCCGCCATTGCCTTTGGTAGCATTAAAACCATCATTGGTACAAACGAGGCTGACATTGCCATCTTGGATTGTAATATAGGGAGCTTCGATTCCTTCGTATGATTTGGTAATTGATACGGTTCCGCCGTTTATGGTTACTGCTGAATTAGATTTTATGCCATCGTCAGCCGATGAAATAATAACCATACCATTGTTGATTGTTATCGCGCCATCACAACTAATTGCCTTAGCTTCGGCGTAGTCGCCTGTGGGACCAAAGGGACCGCCGCCGCCACCCGATGTGATTGTGATTTTGGTACCGGTAGTGGTGATATTTATTGCAGGCGAATTACCGGCATCGCCAATTGTCAGGATACCATCCGCAGTGATTCCTTTCCCGGCTGAACCCGAGCTTGAAGTAGTGATAGTACCGCCAAGAATGTTTATGTTTCCATTGGCGGTGATACAAGTTGCATTGTATGCGTCTTTGGTGCCACTGGAATTGGTGTAGGTTGCACCGGCACCGGAAGTCGTTATATTAACACTGCCGCTAATGATGTCTATATTGCCATCGGATGAAATTCCCTTGCCGCCTTGTCCGGTGCTGATAATTATTACTTCGGCGCCGTTGATAGTCAAAGTACTGTCACACTTAATTCCAGTGCAGTAGGAGGGATTATAACCTGTGCCGGATGTTTCCAGTACGGCATTGCCGGAAGTGTTAATGGTAATATCTCCGCCGCTGAGAGTCATGTTATTTCCGGATTTCAGTCCTTTTGATTGATCGCCGCTAACAGTCATATTGATTGAGCCGTTGGAAATAACAATAGTGCTATCGCACTTAATCCCATCAACATTAGCGGCATTATTTTTGGTCGTGATGGATCCGCCAGAAATATGGATACAGCCGTTACCTCCATCTATGGCATCGCCAGTGGCGGTGACATTTAACGTTCCGCCGGTAATAATCACTCCATCATTGGTGTGAATGCCATCTCTTGCCGCACTGGTGACCGTTATATTTCCTCCAATTATCTGGATAAGATCGTCACTGCAGAGACCATGTTGAATTGATCCCTTACCATTGATGATTAAATTGCCGGAGCCACCGAAAATAAGTGAACCTTCGCTGAAGAAAGCGGCATCCTGTTCTTCGGTCTCGCCCGCATCATTTACGATGGAATCGTTGTAGGAACTGCCGTCTGTCAGAGTATTATTTGTTCCATCAATTAATGTTACGGTTGCCTTTTTCTTAGACTGAATATTAATTGCCGGACCATCCGGATTGGTAAGATTAACATTGTTAAAGAACAGGTAAAACTTTTTTTCGCTGTAGATTTTGAATAAGCCTTTTGCAGTTGTCCCAGAGAGTTTATAGCTGACGTTTTCAGCTTCTTCGGTAGCCCGGACAGTCACCGATGCGCCGTTGATGCTGACGGATACACCTTCAAAAGCCAGCGGATTGATTACCGTTGCGGACGAGCCCGTGTAATTTATGAAAATAGTGTCGGTGCTCTCGGCGAATGAAACACTATCAATATCTCGTAGCTTATATTGTGCGACAGTTTCTCCAATATTGAAATTCAGCAAAGTGCCATCACTGCTGAAATACAGTTCTTTAATCTCAGACAGAGTTATACCCAAAGTGATGTTATTGGATAGGTGGAGATACATTTTTTCCCGGGCTGGCAAAGTTGCCCATAGCGCCAGGCAAATAAAAACTATCAGTTTTCTGTTCATTTTCTACCGAATTCGAATTTCTGGTTATTAGTTGAGATAATTCCCTGGATTGGTTGTAAGTTATTCAATAATAAAAATGCTAAGACTCTTGAATGATCTGGATTTTTTCGATTAAAAAGATATTAATCTGAATGTCCTTAACTGCTAAAACATATTGTTAGACAACCTAAATAGAATTTTATTACATCTCTTGTATTGAAATTTAAAATAATAGTAATAGAGCCCAGTTATCCGTTTGGCTTTTTATTATAATAGATGATTGATTTGAACTTAGATGTTTTATTTGCCGGATGGGCGGGACAACCCCTTACTTGATTATTTGGAATGAGTTAGAGATTCGATATATGCACGGCTTTTCATTCGTTTGATTTCTTTTTCTCTTCGGATTGCATCGGATTTAGAGGAGCATTTTTCTGAATATACCAGAATCCAGGGAATACCCGATTTGGTTGATTTTGTCCAGCCATTGTTGTGATGCATTAGACGAAGATTCAGATTATGGGTGTAACCGATGTAGTATTTATTCTTGGATTTTGAGTGGATGATATAGACAAAAAAATCCATTTGAACTTTTAATTTTTTGCGGAGCCGACGGGGCTTCCCGATCCATCGGGACAACCCCCGGCGTGCCAGGTTGGTGGTTCAATCCCGCCTTAGCGGGAAACTACGACTCCAATGCTAAAGAACGGTGCGGAGCCGATCCCGATCAATC
>CAZAKO010000176.1:0-3543 GCA_964485745.1 uncultured bacterium
TCATGCGCAGCGCTTCAGTACCACGGTTGAAAAAGATATGCTTTATGTGGCTTCGCCGCTGATCCAGTCCGATCAACCGATAGCAGTGATCCGCACGAGTGTATATCTGAGTGAAGTCAAAAGCCTCCTGAAGCAGGTTATGGGACAGGTGATGAAAATCGCCTTGTTGGTTATCATTGTGGCTTTGAGTGCAGCCGTTCTGCTGGCACGCCGCTATTCCCGACCGGTTAGTCAATTAGTGGAAGCCGCGAATCAGGTCGCGCGGGGCAATCTGGAAGCACAGGTTACACTGGATACCGGTGATGAGTTAAAAGAGCTGGCGGATAACTTTAATATTATGGTTGCGGAACTTAAACACTCACTGGCAGACATCGCTCACCAGCGGGACGAGCTGCGCACAATTGTCTCGGCGGTACCCTCCGGTTTGCTGGTTCTTAACGCCAATGGTCAGGTGGCATTTTATAACCGGGAATTACAAAAAATCACGACCCTCAAAGAGCCGCTGGATAAATTCTACTGGGAAATTATCCATGAACCGCAGTTTATCAATTTTGTTAAGGAAGCTCAATTACAGGGTGGCGATCGCAGTCAGGAAATTGCCATCGGTGACAAGACCTATCTATGCAGTGCGACAACGTTAACGACCGGTGGCGAAATCGTCCTGATCTTTTCTGATATATCGGAGCTCAAGGCAGTTCAGCGTCTGAAACGCGACTTTGTCGTCAATGTATCGCACGAATTGCGCACACCGCTGACGGCGATTAAAGGTTTTGTCGAAACGCTTCAGGAGGAAACGACCGGTACGGAGCACCGCTATCTGACAATTATTGCCCGACATACCGACCGATTGATCAATATCGTTAATGACCTGCTAACCCTGGCTGAAATCGAAGAAAAAAGTCAACTGGAATATGAGACAATTAATCTGTCAAATCTGATCAAGGATACGGTTAAAATATTCGATGAAAAGCTGCAAGCAAAGAAATTGAAGTTAGAAATTGAAGTTAAGCCGAAAGCGATGAAGATCCAGGCTGATCCATTTAAGCTGCAGCAGGTTTTGATCAATCTTCTCGATAATGCCATCAAGTATACTGAAAAGGGCACGATTTCCATCAGAGTTCAAAAACAGGAAAATCAGGTGCAAATCATCGTTCAGGACACCGGCTGCGGCATTCCGGCGGAGCATCTGCCCCGTATTTTTGAGCGTTTTTATGTTGTTGATAAAGCCCGCTCGCGCCAGCTCGGCGGTACCGGGTTAGGACTGGCAATCGCCAAACATATTGTCCTGCTGCACAATGGTCAGATTGAGGTAGATAGTAAACCGGGAAAAGGCACCCGATTCAGCATTACTTTGCCCTTATAGGGTAAGTCAGGCTCTTAGCCTGACTATTCAAACCTTCAGAAGGTTTTCCTGCAAATCTGGTTCAAGTTTCCATTTATTCTTGTCAACCTTCTGAAGGTTATGTTATCATCCATAAAGGTCATTTCGATCCCCGATTCCTCGGGGTGAGAAATCGGGTCAGATTGAAGAGCATAGCCAAATCCGATTCCTCTCCCCGGCAACTGCCGGAGAATCGGAATGACACGATGCTCAGCATTTTGAGCGTAGTTGAAACATCGTGTTGTGAATAAGCACAATTCTTTTTTCTAATCACACCGCGGAGTGATGTTGCTAGTTTAAACATTAGCTACACAGTGCACTGTGCTCTTTTTATCGCTATTAATTCGACCTTCAGAAGGTTTCTTATCCTTCAATTAAAATCTTAACCGAAAATTAACCGTTTATTTACCTGATTTTTAAATAAATTCACTAATCAATAGCGTGAAAGTAGAGAAATAATGAACAAGACCCAAAATACGGAGAACAAATGAAGAAGAGTAAATGGAAGATCAGGACCGTTTTAGCGTTGTTCGGCTTTTGCGCCATCACGCTACACGCCGGAGAACTCGATCGTTTAGTCAATGAATTAGTGGAAAAAGGCGTACTCGACGCCGGCAAGGCTCAGGAAATCCTGACCCTGACCGAAGAAGAGATGCGTACGGAACTCAACAAGGGCAATGTCAGCACCCTGCCGAAATGGATTCAGACGATGAATCTGAAAGGTGATTTCCGTTTTCGTAATCAGTGGGAAGCGGCTGAAGACGATACGGTTTCACGCATGCGTCAGCGAATTCGCTTTCGCCTGAATGGTGAAGCTGTGGTAACTAAAGGTTTTAAAGTCGGCTTTGGCTTAGCGACCGGCTCAAGCGATCCGCGTTCTACTAACCAAACGCTGGAAAATTCTTTCGAGAGCAAAACCCTCATGCTGGACTACGCTTATGGTAGTTATTCCTTCCCGAAGTGTGCCAATATCCTGGTAGGTAAGTTTTATAATAATCTTGGGTTCTGGACACCGACCGATTATATGTGGGACACTGACATTACTCTGGAAGGCTTGGCGGGGTTATTTAAGTATCAGAAATATTTCGTGAATGCCGGAATCTATTTGCTTGATGAAGCGGGGAAGGTCAAAGACGTCATTGCTGAAAATCCACGTCTGCTGATTTTCCAGCCCGGTGTCAATCTGGCTCAGGAAGGCAAATACTATTTGAAAGTCGCCGCAACTTATTATCACTTTAATCAGACCAGGAATAAGGCTTTCGACCATACCAAATGGTCCAATTCGCACTCTGCTGTCGGTGGTACAAAATTGCTGCTACTCGGTTATAACAATTTTCATCTAGCGACCGAAGCTGGACTCTATGATAGAGTCTTTCCATATATTGGTGTCTGTTTTGAAATGAATCAAAACTTACAGGCGGAGTCCGATACTGCCGATAGTGGCATGGCATTCGGTGTGGCTTTCGGCTCTGAAAAGATCAGGGACAAAGGTCAGTGGCAGGTGAAATACCTCTATCGGCAACTTGAAAGAGACGCCTGGCTGGATTTTCTACCGGATGCCGATACTTACAGTGGTTTGACGGACATTAAGGGCAGTGAAATCATCGCCCAATATGGATTGAGTAAGAATGTTGTGCTGGGACTCGATTACTATAAAATCGAAAATTTGCGTGGCACAATCAAATCCGAAAATCTTTTACAGATTGATCTTCAACTAGGATTCTAAATAAAAAAGGGAGAAGCATGAAAAAATCTATTATCCTATCAATTATAATTGTGTGTGTTTCGGTGGTGATAGCCGGTGAAAAGACCAAACTGAGAGTAGAAGGTTCGACGACGGTTTTGCCGATCGCCCAGTTAGCCGCAGAGGAATTTATGAACGCTAATCCGAATGTGACGATTTCCATTCAGGGCGGTGGTTCGGGAGTCGGCATCGCATCGTTAATGGATAAAAACTGTGATATTGCCATCTCTTCCCGGGCGATGAAAGATGATGAAATTAAAAATGCCATTGCCAAAGGCGTCAATCCCGTGGCACATATCGTGGCGATGGATGGGATTGCCATCATTCTGCATCCCTCCAATAAAGTCAGTAGTTTGACCGTTGAGCAAATCCGGAAAATCTATACCGGTAAAATCTCGAACTGGAAAGAGGTCGGCGG
>CAZAKO010000177.1:0-3460 GCA_964485745.1 uncultured bacterium
CTCGATTCGACCGGATTATTTACTCAGCAGCCCGGCGGTCCGAGCGAAACAGACGGCGGCAATCATTGCCGAAGAAATTGGTTATTCACTCGACAAGATTCAAGCGGAAAAGCTGCTTTATGAACAGTCAACCTCGAAGATAATCGCTTATTTGCAGAATCTGCAGGATTGTTATTCTATGGTCATGATTGTCGGTCACAATCCAAGTGCTCTGGAATTAGTGAATGCTCTCGGCAATCAGCCTTTTAGTCAGATTCCCTCATGCGGCGTGGTCTGCCTCGATTTTCAGGTAGAGAATTGGACCGAGATTGACCATGGTAAAGGGCAGGTGCGATTTTTCATCAGTCCGGATATGCTTCGTGAAAATCGTTAAGCCAGAATTATTTCTTTCGCCAATTAGAAATTCATGAATAACTTTTCGCGCCAGTTGAGTTTGCCAAAAAGAGGGACGAATTAAGATGACGAAAAAGATTGGGGTTCTGACAGCCGGTGGTGATACTCCCGGCTTGAATGCCGCTTTGCGTGGACTCGGCAAAGCCGCGCTGCTGAGCTATGACTTTCAGATCATCGGTTTTAAAGACGGATTCCGGGGGTTGATTTATAATAATTATCTCGAGCTGGATCGTGACAAGCTATCGGGAATCATTTCCACCGGCGGCACGCTGTTAGGCACCAGTCGGGATAAGCCGCATTGTATGGCAGTAAACGGTAAGACCCGGGATATGACCGATGCGATTATTAAGAATTATCACGAGCACGGACTGAATGTCTTAGTCTGTATCGGCGGCGGCGGAACGCATAAGAATGCCTATCGCCTAATCCAGAAAGGCTTAAACATTGTCACGATTCCTAAAACGATTGACAATGATGTCCCCTACACCGATACCACGATTGGTTTTGATACGGCGATGAGCATTGCCACCGAGGCGATTGACCGGCTGCATACGACGGCTTACAGTCATCACCGCATTATGTTAGTCGAGGCGATGGGACACCATGTCGGCTGGCTGGCGCTGGGTGCGGGAATCGCCGGCGGTGCGGATGTCATTTTGATTCCTGAAATTCCATATGATGTTCATACGGTGGCGGAATCGGTTCTGGAACGATATCGCATTGGCAAGAATTTCAGCATTATTGCGATTGCCGAGGGTGCCGTTTCCAGGAATTTTGTTGCCAATGTTCGCCGGTTAGAGACCCAGAAAAGGACGGCGGTTAATCCAGAAGATCGAATCAAAGCCGAAACGCTTCTGGCTAAACTCCGGGTCTACCAACCGGATCATGTGATGCGGCTGGCGGCTAAACTTGAGGAACTCACCGGTTTGGAGTCGCGGGTAACAATTTTAGGGCATCTGCAGCGGGGTGGCGCACCTTCGGCAAACGACCGGCTCCTGGCAACGCGCTTAGGCACCGAAGCCGTGGCTTTGATTAGACGACAACAGTATGGATTCATGGTGGCAGCTTGTGGCAATCGCGTCGAGCCAGTACCTATTTCGAAAGTAGTTAATAAACGCAAATATATTCCCTTGAATCATCCCTGGATCGAAAGCGCCCGGAAGGTGGGCACCTGTCTGGGTGATTAGGATCGAAAATCTTTAAGTGTTTTAACTTACCGCTCGAAGTGGGCAGGCTGGTGATTCAGGAATTGGGGATAGCCGAATGATGAGTGTGGCTCCAGCTGCAGATTCGGCAGCGAACTCACTATTTCCTTGATAAAATATTGAATTTCAGTTATTGGGATATTCGCAATTCCATAAAATTCAAAGGCAATCGTCCACCAAGGCTCCTGCCTGATGGTGATTTGGGATAGTTCTAAGGTCAATCCCTGTGGCACTCGCCGGTGATAGGCAATCGGAATCGGTGCCAGCGATTCGGTCAACCGGTAACGCTGCAGATTACGCTGCTTCCGGACTTCGACCCAGATGGGATCGCCGGCAATCTCATTAAAATTAATTTCTGCCGAGTGGAGAGCAACACCCCACTTTTCCCAGGTTTCGATTGCGCCTCTCGCCAGAGGAGTAAGTCTGACTGACTTTTCTACTGCTTGCTGCTTTTTAATCTCGATCCGATTCTCACGTAACTTTATTCCGATAGTATCATCGTTAGGCAGTGAGTAGTAAAAATCGGTATGTTCTGCTTCGATCCAAACCTGGGGATGAATTTTGGTGAACCAGTTCATCATTGCCGGGGGAATTGAACCCTTGTTGAACCAGCGCACTTCGGCCGTTAGATACACTATTCGTTCCTGACCTTGTCGGTTAAATTCGCACTGAAGATTGTCACCGCCTGACCACGGAGAAGAACGCGGTCTCCGGTTAATTCGACCTGGACAATACCGCCCCGGTGGGAAGCCTGGTACGCCGTGAATTTGGATTTACTCAGTTTCTTTGCCCAGTATGGTCCGAGTGTGCAGTGCGCCGAACCGGTAACCGGGTCCTCGTCAATTCCCAGATAGGGTGCGAAAAAGCGGGAGACAAAATCGAATTGCGGATTCCGGGAGCGGCTGGTGACAATTACCCCGCGGGCGGTGACTTGCTTCAAAAGGACAAAATCCGGTTTCAGTGATTTGATGACGTCTGCGGAATCGAGTTCGATTAAGTAATCGAATTTATTTTTACCACAGAAAAGAAAATTGACATCGCCCAATGCCCGGCTCAGGTTTTCGGGTTCGGGGCATTGACTGGCGGGCGTGGCGGGGAAATTCATTTCCAGAAAATCGTCGTTCTTTTTGACGGTCAAAATTCCACTTTTAGTATAGAATCGGGCAGTCTCATTGGGTTTTAATTTTCCGGTTTCAAACAAGATGTGAGCCGTGGCTAAGGTAGCATGCCCGCAGAGCTCGACCTCCGTTATCGGGGTGAACCAGCGCAACCGAAAGCCATCCGATTCGGGATAAATAAAGGCAGTTTCTGCTAAATTCATTTCCATTGCCAAATTCTGCATCCAGGATTCCGAAGCGGGTTGCTCGAGCAGACAAACCCCAGCTGGATTGCCCTTAAAAGGTTCAGCGGTAAAGGAGTCAACCTGATAGAATTTTATTTTCATTATTGTTTTTCCTGGCGATATTGATTGGTGTAATGGTCTAACTCCCCAGCGGTGATCAGGTGGCTCGAATCGGCTTTCAAGGTACAGCAGTGCCGGGCGGCATACAATCCACGAATTACCGCTTGCTCAAGGGGATAGTGGTCTAACACATAACTGCTCAGGAATCCCACCGCTAAACTGTCACCGGCACCGTTGGTGTCAATTACTGGTTTATCAAGCTTTACGGGTTTGAAATAAGCAATTTTGCCATTATTACCCAGTGCACAGCCGCGACTGCCCATTCCGGCGATGATGATTTGCTGCGGATTCAGTTTTTGAAAATGGCGGATAAATGGCTCCGGCGAAGCGTAATTGACCGTGGAGAAGAAAAGAATATCGGCAAAGCTGACGAAATCCCGGCGGTATTCGTCATTAAGAT
>CAZAKO010000178.1:0-3456 GCA_964485745.1 uncultured bacterium
AGAATCAGCCGGTCAAAGAAGTGAGTACTAATTGCTGCTTAATTACCGCCCAGAACCATGGTTTTGCCGTAAAAGAGGACACGATTCCGGAGGGTTGGTTACCCTGGTTCAGAAATTTAAACGATGCCACCAATGAAGGGATCATTCACCATTCGGGTAAATTTATGAGTACACAGTTTCATCCGGAGGCGGCGCCCGGACCCAGTGATGCCTCGATTCTATTCGAAAGATTTATGCGACGACTTTAACGAAAAGGTATTGAATGTGGATCAATCGATTAAAAAAGTAATTATCCTCGGCAGTGCCGCATTGAAAATCGGTGAAGC
The DNA here is from genome assembly GCA_964485745.1 of uncultured bacterium. Classification (GTDB taxonomy): domain Bacteria; phylum Fidelibacterota; class UBA2242; order UBA2242; family UBA2242; genus CAZAKO01. The sequence continues at coordinate 327 of CAZAKO010000178.1, forward strand.
CGGTGAATTTGATTATTCCGGCAGCCAGGCAATTAAAGCCCTCAAAGAGGAAGGTGTCTATACAATTCTGGTCAATCCCAATATTGCGACAATCCAAACTTCCGAAGGCTTAGCCGACGAGGTCTATTTACTGCCAGTGAATGCGGAATTCGTCGAGAAAATAATTCAAAAGACTAAACCCGATGGAATCTTATTAGGGTTTGGTGGGCAGACCGCACTAAATACCGGACTGGAACTGCATAAAAAGGGCGTTTTTGAAAAATACAATGTCAAGGTTCTTGGCACTCCAATCAAAGCCATTCTGAATACCGAAGATCGCTACCTGTTTGTTAAAACCTTAAGTGAAATCAAGATTAAAACACCCCACAGTGCGACGGCTGAGTCGGTGAATGATGCCCTGAAAATTGCCGATAAAATTGGTTACCCGGTGATGCTGCGAATTGCATTTGCATTGGGTGGACTGGGCTCGGGTTTGTGCAATAATAAAAACGACCTGATCGAGAAAGTCTCCAAGGCACTAACCTATACCAACCAGGTTTTAATCGAAGAGTACTTGCTCGGCTGGAAAGAGATTGAGTACGAAGTCATGTGCGACCGGTTTGGTAACTGCATCACTATCTGTAACATGGAAAATGTTGATCCAATGGGGATTCACACCGGCGAGAGCATTGTGGTGGCACCCTGCCAAACACTTTCCAATCATGATGCCCACATGTTGCGCACCTTAGCGATTCAGACAATTCGCCATTTAGGGATTGTCGGTGAGTGTAATATCCAGTTTGCCTATGATCCTAAATCCGACGAATACCGGGCAATCGAAGTCAATGCCCGCTTGTCCCGCAGTTCGGCGCTGGCTTCGAAAGCCAGTGGTTACCCAATTGCCTTTATCGCCGCCAAATTAGCGCTGGGATTCGGACTGCACGAGTTGAAGAACTCGATTACTCAAGTGACCTCAGCCTTTTTCGAACCGGCGCTGGATTACATTGTCGTCAAAATTCCTAAATGGGACCTGAAGAAGTTTCGGTTGGTCTCCCGCGAAATTGGTTCCGGGATGAAGTCCGTGGGTGAAATCATGGCTATCGGACGCAGCTTTGAGGAAGCCCTCCAAAAAGGCATTCGCATGCTGCAGAGCGGCGCCTGTGGTCTGGTTGGCAACAAGAATTTGGTTTTCAGTAAATTAGAAACCGAGCTCCAGCAGCCGACCGAAGAGCGTATTTTTGCCGTTGCCGAGGCAATTAAAAAAGGCTTTACGGTTGATCAAATCAACAGTTATACTCACATTGACCGCTGGTTTATTCATAAAATCCAAAATATCGTCGAAATCGAATTAAAACTCAGCAACGTTTCCAAAAAGATTGAAAAAGACCTCTTGAGCGAAGCCAAGAGAGCCGGTTTCTCTGATGAACAAATCGCCAATATCAGTAAACATTCAGTCACCGAAATTCAACAGTTACGCGAAGAATACAACTTATTTCCTAAAATCCGCCAGATTGATACCCTGGCTGCCGAATATCCGGCCAAAACCAACTATTTGTACCTCAGTTATCACGCCGAAACGCATGACCTGACCAGCTTCGATCCTAATTCGGTGATGATCCTGGGTTCGGGAGCTTATCGAATCGGCAGCTCGGTGGAATTCGACTGGAGTTGTGTCTATACCGGTAAAACCCTGCGCCAGCTGGGCTACGCCACAATCGTAGTAAACTATAATCCCGAAACCGTCAGCACTGATTACGATGAGGTAGATTACCTGATTTTCGACGAAATCAGCTTGGAATCAATCATCGAAATTTACCGGATTTTTAATCCGCTTGGTGTGATTATTTCAGTTGGTGGTCAGACTCCCAATAACTTAGCGCTGAAGCTCCATCAGGCAGGTGTGAAAATTTTAGGAACTTCACCGGAAAATATTGACCAGGCGGAAAACCGGCGCAAATTTTCAGATTTGTTAGACCAAATCGGGGTTGAGCAACCAATCTGGAAGGAACTTACCGCAATCGAGGAAGCCAAACAATTCGCCCGGGAGCATCAATATCCGGTTTTGATCCGCCCTTCGTACGTCTTAAGTGGCGCAGCGATGGCAGTCGCCTCCAACGATGAAGAATTGGTCACTTATCTAAATAAAGCCGTCAAGATATCACCGGAATACCCCACGGTTATCAGTAAATTTTTAGAAAACGCCAAGGAAATCGAATATGATTCCGTTGCTCAGAACGGCGAGATTATCGCTTATGCAATTTCCGAGCATGTCGAAAATGCCGGCGTTCATTCCGGCGACGCGACCTTGGTTTTCCCGCCTCAACGTACCTACTTGGAAACGATTCGCAAAGTCCGCGAAATCGCCCGGAAAATAGCCCATGCTCTGACAATCAACGGACCCTTCAACATTCAATTTATCGCCAAAAATAATGAGGTCAGGGTTATCGAGTGCAATTTGCGCGCCTCCCGCAGTTTTCCATTCATATCCAAAGTCCTGAAAAAGAATTTCATCGATATGGCAACCCGCATCATTATGCAGGTTCCGGTCCAGAAATGGTCGAGTTCATCCTTCGAACTGGATTATGTCGGAGTCAAAGCTCCGCAATTTTCCTTTACTCGCCTGCAGGGAGCAGATCCGACGCTGGGGGTCGAAATGGCGTCTACCGGCGAGGTCGCCTGTCTGGGTGAAGATTTTGACGAGGCTTTTCTGAAATCTTTGATTTCGGTCGGCTATCACCTGCCCTTTAAAAGCGTTCTGCTTTCCACCGGACCAATTGCCTCAAAAGCGGAATTACTCGAGGGAGTGCGAACATTACACCAGAAGAAAATAAAACTTTATGCGACTGAGGGAACCGCCTCATTTTTGAAAGTCCACCAGATCCCGGTTGAATTAGTCCGCTGGCCGCTGGATAAAGAATCGCCCACTGCAGTAGATTATATTAAAGAAGGTAAAATTGATTTAGTAATTAATATTCCCAAAAGCTATCAACGGGAAGAATTGACAAATGGCTACCTGATCCGGCGCGCTGCGGTAGATTATAATGTTATGCTAATTACCAATCGCCAAATGGCAATGCGTTTTATCGAGGCGCTGGTTAAAGGCGCTCAGGATAAGTTGCTGGTTCACAGCTGGCAGGAGTATAACTAAGTC
>CAZAKO010000179.1:0-3421 GCA_964485745.1 uncultured bacterium
ACCGTTAAACAATGTTTTCCTTGACATTAATCTCGGTCGAAACTATTTTTAAAAGCGTATGAACTAACCGAGCAATGCATATTTCAATTCTTTAAGAAGGATCAAATTATGAGTAAAGTCTTCAAATACGCCGGATTATGTCTCTTATTTTTAATTTTCGAGGGGAAACTGAAGGCCGAAGATTATCGCTGGGTTATCACCTATCCAACGGCAACCAATGCTTGGGGCCGTAGAATTGCTTCCGGTGAAAACAAGGCGGTGATGAAACTGCAATTTATTGATCTGGATGGTAATAATGATTATAAAATGACTCAATTGCGGGTACGACCATTTACCAGTGCCGCTAGCTGGTACATCGAATCGTTGGAATTATGGTTCAATAACGATAACTATCCAGGTAGTCTGGATCGCAACACCGATTCTCTGGTTGCATCGGTAGCTGTTAGCATTGCGGTTCAGAGTTCACCAACTAATCCGGTAGCGTTTACTCTACCAGGCAACGTTTGGCTACTAAATGATACCACGACCTTTTTTGTGGCGATGACAATTCAGGATTGGCGCACCGATGATCCCGAGGATCTGGAGATTGCCAATCAACACGGGAATACAATTGGCATAACTGTTAATAAATCAGATAATGATATTATCGTCATCACCACTACCGATGATTATTCAAAAACGTCTAACAGTTGGGGTGGGGACATCACCAAACTGTTTCAGATTCAAGCCGTCAACCTGCCGGTGATTATCTTTAATCGTAATCATTCAGCTGAAGAGGATTCCAATATGTTTTTCCCAAATTATCTAACTCTGGATGAGAGTGATACAAGCAAGGCGCAGCTTCTGACCGATTTGACCTTTACCGCGCATGTCTTTCTACCCCACGTAAATATTGTCCGGGGTGACAGTCTCTCTTATGCTTCATTTAAAGTCGGTTGGAATAATCAATACCTTGAGTTGGATTCGATTGCCTTCGGCGATCTTTGGGATGAAAAGCAGTACAAGGATAATGGCTGGGATAAGAGTGGTTACGATGTAAGAACTTGGCCAGGAGATACCACTATTTCTGTGGTACGGTTTGAGGGAATAGTGATTGGTAATTCTTCCAGCCCGCAAAACTATGTTCCGATTGCCAATAATTCGCTTGGAGAATTCTATTTTAAGGTGCTTAAACCCGGGGTAAGTCCGCTGTTTCTAACAGATATTTTAATTCTCGATCAGTGGGGCATCCCCTATCACTGTTATCGGGAATTGCAAAATGATGCAGACGCGACAGCCGCGAAATATGACGCCTGGTCCAAACAGATTCCCGGTGATTTTTGTGGCACTATTGATCTAAATGATGGTCATTGTGATGCGCTGGTTGATCCGTTTACGGATATCAGTCTTTTTGCCGATCATCTCTGGCTTAATCCCGATTCGGCGGACTGGTATTATCGCTTTGATATCGGGGATTCAGCTTCGCATGATCCGGATGCACTCGCTCCGGATGATACGACTAATTTCTTCGATCTGATGGTTATCGCGGCAAATTACTACCGGTCGCTCAGTGGAGCATTTAGCCAAAAGCAGGTATCTTATCCTGATGATCCCGTAGTTGAATATGATTGGCGCAAAGCGGATTTGAATTCCAACCAATATCTGCTGCAGTTAAATATGGAAAATATTCCCCAGTTAGTCTGTGCCCATCTGGTTTTTAAGTTTAATCCTGAGGAAATCGAATTTAGCGGTATTGAAGCCGGTGATTGGGTAGAAAACCGTGCCCCGCAAAGTATATGGTTGTACTCCGCTGAGCGATTAGCCAAGGGTTACTTAGATATAAATTTTGTGGCTCTTGACCAGCCGCTATGCGACGAGGGTGAATTTGCCAGGATTGGCTTTCGGCAAAAAACGGCAACCCAGCCTGAAATGGGATTGAGTTTGGTTGATTTGCGTGATCTGAATTGCCGGCAAATTCGGGTGAACACTCAACCGCCAGTTGCCGTTGCTTCCGCGATCTTCCTGTTGGAGTGTTATCCAAATCCCTTCAATCCCAGTACTGAGCTGCGTTATCGAGTTCCGATCAGAGGAGATGGCAATTATCGGATCGCGATCTTCGATTTGCGCGGTCGTCAGGTTGTCGAGCTGGTTAATCAGTATCATCAGGTCGGCAACTACCAACTGACCTGGAGCGGATTGGATCAATTGGGCTTGCCAGTTGCCAGCGGTGTTTATATCGTGCGTGTCAGTGGACCAAAAATCAATCAAAACTACAAAATTACTTTAATGCGTTAGAAGCAGAATTGAAAACCAGGATCAAAATATCACTCCTGTTTGGGCTAATCTTAATGATGCTGCCTCTTGAACTCTTAGCGCAGCCGGGATACGGCTGGACCCTTTCCTATATCTCTAATTTCAATAACCATTGGGCCCATATAGGTTCAAATGATACTGTGGTGGTCGCCAGGCTGACTTTTATGCTCGATGATCCTGATGATCCCCGCACCTTCTACTTAAAGGGATTTGACTTACGTCCGCTGACTAACAGTTCGGCCGGCTGGTTTGTGAAAGAACTGCGGCTTTATCTGGAAAAAGGCGGCGCGCAATTTTCGGCTGATGATTCGCTGATTTGCTGGGGATTGACTATCAACATTCCCAAGCAATCCGAACCTGATACTACAATTAGTTTTAATTTCAGAGGCGATTCGCTTCGACTAGTCGACAACCGTAAATTATATATTGTAGCTATTACTGATGACTGGCGTGACAGCGATCCAGAGAATCTGGAGATTGACACGACAGCCAGTGGACCGTATGGCATCTGGTTTGGCCTTAAAGTATATTTAAGAGACTTTACGGTATCACCGTCGGTCGCTCACAGCAGTATTGATCCTCTGCCGGCTAATCAATCCGGAAAAGTTTATTTTCAGGCTTTGAATCTGCCGGTTACCATCCGTAACAACCTTGCCACTATAATTGAAGCTGATAGCACCAAACTCAACATGTTCTTCCCGCATTTCTTTGCTTTGAACGGATATACCCATAGTAAAAGGCAACGGATTGATGATTTGAGCTTTTACGCCGATGTATATCTTCCGATCAAGAATGCTGCGATTGAATTCAGTCTCAAGTCCGCTTCTTTTGAGGTGGGATTCGATAATCGGCTACTCCAGCTGCAATCAATCTCCTTTGGCGATGTATGGGGTCAGGATCCTGATTTTTGGGTTGATGTTACTGTGACTCCGGTTTATGATGAAAACCTGCCCAATTATTCTATCTTTCGCTATGATGCGGTTTTTAAAAATAGCCAGACAATTAATACCAAATTCAGCGTGATTGATTCCAGCAGCATAGCCCGGATCAGATTCAAAGTTGTTGCGCCGGGAATTAGCCCGATATTTTTACGGAACATTGAAATCACTGATCGCTGGGGAATATCCTA
>CAZAKO010000180.1:0-3414 GCA_964485745.1 uncultured bacterium
TATCGAAATCGTTTTTTCGAATTTAATTACTTTTTTATGGATGTCAAATATTTTCGCAACTATAATTTTTACCGAAGAGAAAATGCTATTTGGAGTACCTTTTTCAGTCATTTTCTGAATACCTAATAATCCACTCCCGAAAATATTTTCGAAAAAATCATTTACTGATGATCTTTCCTCCAAGATTGTTCATCTTTTGGGCAGATTCTCTGATAATTTCCAAGGTGCTCTGATCGCTGTTAAAAACCGAATTCCGACCCTGCGGCTCTTGCGGTGGATCCCCGGTATACGGATCGCCCAGCTGCCAGATCGGATGCTCCGGATCGCGGGGATAACCTTCACCCGCCCAGGTCCAAAAATTACTGCCCACTAGCGGTCCACTCTGCTTAGCATCTTCATAAATCGCCTTGAAAACCTGAGTATAGTAACGGTCACGATAAGTTGTGGCTGCTGCTGGTGAATAGGAATGCAGGTCACGCGGGATGCCGAATTCCGATAACACCAACGGCTTGCCCAGCCGGTTGGCAAAGGCAATGTGCTCTTGGATATAATTCAAGGCGCGTTCCTCAGCCTGGGGATAAGTTTCCGTGGGTTTGAGCGGATTGTACCAATTCCAGTTCAAAATCCAGAGGTGAAAGGTCATGTAATCAATATTTTCAAGTTGATGGATGTCTAAGTATAATTCCTGCGACCACATTGAGCCACCCAGTCCTTCGTTCCCGGTTGAAACCAAATGATTGGGATCAAGCGATTTAATATAGGCTGCCGTCTCGGCAATCCATTGGCGAAAAACATCAAAATTAGCCGTACCCCAATCACCACCGCCGGGACGGGGTTCATTTGCCAGCTGCCACGACATAATCGTCGGATCATCTTTATATTTTTGTCCGGTGAAAATATTGGTTCGATTAATCAAGGTTTTAACGTATTGCCGAAATTGCCGTTTGGCATTTTCATGAGTATAGAATCGAGCGCTGAAGCGCATGAATGCATCCCAATCATACGGCTCCCTGAACGGATTCGGAACCGATACACCCTCATTCCAGGCGACATACTGCGCCATCCCGCCCGACCAGACCCAATAATTATTCAGGAATATAACCGCATACATTTTGCGTTTGCCCATCTCAGTCAATAAGAAGTCCAGCCCCTGGAGCAACTCCTCATCGTACTTGCCTGAGTCGGGCTGCAATGAGGGACGGACAGTATTGAATTGACCGCCTTCGGATGCACCTAAGATACGCAGATTGTTAATTCCCAACTCTTTGAGATGATCCAGCTCGCGGATTAGACGCTGGCGGTCGCCACCCTCCCCGGCTGATCCCAAGTTGCACCCAAACCACAAATTAGTTCCCAGAAAATAGTAGGGCTTACCGTCAATCTCAAAGTGATTACCAACAACTTTCACGAATTGCTTGAATCCCTGTTTACCATTTATATTATTAACCATGAGAGTGATACATAAAATCATCAACCAATAGCACTTACATTTCTCTGATTCTAATTGATACCCCATTCTCAATCTAATTAAATCCTAAAATGTTTCATTAAAAACAATAAATATAAACAGACGATAAATCCAAACATTTTTACTATTTTATCTATAAGTTTCAAAATGCGATTTTCTTTCTGATATTATTCACTTATCATTCCATTACGCTAAAAGATTGGTCACTATTTTGATTAGTTTATCCTTTTCTTTGGGTTCACTGATGGCAACTAACAGAGATAACGCAGTCAAGGCATTATCATTAATCTTCTTTTCTCCATTATCTCTATAGAGGTAGTCATTGCGTTCCAGAAAATATATAAACAGAAATGAGGCTATTCTTTTGTTACCATCTATAAAAGGATGGTCTTTGATAATAAAGTAAAGCAGATGCGCGGCTTTTTCTTCGAGGGAAAGATATAATTCTCTACCATCAAAAGTTTGATAAATAGTGGATAATATACCCCTAAATGCCTGACTACTTTCCTGGCCAAATAAGTTACTGGCTTCTTTTTTAACAACCAGTTCTCTTCTCATTTTACTAATCCAAGTTACTGCTTCTTCATATTCAAGTGTGAATTTTATTTCAGCTTTTTTGATAGTCTTAAGTTTTCCCAGATCATATTGCTCGAGCAGGCTAAAAGTTTTAGCATAACTGGCAAGCAAATTCAGGATTTCCTGCTCTTGTCCTGCAAGGAATTCCTGCTTTGACTTTTCATGTAAAAAGGAAATAGTATTTTGCAGGTCCTTTAGTTGACTTTTGGTTTGAAGCAAGCGATTTTCGTTGATGGTGTAGCCCCTAATTAGGTGTTCTTTTAATGTCTTTGTTGCCCAAATACGAAAATGTGTTGCTCGTTTGGAATTGACTCGATAACCTACAGAAATAATCATATCCAGATTATAAAGGTTCATCTTCCTGACTTTTCCATCTGCGGCAACTTGTTCCAAAATGGAACAGGTTGTTTTCCTTTCTAACTCTTTTGAGCGATAAATATTATTGATGTGTTTGACAATAGCCGGACGATTAACACAAAATAGTTTGGCAATAAGATGGGCATTAAGCCAGACCGTATCCTTTTCGAGCCGTACTTCTAACATGGGGATACCGTGAGCTTGATAAATAACTATTTCACCTGTTTTATAATTTTGGTTTTTCATAATTACAGTCAAAGGTAATATCTAAAATTAAATTTAACGTCTTATTTGACGTACAGACATTTCCGGACTGCCTTAAAGTCCTCACTCAAAATTCGATAAAAATAGATGCCGGAGGAAAGATTTTTGGGACTCCATTCCAACCGATAATACCCCGGCTCCTGCCGACCTTCGACTAGTGTCTCTATATATTGACCGGCTAAATTATAGACATCAATCTTCAGTTTAGTAATCCTGGGCAAAGAATACTCAATAACCGTGTTGGCATTGAAGGGATTGGGATAATTCGCCTTGAGAGTATACTGACTTGGGATAATTTCATTGCCATCGGGATTGATTTTAGCTAAAACTTCACCAACTAAACTCGCGGTTTCTAATCCTGCGCATTGAGCGGTAATTGTGATTTCTCCCAGCTGACCTTCCACTGGAAGGTATTCGATCATACCCATTCCGTTACTTGTTTCGATTGAATTTGCACTCAATTGCCCCGGTCCACTAAGAGTAAAACCAATTGAATAGGAGCCAGTCGGACATAAACGATTTTTAGTATCGCTGATAAAGCACAGGATTTTATAACGGGAGTCGGGTGCAGCCTGCAGGATTTCTTTTTCGAAAAACAGGTTGATTTTAGCCGCAGAGATTCCATCCGCAATACGGTAGACTTTAAATGCCAGGTCTTTGCGGTCGTCAACTGTAGTCGGAGTTGTACCATTCAACATCGCATAAACCGACACACTGGTATCCAGCTGCATCAGGTCACCACTCCAGGT
>CAZAKO010000181.1:0-3405 GCA_964485745.1 uncultured bacterium
CGCCTGAGATGTACCTCTAGAAAATTACCTACCACAACTAATCTTCCTGCCAGATTTCAATCTGAGCGCCGATCTGTTGGAGTGTTTCCTTAACACGAGTATCCAGCGTCGTGCGATCGAAACCTTGCTCGGACATAGCGGTCACTTCCACTTTAATCTTGAGCTGCGCGTCTCTTGCTTTTAAAGGTCCGATGACTCCACTCGCAATACCAGATATTTTTTCCCAGGGTATAATCGCCGATAGTGTCAAATGTTTTGGTAGTGGTTCGGTTTTCCCGATCGCCTGATCCGGTTCATGTTGCTCCGGCTTTTCGGTAGACGAAGTAGTAGGTGTTTCACCCGATACTTTCTCAGATCCGGGTTCAGCGACTTTTTTACCAATTAGCTCTTTGGCAAGATCGGGACCAATGAGACTCATCTTGCCATCAACATCAAATAGTGGTCTCCCGAAGATGATTTCACCATCTTTTTTCAACCCAAAAGTGCTCTCACTGACTCCGAGTCGAATTGCACCGTACAGTGTTTCCTGATTCCATAGCAATGGAAGATTCGGGATTTTCAGAAACATTTCATAAATATCGTTTATGCACTTTTCATCTTTTGGCCCCAGTTTGATAAAATTTACAAGAACTCTGGGAGAAACTCTTTCCAGCAACAACTCTTCACTCACCAAAAAGTCTTTTACCCGACCAGATAGTGTATTTTGTGAACCAGAAGATGGTTGGCCTAAATCTATCCATCTGATCCCTTCGCCGGTTTGATGTGCCAGGTATCGGTACGTCAGGAATAATTGAAAAGGAATCTGGGTTTTAACCTCAGTTATTTTCCTCGACAGATCGGCTAAGTCGGTCTTGGTAATTCTACTTTGAATTTCCTGACTATTTTGAATCGAGTTTAGTGCCAAATATCTCTTAATGGATTTCTTAAGATTCAAGGCTACGTTATCATCAACGGCCAGAATCAGTATTCCGTTTTTATAAACCCGATATCCGGAACCGGCTTGTCTGTATAATTCCTCAATGAAAGAATCATTATTTTCTCCCGGGTGCGGCAGATCAAACGGTAACAATACCAATTTAATCTTGCGACTATCCGGAATATCACCACTCAGTCGCGGCCACACAAAGGTTTCTATCTCAGAACCAGCAAACCGATTGATAAGGGCACGGATTTCTGTGGTTATTTCTTCGGCTTTAATCTGTTCTTCAGTATCAATAATGACTCTATTGATATTCGGCTGATTCTTAAAGGCATAGAGCCCCGAACTGGAGTGAAAATACCAAAGCTCGTCCACCATATGATTAACGGCATCTCCGATAATCGTCTTGGGGATACCTTCTCGTAATACGGCGACTCTTAGTTCACGTAGGTTTAGGCCTTTGCGCATACTCCCGCTGAATGAATATACAAAAACGGCGGTGGCAATACTGGTGGCAATGCGGTATTTACCATACTCACTTCCCATTTTACTATCAATCTGCGGGGCCTTGCTATCGGATTCGCCAATATCAGCTGTAATAATGGCATCATATTCAGGGCCGATATGCTTGATAAACTCCCTTCTTAAGGTTGAAACGTCTAAGGGAACCAAAGATGATTGAATTAATGCCGCTGGTTTTTGCCGGCGATATAAAATACCGATGACCTCTGCCAATAGTCGTAACACTCCCCGTGTTCTTTGAAAACTGGAAAACGAGCCCCAGCGTTCACGCAAAACGTCTATCAGCTCCGGATGAAATGGATAGGCTACTTCAATTTTGTGGCGATATTCAACCGATTTAACTTCCGCTGAGACATCTTCCCGTAAATCCTGATACAAATCGAAATACTTTTGAGCAACTCGGGCATGAACTTTCTTATCACCAAGGTTTTCAAATAAACGTTTACGAATGATTTCATAAATTTCAATACCATCAACCGGGGTGTAGATAGTTTCCACTCTACCTGAAACCCGCTGTAAAGTATTTAAAGCCTTTTCAGCCTGCTCGTCGTATTGTTCTAACACGCTGGCCGGCAGGGTAATAATCAATGCTGTCTGCGGCGTTATGGATACGACTTCGGTGATCTCCTGCAGAAAGGCTACAGTCTGTCCCTGAGTGATTTTATCAATCTTCTCGGCCCGATCTTTCTTGACGATATATTCTAAAAGTTCATCTATCAAGATCAAGGTCGGACCGGAGCGTGCTAAAACTTCCAACAGTCGTTCTTTGCCGGGTGCAATTCGCTTCTCATCATGTTCTTTAACGATGTCATAACAACCTAACTGCCCGGCGATCTCGCCCCAGGGTGTTCTGCCGCCTAAAGCATCAGCATGCGTACCAACAAACGCGGCCACTTTGACTTTGGGGATATCCGTTGAATGCGTCTTGTCCAGCATCATTTTGACAATATCGGTATGGGATAAATCCCGGGCAGAACTAAATAAATGATATAATCCTAAAAGCGCATGGGTTTTACCACCGCCGAACGGAGTCTGCAGTTGGATTACCGCCTGACCTTTACCTTTACCAGACAGACGCATCCAAACGGTCAGGAATAATTCTTCCAACCCTTTCGTCAGAAACGTTTTCTGGAAAAAGGTGGCACCATCCTGATACTCGACCGGTGCATTGCCGATCAGTACATTTCCCAGATCGGCGGCAAAAACCGATTCGTCAAATCGCCCATCGATAATGTCTTTGTGCGGTGTGGTGACTTCCCACCAATTCGGTAAACTCATTGATTTTCCTCTCCAAAAATATTGATCTGTCTTTTTCTACCATTCTCCGGCACTCGCCCGGACTGAAAACTCTCTCTCCCGTACAGAAATCCCTGTAGTAGTTGCTTTTCCTTCTCGCCCTCGGGCAAAACGTCACTGATGGATTGCGTCACCCGCCAGAAGTCATTGTTGTTGCGGTAGCCACTGCTTTCCAGCAGTTTACTGATTGCCAGCCGGTCGCCGTCTTCCCAGAATAGCAGGCATTGCTGGATGACATCAATCATCGTCGGCGCTTCGCCAACGGTTTCCGCGATGAAGGGTAATGATTCCTGGGCAATCACCGGGAAATGCTTCTGCATGCGCTTGATGAATAGCATGTCTTTGCGCCGCTCTACGGGACCTTTGACTTCGATCCATTCCTTGTCCTTGATGATCATACCGCCCGGAATCCAGTGCTGTTCGATGTTCACCCCAATCGCGGCGGACAGCTTCCGGGCATCGTCAAATGGCACTTTCCCGGAATTATACGTCCAGCGCCAGACCAGATAGAAACGCGTCAATTGGTCCACGCCGCCGAGCTGTGGCGTCTTGAGTATCTTCGACAAGGCGTACTCGCTAACCACCTGCCGCACGTACTCAATCAGTTCTTTAACCGAGACAACTTCACCGGACAACTTCTCGACCCGTGCATACTTGCCGAAAACCTC
>CAZAKO010000182.1:0-3397 GCA_964485745.1 uncultured bacterium
AGAGTCAGCCAGTACTTTTCCAGTTGTATCAATGATTGTGATTCGGGCGGCAATTCTATGCCCAAGCGACTTCGTCAATTGATCCAATGAATCATAATCACGCTGATTAATTATCGGTAATAATGAAACCGCCAAACTGCTATTCAAATCCTCCAGGTTAGCGATCTGGGTCTTGATGAATTGCTTACGCACGGTGTTATAAGAGAAGCCGAGAATCAAGACGGTCAGGCAAATAATCAGTGTTATGTATCCGGTAAAGATGCGGTAGAAAAAGGTCTTTTTCATCCTTCGAGCTTGTAACCTATCCCTCTCAGATTGCGGATCAACTGACCATAAGCGCCGAGCTTATCCCGCAGATTTTTAATATGGACATCAATCGTCCGTTCGACGACAATCTTATCATCGCCCCAGAGCTGTTCAAGCAAATATTCCCGTGAAAAGACATGACCGGGTTTCTGCGCCAGAATTTTTAGCAGATTAAATTCCGTAGCGGTCAGGCGGATCGGCTTGCCATTAGCTAATACTTCGTATTTTTGTAAGTCAATCGTCAAGCCATCCACAATTTTGATAAGATTATCAGCCTGAGATGTTTGAGTTCGCCGCAGAATGGCTTTAACCCGGGCTATTAATTCGCGTGCGGAAAATGGTTTCGTGACATAGTCATCGGCGCCGATTTCCAGCCCCAGAACCTTGTCGAATTCCTCGGCGCGAGCCGTCAGCATGATGATTGGAATTGCCGCGGTCGGTGAATTGCCTTTCAAATATTTGCAGATCTCGATCCCATCGCTGTCCGATAACATCAAATCAAGTATGATCAGATTGGGACTTTTTTCTTTCAGAAAATCATAAAATCCGGCGACGTCGGCAAACCCGGCGGTGCGGAAGCCATTCTTTTGCAGTTGTAATGTCACCAGCTGCAATATATCAGGTTCATCATCAATTATGGCAATCAGTTCATTCACAGACTGAATCTAAAGATTTTCGGGTAAATAGAAAATAGTCAGGAATTATTCTTGCCGGCAGTTTGCTTCTTTGGATCGCTGGTTCTATATTTCCGGTTGAAAGGAGATACGATAGAAAATGATCTATGGCGATAAAATTGTTTTACAAACCAGAGGCTTTTCTGACACACATGACATTACCGACCGGGTCCAGGAAATTGTCAATCAATCAGCTTGTCAGCAAGGCATAGTAACGGTCAGTGCGATCGGCTCGACTGCCAGTGTCACGACTATCGAATACGAACCGGCGCTGGTTCAGGATATGAAAGAGCTGTTAGAAAAATTCGCTTCCCGGCAGATGCATTCACACCACTCCCAAACCTGGGGCGATGATAATGGATTTTCGCACCTGCGAGCCAGCTTTATGGGACCTTCGCTGACTATTCCTTTCGATTCCGGCAGATTAGTGCTGGGCACCTGGCAGCAGATTGTGGTCATTGACCATGATAACCGTCCGCGACAGCGGCAGGTCTTTGTGCAGGTGATCGGGGAGTAAAATTTGACTTGGTTGCAGGAACAGTAAGAAGTTTTTGCTTGATTTTTTATCGGATAATCAATTCACTGCAACTGTATTTATTTGTTAAGTCTATCGAGAATAATTGGTCAACGCATTATCAAACCAGACGATAATATCTTTCAGTGCGTAAACCAGAGCATTGACAGTATCGGTCGTCGGCTGAAAACCGGGCGGGGGGTTGTGAGCCCCAAAATCGCTCGATATTTCGTAAACGTTGTAGCAGAAATCCTTGATAATAGAGTTGGTGTCGAACTGGTAATTATTCGTTTTAGTTTCGCTGTCGTATTGAAAAAGCCAGTTTAATACGCTCCGGGTTTTAATGCTTTTCCCTTTTTCCCAGCATTCATCGGGAGCATTTAATATCTGGGCTGTAACTCTCATAATATTTTCCAGGAGAACTCTTATCGCTCCGAGATTCGTTTGAACATAATATTTATTATTTCCGTTTACCAGAATATACCAAAAACTGTCGCTTATGTTCTCACCAATTCTCTGTTTTAAAATATCCAGGTATTCTAGGTTTTCGTGACGAATCAGAAAAGCCGGCTGATTCTCGATAATGTTCTGAAGGCGAATTATGTCATTACTATTGGCTTTCTCGATGAAATTTTCCCTGCCAAATTTTTTAAACTCAAGATGATTCTTCAGATCATCAGCACCCTTGATTTCATTATCGAATGAATAGGCAGTTAAAAAGTATAAACGAGTTGCGACATCAATGTTCTGGTAAATAAGTTTATGCAGAAAATAGTCGCCTTCCCGTTCGAAAAACTTGTCATACTGGGCTTCTGAAAAGTTATTATCAATGGCCTGGACTTCTGCTAAATCATATTCGGTCAGTGACAAATTCCGGTCTATGATGAACAAAGCGTACTTGTCCGGATGGCTGATAATTTCTCTCAAAGCTTCGGGGAAACGGTACTCAATCCTGAAGAGGTCCTTGCGCTCCATGATCGCTTTGATCTGTTCTGGCGTTGCCCCATATTCGTCGTTTTCGAGGACTTGCAGTTCATCTTTCTGGTTTTTGCTTAGAAATTGCCCGAAGAGCGGCCGCAGCAGACGAGGTATATTCTTTTCGAGTTCGTCTTCAACGAATAGAATTCTCATGACTTTTTCCCCTTCCAGAAGTCTGGGATTTTAAATTTAACGGAGTAGATATTTTTCGCAGTCTTGATCTCTAGTGATGTATTCAGCATCTCGGCAAAGTTTTTCAGAATTACCAGTCCCATGCCGGTGGTTTTGACCTTTACTTTTGGTTTGAATTTATTCTCAACCGATATAGTCAGGTAATTATCATCACCCGAGATTTGAATCCTGACTGAACGCTCAGATGGTTCGATGAAAGATGAATATTTAATCGCATTCAGGATCATTTCCTGGATAATGGTCAGCAGTTTTACAGCCGAACCTTTGTCATTGCCGATGGACAGATTTCCGACCTCGTTCAGATCTATCTCAATCTTAGTCAAATATTTCTCAATGAAATTCACGATCCGATCGGTATCCGTGTCCGTGCCGATGTTAGTCCAATCGTTCCTGGCAATGAAAAAAGAGTCTCGGTCAGGGAAATATTTCTTTGAAAAGGTTGAGAAATATTTAGTATCAAACATATTGGATACTGAATTCCGTAAAGAAGCGTTGACCATTTCGGCTAAGGTTTGTGAATCTTTGCCCTGATTACGTTTGGCATCATAATAAAAATCATCGCTTCTTCCCTTAAGGGAATAGTTCATCGCGTTGGTGATCTCCCGCACCAGGTTCGCCCCGCGCAAAGCTTTTTCGATGGTTATGTCAACATATTCCTTCGCCTGCCGGAGATTTTCAAGCGGGTCGGCAACCGTGGCGACGATATTTTTCAGCGAATGAGACAGGTCGGCGA
>CAZAKO010000183.1:0-3395 GCA_964485745.1 uncultured bacterium
GGATTAAGCGACCAGGCTAACACCGTGTGACCGTTATGCCGAAGAGTAAGTAAATCAGCTATGTTCACTGTTTTGGTCTTTAATTCCAGGATTCCATTTGGAACTTCGGCAAAAATCGCAATCGCTTCCCGGGCAAAGAGCATTGAACCGTAATATGCCAGACTATCACCGAGCTCGCCGGTACCAACTCGAAAGAAGCGTTTTGGTTGGGCGGCTAATTTTTTTCTCAGCTCGGTAAAAATTTTGGGAAAATCGGTATAAATTGTCGTCGCTGGCTGATTCAAATAATACTGCAGGATACAATAAACACAATTCAGCGGACAATTCAGCGTCTGATTAATCACCTGATAGCGACAGCATAAATAACTGGTGTCTGTTCCGGGACACCTTTTAACCGTTTCCCCCTTGGAGCGGGTCAGATATAAAACCTGTTTGGGATTAATTCCCCGGATTTCATTCGCGACAGCGTAGTCGTCAGCAACGATTTTACAGATGCGGCGAGGCAGCTGATTGATTATTTGATTGGTAACCGGATCTTTTAATGCCGATTCAGAAATATAAATAGATTTCAGCCGCTGCTCAGGATTCATCTACAATTCATCCAGCAGGCGCCGTACTTTTTCTAAGGTCGGGGGCTCAGTGAATTCGCGCAGACGCCGGAGGTCTTTGGGCGTCTTCAAGCGCCAGGTCAGCTGCAACTCCCGGCATTCGCCGGTTTCGTCAAAGTTCAATTCCGCGTTAGCCGGCAGCTTAAGGTCTTGAATTCGCCGCCGGATTTGCTGCAGATGTCCGGATAATTGGGGAAATCGCTTGGCATAGATTGCCTGCCGCAGGCGCGCGAGGGCAGCCTTAGTCTCACCCTCTGCCGTTAAATATTGCTCCCAATCCAGATCCTGGAGAATTGCCTTCAAGGAGTTTTTATCCCGGCTTTGTATTTCCTGTAAATTAATTCTAATCTCATCCAAAACGCTTAAACTCGGCTTAAGTAAAGTGATCAATTTCGCATAGCATTGGTACTCTTCACCAGAAAGACCGGCAAACCGCAGCCAGGTTTTCAAGGGTGCATTGCGGGAAAGCAGGTAACTATCCAGTGGTTCCGGAATAGAAACCAGCGAACGATATTGATCAATCAGGCGGTTATCCCCAGACAGGTGCAGTAACGGTAGCAGCTGAGTTTGGATTTCAGCTGGACTAAGCTGCAGCTGCTCGGCAAGTTGCAGAAACCTCCCAATTTCAGGGGGAGAAAGAATCTGGCTGCTGGTTTGAAGTTGCAGGATAAGTTTCAGAATATCCAGTGATTTAGCCGTCGCGGGTAGGCGATAAGCCGCAAATTCGATTTTCTTCTCGTCGGCATAATCCAGAATTTCAAATCCATAAATCAACCGATATTGCGATGCCTGTCGCTGTACCAAAATAGGATGAGGGAGAAGAAAAGACGCATGTTCTTTTTTCCCTGGTGGTCTGTTGAAAACATTAAAAGTATTATCGTTCCGGTTGAGCTGGCGCAGATTGAGTACGACCGGCTTGATGGAATTCATGGAGTTTACTCCGGTATTCGGTTAATTTTCCCGTAAAAATATTGGGTAACTCTTCGCGTTTCCGGCGCCCCTGATCGAGTATGTTAAGCTTGCGAATGATCTCCTTGAGCACCATTTCGTACTGTTCATCGGTCAGGTCATAATTGAGTACCTTTTCAAGTACCTGCACCCGATAGCGGTCGAGTCCCCAATATTGGCGGGAGAGTTGATCCTCATGACCGCCGGTTTTGACAATCAATTTTTCAGGTAATAGATAGATTGGATATTTTAGGGCAATCCTGAGCCAGAGATCGTAATCCTCACAAACCGGTAAATTTTCATCAAACACGCCAATATCATTGAAGATTCTTTGATGAATCAATACGGCTGACGGACTGACGATGCACAGCGGCAGACACTGTGGGAAAATCCAGCCGGAATATTTCTGATGCTTTTTCATCGGATTCACTAAGCGCCCCTGGCGAATCCATTTTTCATCGGTCTGGAGAATCAGAATTTCCGGATGTTCCTGGAGGTACTGCATCTGACGCTCCAGCTTGCGCGGCAGCCAGTAGTCGTCGGAATCCAAAAAGGCGACCCAGGTTCCCTCACCTTTTTCCAGTCCAAAATTCCGGGCTGAGGATACACCGCCGTGCAGTTTGGAAAAAAACCTGATCCTGCGGCCATACTTCGTCAGAATCCGGTTAGTGTTATCGGTGGAGCCATCATCCACCACAATTAATTCGAAATTTGTATAAGTCTGGGCAAGCACCGATTTGATCGCCCGCTCGAGCACCTCACTCCGGTTATAAGTTGGAATAATCACCGAGATGCGACCCGGATCATCCACTCTCTTGCCCCTTAATTGATTTCCTGATGAATTACTTCAATCAAAGTTTGCAATCTCAATTTTAAATTAGTAACAGCATCCTCCAGATTCCGGTTAAAGCTCACCGAAGTCTGATCATCGGCTGCATCGGTAATAACTTTTAATGCCGTAAACGGAACTCGCAGCTCGAGGCAGAGCTGGGCAATCAAGTAGGCTTCCAGGTCTACCCCAAGAGCATGGGTTCGCGCGTAAATTGCGTTGCGCTGTTCTGTAGATTTAATCGGCATGGTTGAAGTATACAAAGTACCTCGCCGAAAGTCAACTAACAATTTTGGCTGAATCGTGAACCATTTCCCAAGAAGTAACTCAGCGGTCAGCGGAACGGCATCCCGGGCAAGATAAAGCTCGGGAAAGATTACCTCTTTCAGCGCCACCGCGGGACTCAAGGCGCCGGCACTGCCGGCATTAATGACCAGCTCAATCTGTTTCTCATCGAGATAATTTTTCAAATAATTGGTATCTTTTCGGAGCCCGATGGAAATTTTTAAAAAGGATAGAGCTATGGGCTTGAGAGCCGGGGATAGCGATAATAGATGCTCTCTTATCGGATTCAATTCTTTGGCTAAGACAGCCAAAACTAAAATATTCAATCAGGATTGGTCGCTAACTTCTTCGGCTACGGCTGAGGGATCAATCCGATTAACAACATTGCGCCACGTCTCACGGTCCAGCAATTGATACCATCCGCAGCTGTTGCACATTTTGTAATAGGTTGTCTTACCAAAATAGGAATTCCGGCGATAAACGATTTCAGCTGAGCATTTTTCACATCGCTCGGTGATCCTTGAGTCGTAGGGTTGCGTGTTGCTCTTCTTTTTACTGAGATTAAATTTGTCGGTCATTGGTTGTGCTCCTAATTTCCTAACCGATATAAGTCAACAATCATATTTGCCATAAACTATCGCTAATTTGTGCTGATTGTAAACACTACTCCTTACCCCCGTAACTTCTAATATCTTTAGCGGATTGTCAAGGATTTCTTTTAGCAG
>CAZAKO010000184.1:0-3389 GCA_964485745.1 uncultured bacterium
GAGTAGTTATTATTGATCATATTACCACCCACAAAAGAATTAGCAATCCTAACACCAGCCAGAGGTTATAGAAAAGCAGCTGCCCGTTGTGAACTGAACTGAACACTTTAGCAATTGCCAAAGAACAGCGTCGGCTGAGATCGTAAATATCTAAGTGTTTCTTTTCGGCACTGTTATAGATGCCCTTTAGAGGCTTCATGTTGCGGATTTCGTTATAAAAACCAGTGCCAGTTATCCGAAAACGTTCCAGCGCTTCCATGCCTCCAAGATAGATTTCATCAAAACGGACCTTGCGCGTGAACCAGTAAAGCATTAATCCGATGATGAGCGCCAGCCCAAATAATCCCAGCAGGAGTAAAGGATTATAAGCGCCCAGCAGATTTAATCCTGATTGATTCATTGCCGGTAAAATAAAGTGCTTCAAAGGCAACTCTTTGGCGAAAATCCCAAAGCCAATGCACAGGATTGAAAGTAGTCCTGTAGCCAACCACTGGTTGAATGGTGCCTCATGAATCTGGGCTAATTTTTCCGGTCTGCGACTCAGAAAAATCGAGTGAATAAATTTCATAAAACTGGCCAGCGTCAGAGCACTGCCAAATATGGCTAAAATCAAACAGATTAAAAGCCAGATCTGATAACCGGCTGATTGCTGGCTGGCGGCATCCAGGATCCCCTGATAAATCAACCATTTGGAATAGAAACCATTAAATGGCGGAATTCCCGAAATTGCCAATGCGCCAACTAAGGCTGAAAAAAACGTCAGCGGCATTGACCGACCAAGCCCACCCAAGTCATCCAGTTCATTGCTGCCAGTTTGCTTCTCGACCGAGCCTAACGATAAAAACAGGCTGGTCTTATAGATAGTATTATTGATCATGTGAAACAGACCGCCGATGATTGCCAGAATGCTGCCGCTGCCAACTCCCATGATCATATAACCAACCTGACTCACGGCATGATAGCCAAGCAGCTTGCGTCCATTGTGCTGGATCATTGCCATCATGACACCGGTGATAATCGTCAGTGCTCCAATCGTTATCAAGAGCAGATATATCAGAGATGATAATTTAAAAATGGATAGGGTAATTCGCGCAAATAAGTAGATTCCCAACAATTTATCCAGCGCAGCCGGTAGAAAAGCAGCACTTTCGACCGGCGCATCCTTGGCAAAATCCGGGACCCAGCTGTGCAGTGGAAATCCACCAGCTTTGGCGAAAGCCGTAATCAGCAGGCAGAAAAATGCGGTATAGGTTATCCAACTATCCAATGGTATTGGAGTTGTCCACAATGCCCAACTCTTCTGAGAATCAACAAACCAGATTAGAATCAAACCTAGAATCAGGAAAACATCGCTGCCGCCGACAATAATCATGGTCTTTTTTGCGGTATCTGGTGCTTCTTTGGTATGATCCATAATTGCAAACAGATAGAGCATAATTCCGGTCAGTCCCCAGAAAAAAATCAGGCTGAAAGAATTGACACTGATCGCCGCCCCATTACTGAAAGCAATGGTCATCGGGTATAACACAAAAAAGGCTTTCTGAAACTCGTGCTTAACTCCTTTTAAAGAGAATAATAAAATTATCACACTCAATAGCTGGATAAAAACCAAAATGAAGAGTGATAGTTTATCAATTGAGAAAATTACAGCATTGAATAGGATTGCCTCAGTTGCTTCGCCGAAATATAGACGATAAGTCAGTACGGCGAGATAGACCACAACACCAGCAGTAAGAATCTTCCGTAAAATTACCGGCAGGATAATGTTGATTAATGCCACAATCAATGGGATCAGAATCAGATAACTCATTTCATTAATTGCCATGAATTTCCCTCCGGATTTGTTCGGTTTTTTCCCGCGATAATTTTAATAGATCAATACTCTGCGGATCATGATTTTTATCAATTATCTTCAGTGAGCGCTCGGTGCAGCAATAGCAGGGATCAACCGATGCCAGGGTTATCAGCGCATCGGCAATCGGAATTCCCTTGCACGAAGCGGTAAAGGTCGGGATATTAACATAACTGGGAGCCCGAACCTTATGCCGGATGGGACGATTCGAGCCATCAGAGCGAATATAGTGAAAGACCTCACCGCGCGGTGCCTCGTAGCGCCCGATACCCTCTCCCGGCGATATCTCTTTGACATTATTCAGGACAGGTCCTGGAATTGTTTTTAATTTATCCAGACATTGGCGGACAATTTTTATAGATTCGATTATTTCTAAAACCCGGACTACCAGCTTATCATAGACATCTCCATTCGGCAAAACGATTCGATCAAAATCCACCAAATCGTAAGCATCCATTGGCTCATCTTTACGAACATCACCGGGTACGCCCGATGCCCGCGAGGTCGGACCGACAGCACAATAAGCAATAGCTGCTTCGTGAGTCAGTACACCGACCCCTTTCAAACGGGATCGCAGAACCGGATCATCTTTGGCGGCTTTGGCAATCATCACCATCTTTTTCTCGATCATATCGAGATGTTTATACAAGATCGGAATTTTTTCAGGTTCAACATCCCTACCAACTCCCCCGACCCGCATCATGCCGTAATGATTGCGATTACCTGAAATAACTTCAAACATCTCCAGCACCGGTTCACGGTATTTCCAAGCCCACATCCAGAGGGTATCGTAACCAATAAAATGGCCCGCCAAACCCAGCCAGAGTAAATGACTGTGAATCCGTTCCAGTTCACCAATCAAGGTGCGGATATACCTGGCTCGCAACGGGATTTCGATATTGTCAATATCCTCGATGGCATGCACGCAGGCGATTGGATGTGACGTCGAACAAATCCCGCAGATGCGCTCTACCAAGTAGATAGACTGCGTAAAGGTCTTCATTTCGGAGATGTATTCGTGACCACGATGCATCCAGCCAATTTCCATATCAAGGTCAACGACCGTCTCACCATCAACTTTCAATTCGAAATATTCAGCCTCTTCCAACAACGGATGAAACGGACCGACCGGTATTTGATTTGCCTTCATGCGCCCTCCTTGAATCTCAACGGCCGTTTCAAGCCCTGGGGATGGTGAAGGGTTAATAATTCCTCCATGCGCGGGTGCCCAACGAATTCGATGCCCCAGAGATCGTACATTTCGCGCTCGATCCAGATCGCACCTTGGATAATATTGGTAATCGAATCCACTTTAGGATGTTTTTTATCGGTGATTACGACTCTCGGACAAAAGTACTGCCCCGTTTTATCTAAAGAAAAATGATATAAAATCTCCAATCCGTGGTACATTTCCATCGCCGTTGCGGTGGAAAGCCGGCAGCCTAATTTATTGAACAGGTAATTGGCGACTTCCCGCAGATTTTTATTATTAACGTTGAAATAGAGACGCCGTTTCTTTTCGATGATATTCGAGATT
>CAZAKO010000185.1:0-3358 GCA_964485745.1 uncultured bacterium
TTATTGGCAGCAGGCTATTCAGCTCCGGCATTTTGACGATTGATATTCCCGCAAAGCAAATGATGTTCAGAAAATAAACGAACATTTTAATCCGGCATTTGATTGATGCAAGAGATTTGAGTGGCAGCATCAAACTCTGACGAATTTATTTTACTGCATTGTCAGTCAGTCACTTTTGAACAGGATAAATCCAGTCGGGATAATTCCGATTGACTTTCTATGAAATATACTTTATAATTCATCTAAGTAATATTAGAGGGATATAATGAATTAATCTTTCCCATTTAAAAAAGGCTCTTTGAACGGGAAGGATTTTAGAGTTTTTTCAACAGAGATTTTTTAAGTTATTTATATCAATAGTGTTGCGATTAATCCGGGATTATTGATCGGATCGAACCCGGTATATTCCTGAAGTGGAGGCTTAGATATTTTTACTCCGTTGGTCAATGTAGCTGACGGGGCGGAGCTATAAAAAAAGAAAGAATATTTTGTATCAAATTATAGCTTATAGAAAATGAAGCCAGAAGAGAAAGCCAGACAGATAATTGATCAACTACTTGAAAGTTCAGGCTGGAAGATTCAGGATTATCATGAACGGAATCTTAGTGTATCTTTAGGAGTTGCAGTCCGTGAGTTTCCACTTGAATCCGGATATGCAGATTATTTACTTTTTGTTGACCGAAAAGCAGCAGGTGTGGTGGAAGCCAAACCAGCCGGGACAACTCTTAGCGGAGTTGCTGAGCAGACCGCATCCTATTTAAGAAGCTTTCCAATAAACATCCCTCATATTCAGGAGCCTTTGCCATTTGCCTATGAAAGCACCGGCACAGAGACATATTTTAGAGACTTAAGAGACCCTGAACCACGCAGTCGCAGAGTTTATGCCTTTCATCAACCTAAAACACTCCTTGAATGGTTGACAGAAGAAGATACCCTGAGGGAAAGATTAAAAAAAATACCTCCCCTGATAAAAACCGGGCTTAGGGATTGCCAAATCGAAGCCATTGAAAATCTTGAAGAATCCTTTGCCGATTCAAGACCAAAAGCCCTTATCCAGATGGCATCGGGCGGTGGAAAGACATTTACTGCCGTAAGTTTCATTTACCGATTGATAAAATTTGCTAAGGCAAGGAGAATTCTTTTTCTTGTTGACCGCAGCAATTTGGGAAGACAGACAAGAAATGAGTTTCAGCAATATGTTACTCCTGATGACGGCAGAAAATTTACTGAGCTTTATAATATTCAGCACCTCACATCAAATACTCTGGATCCGGTAAGCAGGGTTTGTATCACCACAATCCAGAGGCTGTATTCCATGCTTAAGGGCGAGACTGAATTTGATCCGGAACTTGAGGAACCATCTGCTTTCGAGGTATTTCCCTATGAAGAAGCACCAAAGGAGGTGACCTATAATCCTAAAATCCCAATCGAGACCTTTGATTTTATCATCACTGATGAATGCCATCGCTCCATATATCATCTCTGGCGTCAAGTTCTTGAATATTTCGATACTTTTATTATCGGATTAACCGCAACCCCTTCGAAACAAACTCTGGGCTTTTTTGACCAGAACTTAGTGATGGAATATAATCATGACCGAGCAGTTGCCGATGGAGTCAACGTCGGTTATGACGTCTACCGCATCCAGACTCAAATTTCAGAGAAGGGCAGCAAGGTTGAAGCAGGATTTTTCATTGATATACGGGATAAACTTACACGAAAAACGAGATGGGAACAGCTTGATGAAGATTTGGATTATACTCCCGCCCAGTTAGACCGAGATGTCGTTGCGCCCGACCTGATAAGAACTATCATCAAAACGTTCAAAGAAAAACTACCCATAGATTTATTTCCTGGAAGGACAGAGGTCCCCAAGACCCTGATTTTTGCTAAGGACGATTCTCATGCCGAGGATATTGTGCATATTGTCAGAGAGGAATTTGGTATGGGAAACGAATTCTGTAAAAAAATTACCTATAAAACGACCGGCGAAAAACCCGAGGATTTAATCGCCAGTTTTCGAAACTCATATTATCCCCGAATTGCGGTTACGGTTGATATGATTTCTACAGGAACGGACATTCGCCCACTGGAGTGTCTGATTTTTATGCGGAATATTAAATCGCGAATCTATTTTGAGCAGATGAAGGGCAGAGGCACACGGGTTATTTCCTCCACGGACTTTAAAGCAGTTACGCCGGATGCTCCAAACAAGACTCACTTTGTAATAGTTGATGCTGTCGGCGTTTGTGAAAATGATAAAACCGATTCCCAACCATTAGAGAAAAAAAGAAGCATACCTTTCGATCAACTACTCCAATTAATTGCTTTGGGAAATAGAGATGAAGATCTGCTTACCTCTTTAGCCGGAAGGCTTGCCCGACTGGAGAGAGAGATGGATGAAAAAGATCAACATGAGATCGAAACCTCCTCGGGCGGGAAATCTTTGAAGAAGATCATCAATAGTTTGCTCGATGCGGTGGATCCAGATAAAAAAATTGAGAAAGCCAAGACGATTTTCAATACGGACACTCCATTAGAAGAACAAATTCAAAAAGCCACCGAAGAATTGGTTAAAATTGCCTGTACACCATTTGATAACTCGGGTTTTAGAAATACCCTCATCACCATTAAACAGAAAAATGAACAGGTCATTGATACCGTGAGCAAAGACACGATAATTTTTGCGGGCTTTGATGAGCAAGCGAAAAAGAAAGCCCAATCAATCGTAGATACCTTTAAGCGGTTCATTGAAGAGCATAAGGATGAACTCACGGCGATCCAGCTTATTTACCAGAAATCTTATGGTCGCCGCCATCTGACTTATGAAGAAATCAAACAGCTGGCTGAATCTATCAAAAAGCCGCCCTATCAACTTACGACTGAGATTATCTGGCAGGCTTACGAACAGCTGGAAAAATCAAGGGTGAAACATGCCGGTCCGCAAAAACTGCTGACTGACATTATTTCCATTCTGCGGTTTACTCTTGGACAAACCGATGTCCTGGAGCCTTTTTCCGATCTGGTAGACCGCAAGTTCATTGAATGGTTAGATCATCAAAGTCTGCTTGGAAATAGATTCACGCCCGAACAGATGGAATGGCTCACGATGATAAAAGAACATATCACCACTTCTCTCGCAATCGGGATGGATGATTTTGAATATGCCCCGTTCTATGAGAGGGGTGGAGCGGTAAAAGTATATCAACTTTTCGGGCAGCGATTAGACGGGATCCTTGAAGAACTCAATAAGAGGCTGGCGGCGTGAAGGTAAAAGAACTCCAGCTCATCATTGAGGAAGGAGAAGGCTACAGAATCGAATTCAAGGAGTCTTTCTCGGGTATTGATAAAGATATGG
>CAZAKO010000186.1:0-3348 GCA_964485745.1 uncultured bacterium
AATATAAATCCCGCTGGCAAGCGCCGAACCATCGAACTGAACCGAATAAGTCCCCGTCGGATAATGGCGATCACATAATACCGCAACACATCTGCCGGTCAGGTCATATACTTCAGTCTTAACCTGACTTGCTTCGGTTAAACTGAAGGTAATAGTTGTGATTGTATTGAAGGGATTGGGATAGTTTTGATATAGAGTGAATTGAACAGGGGAAAGAGATTTGTTTTCTATATAATTTCCATTTTTTTCATACTTGAGCAGCGTATTATTTTCACCAAAGATGTATCCGATATTGCCACTATCAACAAAGACGATGCGGTTCAGATCGGCATCGGTTCCCGATTCCACCTGGGTCCAGGTTTGACCGCCGTCTTCTGTATATCCGATGTATCCATATTCCCCAATTACCCAACCGGTACTGTCATCAGTAAAAACAACGTCATTTAGCCAGGGGCTTGATAAATAGATTACTTGCCAATTTTCACCGCTGTCGTTAGTAGCTAATACAATGCCTCCCCCAAAAACATTTAAGCCCACGGCACATCCGTGTACCCTGTTGCTAAAACAAACCGCTCTTAGAGGTAAGGTTATAGGCAATTGAGTTTGCCAGGTTTTACCGCTGTCTATCGTATTCAAAATTATGCCGCTATCGGTGAAATCCGAATTACCGCCGACAGCCCAGCCGTATTGTTTATCAACAAAATAAATATCGTGTATCCCAAACCCCTCTTCACCGATAAAGTCTTGAATTATCCAGCTCTCACCACCATCGGTTGTTTTATAAATAGCATTCGTTCCACATGAAAAACCTATCAGTGAGTCAACAAAAGTAATCGCATAAAATGCAGAATCCGGAGGATTACTTACTGGCATCCATGCTATGCCACCATTGTTAGTTCTATATAAAAAATATTCATAATTTAAATTTGGACCAATCCATTTAGATACTTTCATCCATCCGTAATTATCATCAACAAAACTTAAATCCGAATAAAATATACTGTCTTTTGACATCTGTATATTCCATGTTATACCACCGTCAGTTGTCCGATAAAGTCTCTGAGGCAGTTCACCGACACCTATAATCCATCCTTCATATTCATTTTTAAACACTCCATCTAATCCGTAGATATATTCAGGGATAAATGATGGGCAGATATTTACCCATTTCTGAGCATAAATTAGATTAAAATAGAAAACGCAGATAATAAGAATTGTATGTAAAGGCTTATTCATATTTCTTTTCTTTAGAATTAATTCACTAAAGTTGTTTTAAAAACCTATTTTTCAGTTAACATTCAAGAACCATATAAAAACATCCCCAATTTTTTCATTTGTATTTTTTAAGATTTTCAAGTAACCCCCTTTCCATACTTGTTGTTAATGAATTTACTCTAATGAATCAGGAAAATAAACGAATCCTTCCGTGGAAAATTCTTCATCTTCCCGGGATTCTTTTCTTTGTCAAAAAGCATTGACTGGGTTTGCTCCAGTATGTTGCCCTTATTTTCTGATTTGATATTAGAAATCATTTTAGCATTTATCAAGGATTTTCTTCCGGGATATTAACTGAAGTATTCTGCTTGTTCGGATTGGTTTTTTGATTATTGAGGATAATTTGGGAGGATGTGAATTAGTAAACACCTCCGAGGTTTTTGAAACCTCGGAGGTGTAGTCAGCCTTGATGAAATCCGATTGATATTAACTATTGTTAAAAGAATAGACCGTTTTATGGTAATACTTATCCCCCGGACGGAGGATCGAATTGGGAAACTGAGGCTGATTGGGCGAATCCGGATAATACTGGGTTTCTAAGCAGAAAGCATAGTGCTTGTCGTAGGTCTTGCCGGATTTCCCGTGAATCGAATCGGTGAGAAAATTCCCGGAGTAGAATTGCATTCCCGGCTTGGTCGTATAAACTTCCATCGTTCGCCCAGTGAATGGCTCAGTCACTCTTGCAATCAGCCGTAAGGAACCGTCCGCCTGATTCAGCACATAATTATGGTCATAGCCGCCTCTAACCTGATTGATTCGGGCGCCAATAGCCTGCGGCTGCCGAAAATCCAGCGGAGTATCCTTGACCTCGGCGATTTCTCCGGTTGGGATCGAGGTCGGATCGAATACGGTATAGCGATCGGCATCAATCATCAGGACCTGCTCCAGTATCTTACCCCTGCCCTGACCGGCTAAATTAAAATAACTGTGATTCGTCAGATTGACCGGTGTCGCCTTATCGGTCGTAGCGCTGTACTCGATGATAATCTCGTTCTTGTTGGACAGCCAGTAGATGACGGTACAGTCCAGGTTGCCGGGATAATTCTCCTCACCATCACGGCTGAGATAATGCAATTTCAACCCCACCATATCCGCCGCTTGCAGCGGCTCGGCATCCCAGATTACCTTATTGAATCCCTTGACTCCGCCGTGTAGGTGATTCGGTCCGTCATTGATTGCGAGTTTGTATTTTTTACCATCAAGCGTGAAAGTGCCTTTACCGATCCGGTTGGCATAGCGCCCGATAGTTGCGCCAATGAAACAATTATCCGCGATGTAGCCCTCCAGGTGGTCGAAACCCAGGACCACATCTTCAACCTTACCCGCCCGATCGGGAACCATCAGGGATACGAGTATCCCGCCATAATTGGTAATTCGGGCTTCTACTCCCCGATCATTTTCCAAGATATACAAATCAACCGTTTTCCCTTTAGATACCTGACCAAAAGGCTGCTGCTCGATTTTCATCTTTACTCCTTGCACAAATTTCTATTCAGACCGGACTATTTTTCTATAATAGAGCCATCCTGAGAGCAAAGGGGTCTTCACCCTTTAAGCCGCGAACTCGTCGGCTGAGCCCGTCAAAAAGCCGTTTCTGCTTGCGGTAAATTTCGACATTAGCCGCAATCGGGGCGGTACGCCGCTTTTCATTTATCATGATAAAAGGTTTAATCAATTCGCGTAAAGGGATAGCCTCCTGCTGCTCGTTCTGCCAGACCCAGGCGGCGTGCAATGCCGCACCCAACGCGGCTCCTTCACCTTCAACCGGTACGGTTTCGGCTTCGAACATATCGGCAATTATTTGACACCAGGTATTGGAGCGGGATAGTCCACCGGTCAGCCGAATTTCCTTGACTTTAACCGGCATTTTCACGAATCCATTATATAGATTCAGGATATGACCTTCAATGACCGCCCGGCAGAGGATCTCCTTAGTAAAATCATCTAATCCAAAGCCAAAATAGATCGGCGCCGCCTGCGGCACATCTGGAGTTCTTTCACCGACATACCAGGGAATCAGCAGCCGCCCGCCATTGCCGGGACTCGTATGTTCGAGTAGCGCGTCAAATTCGT
>CAZAKO010000187.1:0-3340 GCA_964485745.1 uncultured bacterium
GAAGCTGTCGAATATTACCAGCGCCGCCTGCCGCAATTGAGACCCGGGGTGCGGATAGAATTTCAACCGGTTAGTGACTTTCAGGTCAGGATTAATAAAGACCTGTTTTCCTGGGCAATCGAAAATTTGATTAAAAACGCCTTAGAGGCGGTACCCGAACAAAATGGCCAGATCCGAATTACCGCCCAACCGCTAAAAAACAATCAGTGGATCGCTATTGACGTTACCGACAACGGGAAAGGGATTGCATCAAAAAATCGCAAAAACATCTTCCGACCTGGCTATAGCACCAAACAGCACGGCTGGGGCCTTGGGCTGAGCCTAACGATGCGCATTGTCAAAGATTATCATCACGGCAAATTATTCCTGGTGGAAAGCAAGCCTCAGGAAAAAACGGTAATGCGCATTATGATCAGATCAACTTGACGAATATTTCTTTTTTACCCCATTCCTTGTTCAAAAGCAGCTGCTGCCGGATTTTAGAGTTGGTATAAATTTCCAACACCCGTAAATTAACTAAGGTTAAAAAGTTGAATCCCAAATGATTGAATTATCCAAAATATTGACACCTAAGCTGATCATCTATCCCCTGCAAGCTCAGACAAAATCAGCGGTCATTGCCCAACTGGTTGAGATTCTTTCCAGCAATGGCAAATTGTCCGATGCAGAAGCTGCTAAAAATGCCGTTATCAAGCGTGAAACACTGATGACGACCGGGGTTGGCAAAGGCGTTGCCCTGCCCCATGGCAAATATGCGGATACCGACGAAGTGCTCGTCTCCTTCGGAATTTCTAAAACGGGAGTAGACTTCAACGCCATAGATGGCTTGCCCGTCCATATATTCGTCTTGCTGCTCACACCTGAGCAATTCCCGACCAAGCACCTTAAATTACTTGGTAAATTTTCCCGAATCCTGAACGATGCCGGTTGCCGGGAAGCACTCCTTGCCGCCGATTCCCCGCAACAAATAGCCGAGATTCTTTATCAATCCGATACAGCTGGATAATTATCTGGATTATTCTTAACTCATCAACCATCTCCAATAAAAAGTAAAGGATCTAAGTGTACCAGCGGATCAAAGGAACCAGAGATATTCTGCCTGAAGAAATCTACCAATGGCAGTACCTTGAGAAAATCATCGGTGCAATCCTGGAACGCCATAATTATCAGGAAATCAGGACCCCAATTTTCGAAGTCACCGAACTCTTCAGCCGGAGCATTGGCACCGAAACCGATGTCGTCACCAAAGAAATGTACACCTTTTCGGATAAAGGTGGCAGTAGTCTGACCTTAAGACCGGAATTGACTGCGCCGGTCATTCGCGCCTTCCTGCAAAATAATCTCAATCAAATTAATCCAGTCACTAAAGTATATTACTTCGGTTCGCTTTTTCGTCAGGAGCGACCACAGAAGGGTCGCCTGAGGCAATTTGCTCAATTCGGATTTGAAATTATCGGCTCACCCCACCCGGAAGCCGACGCCGAGGTGATTCAGATCGTTTACCGTATTTTTACCCAATTGGGCATTCAAAACCTGAAACTCCGGATTAATAGTATCGGGACGCGTCAGGGACGCCAAAAATACCTGAAGTTATTGCATGCGGCACTTGTTCCCCATTGGGCTGATTTCTGCCCGACCTGCCAGCAACGAATGACGAGAAATATTCTCCGATTATTCGACTGCAAATCGGAAACGTGCCAGCAGCTCCTCGACCGTTATGCTCCCTCAATTCTTGATAATCTGGATGAAGCTGACATCCAGCATTTCGAAGCCGTCAAGGCTCTATTAGACGCCGTTGAAGTACCTTATATCGTTGACCAAAAATTAGTTAGGGGTTTGGATTACTATACGCGGACCACTTTCGAAATCACTAATCCCCTGCTTGGCGCGCAGGATGCGATCTGCGGCGGTGGTCGTTACGATCATTTAGTCGAAGACTTAGGCGGACCGGCTACCCCGGCCGTTGGCGTTGCCGCCGGTATGGAGCGCCTGCTGCTGATTCTGAACGAACTACAAGTAATCCCAACCAAGGAGACTAACCTGATTTACATGACAGTACTCGGCGAGAATGCCCGCCAGATCGCCTTTAAAATTGCCGCTGACCTGCGATCGCAGGGGCTGACCGTCGAATCCGATCTCTTGCGTCGCTCACTCAAAGCCCAACTGCGGGAAGCGGGTCGGAAACAAGCCCGCTGGGTCATCATCGTCGGTGACGACGAAATTGCCAATAATCAGCTCCTACTGAAAAATATGACTACCAGCGAACAACAAACCATCGGCTTGCCAACCGCCGTCGCAGAAATTACGGCTGCACTAAAAAAATAATACCGGCAATTCCGGCTTTTCCAATGCCAGCAATTCCCTTCCCTATCGAAGAACGTTTCTACCGCTATAGTACCTATCTGAAACAAACCTTCGGCGAACGGGTTTGTCGGATCGCACTGGATGCCGGATTCACCTGCCCCACCCGCGACGGCATTCTCGGAACCGCCGGCTGTGTATATTGCAATAATGCCAGCTTCACCGCCGAATCCCGTGAATCTCCCAAACCTGTCCGGGAACAATTAATCGCCGGCATTCAGCACGCCCGCAAATACCGCAAAGCCAGCAAATTTCTGGCTTATTTTCAGGCTTATACTAATACCTATGCTCCGATTGCTCAATTGGAAAAAATATATCGCTCTGTCCTGGATGTGCCGGACGTTGTCGGGATTCTGATTGGCACCCGCCCGGATTGTATTGATAATCAGATCCTCTCGCTCCTGTCTGACATTAATCAACATATTTACGTCTCCATCGAATACGGTATCGAATCGGTCTACAATAAAACTCTCAAATGGGCCAAACGCGGACATGATTTTTCCACGACTCAGAAAGCCATCACCGCTACCAAAAACTTCGGTATTCATGTGGGCGGACATATTATCTTCGGATTCCCCACCGAATCACGTGCGGAAATTCTTGAATCGGCTGAAATTTTGAACCGGCTAAGTCTCGATGCCCTGAAAATCCATCACCTGCAGGTTATCAAAGGCAGTCAATTGGCGCAAATGTATCAAGCCAATCCGTTTCTCCTTTACGATGAATCGGACTGGGTCAACTTGGTTTGTGATTTCCTCGAGAGACTCAACCCAAATGTCGTAATCCAGCGTCTGGTCAGTGATGCCCGAGCCGGTACATTGATTGTACCGGTTTGGACACAGTCCAAGAGAGCCCTGCTCGAAAACATCAGGCAGGAATTAGCAAGACGCAATACCTATCAGGGATTTTTGGTTAATCAAAAGAATCCAGGAAATAACTGATTTTAATCGCAAAAAGCACTTGATTGCTGTGCCCGAAT
>CAZAKO010000188.1:0-3326 GCA_964485745.1 uncultured bacterium
TTATCAGAGTCACTACTCCCGCCAGGATAAAAATCCAGATTTGCAGGTTAGTGCGATAGACAAAATTCTGCAGCCACTTATGCATGATCAACCAGGCAACCGGCCAGGCAATCAGATTAGCGACAATGACCCACCGGGTCAGTGTCTCTAACAATAATCCAATAATCCCCGGTACCGACGAGCCGAGCGTCTTGCGAATGCCAATCTCCTTGGTGCGCTGTTCGGTCGTAAAAGCCGCCAGCCCGAAAAGTCCAAGGCAGGCGATCATAATCGCAATGATGGAAAAAATCAGCAGAATGTCAGCCGACTTGCGTTCGGTTAGATAGACATTCGCGAAGTGATCACTGAAAAATTCATATTCAAAAGCCTGGTTCAAAGCCGATTTGCGCCAGGAATTTTCAATATATTTCAGGGTCGTCGGCGTGTTCATATCTGCCACCCGCACCGATAGATAACGACCAAATCCCTGTGAGTTAAATTTATGAAGAACCATTGGACGAATTGGATGCTGCAGGGATTGAAAATGAAAATCGCGGACTACCCCGACGATTGTAAATCTGGGACTGCTTGGATCCGGAAAAATAATTTGTTTGCCAATTGGATCGGCGATACCCATTTCGCGAGCCGCCGATTCATTCAGGACCACGCTGTTACTGTCAGCCAGCCGATCTTTCTCAAAAAACCGACCGTTGGTGACCTTAATATCAAACACCCGGGCAAAATCCTCGTCAACCCGTAATATCCAGAACAGGTAATTTGTCTCGCCGCTTTCTCCGGCCAGCCGGTAGACATTATTGCCAAAATTATTTCCCATCAGAGAATTTGTATTGGTAGCCGAAATGATGTTGGGATTCTCCAGTAATTCGGCTTTAAAGGTATTCAGGCGGTTGCTTAGGTCGTCGGTTTTTTCGACGATGACGACATTCTCCCGATCGAATCCCAGGTCCTTTCTCTGGGTAAACTGCATCTGGCGAAAAATGATGATCGTCGAGATTATTAAAATCACCGAAATCACAAACTGGATGACGACCAGCAGACTGCGGAGAAAGGATTTACGTTTGAAGCCGACCGCCTCGCCTTTCAGAACCGTGACCGGTTCAAAGGAAGCCAGATAAAAAGCCGGATATGTTCCGGCTGCAATTCCGCAAATCAGAATGCTCGCTAAAAAGAACGGAATCATTTGAATATTATTCATAAAAGTAAAATGGATCGTTTTGCCCGCTAAATGATTAAATACCGGCAGGAACAGTTGCACCAATACCAACGCGATAATCACAGAAATAGCACTTAATAGCAAGGTTTCCGTCATGAACTGCTGGATCAACTGCCTTTTATCCGAGCCGATTGTTTTACGAATCGCCACTTCCTTAGCCCTGATAGCCGATCGGGCGGTTGCTAAATTAATAAAATTGATACAGGCGACCACAAAAATTCCAATCGCAATTAGCGAAAAAATATAGACAATTCCGATATTCCCATTTGATTCGATCTCGAATTCCTTCTGAGATTTCAGGTGAATATCGGTCAGCTGCTGCAGGTAATAATAATATTCGGCACCGCTTTCGATAAAATTATCCCAGGACAATCCCAGTGCCGCCTGAATAACCGGCTCGGCATTGCGGCGGGTAATCTGGTTAATTTTTTCCTCGACAATGCTGGCAGACCGAGGATCTTTAAGTACAATATAAGTATAATAATTATTACTGACCCAGTTATTGTCATTAATTACTCGGGGATAAGTTAAAAGCGAAGATAAAAAGTCATAATGAAAGTGTGAATTAGCCGGGACATCTTTAACCACCCCGGTGACCAGATAATCCCGGCGATTGTCGGAATTGATCAGTTTGCCCAGTGGGTCTTCATCCCCGAAATATTTGTGCGCCATGGACTCAGTCAGTACGATCATGTTGGGCTTGTTCAGGGCAGTCTTAGGATCACCGGCTAAAAACTCGATGGTAAATACATCGAAGAAGGTTGAATCAACAAAGAACTGGCGCTCTTCGCTAAAAACCTTATCCTGGTAGCGGAACACCGGAAAACCGGCATTCCAGATCCGGGTTGCAGCTTCCACTTCGGGGACTTCCGCCACCAGCGTCTGAGCCATTGGGGCACAGGATACAACTCCGTCCATGCGGTTATTATTGAGTGAAGCCCGCAGACCTATTCGGAAGATGCGATCGGCTTTAACGTTAAAACGATCATAATCAAGCTCATTCCGGACAAATAATAAGATCAAAATACAACAGGCAATCCCGACCGAAAGACCAAAAATATTGATGAAGGTATAGCCTTTGAAACGGCGCATATTGCGCAAAGCAACCAGCAGGTAATTTTTAAACATTATTCCTCCGCAAGTTGTGTATTCGATCCTTGATTGAACAAGGGCTTAAATCCGAAATTTCTTGGTGCCATTATCCTTGACGATTTTACCGTCGAAAAGATGCACCTCGCGTTGCGCATATTC
Source organism: uncultured bacterium (assembly GCA_964485745.1). Lineage (GTDB taxonomy): Bacteria > Fidelibacterota > UBA2242 > UBA2242 > UBA2242 > CAZAKO01. The sequence continues at coordinate 2,465 of CAZAKO010000188.1, forward strand.
GGCATAAGTCGGCGAGTGGGTCACCATTACAACTGCGGTACCTTGCTTATTTAATTCATCTAACATGTGCATGACTTCATCGCCGTTGGAGGAATCTAAGTTACCAGTCGGTTCATCGGCTAAAATCAGTTTTGGCTGGGCAACGATCGCACGAGCTACTGCCACCCGCTGTTGCTGACCACCGGAAAGTTGTTGGGGAAAATGATTACGGCGGGCGGTCAATTGCATCCGTTCCAGAACCTCATCCACCCGCTTCTTGCGTTCCCCGCTGGAAAGACCAAGATACAGCAGGGGCAATTCCACATTCTCGGCAACGGTCAGTTCATCAATCAGATTAAAACTCTGGAAGACGAAACCGATATTGTTCTTACGCAGGTTAGCCCGTTTCCTTTCGGAATAGCCCGCCACATTTTCACCGAGAAAGAAATATTTCCCGCCGGTCGGAACATCAATCAATCCCAGAATATTGAGCAGAGTTGACTTGCCGCAGCCGGAAGGTCCCATAATCGACAGATATTCACCTTCACCAACTTCTAAATTGATGTTATTCAGGGCAGTCGTTTCAATCTCCTCCGTCGTGTAAACCTTCATCAGGTTTTCGGTACTAATCATGGTATATTCTCCTATTTAAGAATTAAATTGTCAATATTATTATAATTATCATAGGCTGAAGTGATTACCAATTCGCCTGGTTCCAGCCCTTCCAAAACTTCATAATACTGCGGATTCTGACGTCCGATTTTTATCGGGCGTTTGAAAGCCGTTTTTTGATCGCTTGCCAGCACATAGACCCAGTTGCCGCCGGTAACCTGATAGAATCCGCCGCGCGACAGCAGAATTGCCTCCGAAATGCCACCCAGAT
>CAZAKO010000189.1:0-3285 GCA_964485745.1 uncultured bacterium
AAAAAGGAGAATTGTTAAAAATGATCAAGCTCAGTAATCCATTCGTCAATTTACCGGGATACAATTGTTTTGTCTGTTCCCCCGATAATCCGATTGGTTTGCATCTGGATTTCTATCTGGATGACCAGACAATCAAGGCTTCCTGGAATCCGCAGGATAATTATCAAGGCTACCCGAATGTTGTACACGGCGGCATCCAGGCAACCCTAATGGATGAGGTCGCCAGCTGGGCGGTTTATGCCGTACTCGGAACCGGCGGGGTGACCTACCGGCTGGACATTCACTATAAAAAACCGGTACTAATTGACAAGGGTAAAATCAATCTCACCGCCAAGATAATCGGGCAAAAAGGCAAAATTGCATCAATCCGAACTTGCTTATACGATGGGGCAAACGTTCTGTGTTCTGAAGGAACTGTTTACTATTACACCTTTCCCGAAAACATTGCCCAGGAAAAAATGAACTATCCCGGAAAGGAGGCTTTTTATAAATAAATTTACACTAATTTTTCTTCTCCTTCGTCTTTACCGGCGATATGGAAGCGATAATGATTAACAAGATTTCAGCAACCTACCAGGCAGAGCATTCAAAACTGCTAAAGTATATTCGCAGCAAAGTCAGCCGCTTAGAAGATGCCGAGGACATTGCTCAAGACGTGTTCTATCAGGCGCTGATAAATTTGAATGCCCTTGTTCCGGTTGAAGACCTGATGGCATGGCTGTTTTCGGTCGCCCGCAATCGGATCATTGATTGGTATCGCAAGAAAAAACCGCTGGAATTATCACCGGAAGACGAGCTGGGGATCGAGGATTTAGTCAGTGAATGCGGATTCGATCGAATGGACGCTTTCACTAAAAATCTGGTTTACGATGCCATAATGGATGCAATTGAAGAATTGCCACTGGAACAACGCACGGTAATTATTATGCAAGGCATCGAAGGCTTGACCTTTCGCGAAATTGCCGCAATCGAAGGGATTTCAATCAACACCCTACTTGCCCGCAAGCGCTACGCGGTTGCCTTCCTGCGCCAACGCCTGAAGTCCATTAAGAAAATCATTGATAATCAATAATCAAAGGAGAAGAAAAATGAGTAACCATTGTCAAAGAGCCGTCCGTTTCATTCCCTGGATATTAGGCGGATTGGCATTAGCCGTTGGTTTTGCCTTTCTATTTGGATTTTTTGTCATGCTGCTGTGGAACTGGTTAATGCCAACGATTTTTGGACTTGGCACCATTAACTACTGGCAAGCCTGGGGCTTGGTGCTACTGTCCCATCTCTTACTCAAAGCTGGCGGTTTTCACCCCAACCACGATCATGATGAACACTGGAAAAAGAAATTTCGAAGCAAATTCTGGGAACACCATAAACAATCGGAAACAGGGACTACTCCACCAGCAGCCGACCCAGAAGAATAGGGGTAAAAGCCAAGTTTTCTGTCTGCCAAGCGGCATTTTTTCTGATAAAGACAAAGTCAGTTCGGGAATGAACTGACTTTGTGTTGTGTGGGATGTGGGGAAGATTAGGGTAGACTACAACTCGTAATATTTTTTGATAATGATTTGGGGCTTGGAAGAGATAGTGTCGTCATCTTCGAATTCTCTCTTCAGACTCTTATCCATTTTATCAAAGAACTCTTCGAAATAGGAATCCAATTCCGGCAGATCGAGGTAGATTTCCTCTTCTTCATCCCGATCATAATGCCGGAAATGATGGAACGGCAAATGGAAAATTTCTGGTTCAGGTAAAGCACTTTCTTTCAGAATAACATCTTTAGTCTGGCGTTCTCCATGGCGGACAATTTCTAAAACGACCTTGTCACCATCTTCATATTCACCAAGGGTCCTAATCAATGTTTTGGTACTACCTATCGCTTTATCATCGAGTTTGGTGATAACATCGCCGGATCTGATTTCGGCTATGGCAGCAGGCGTATCATCAAAGACCTCGGTAACCAGCACGCCTTTATCTTTCTCAACTTGGAAATAGGCAGCCAGGTCTTCATTCAGGTCCTGAACCTGAACTCCCAGTGCCGGACGACCACCCTGAATGATGATTCTTTTTTGATAAGGAAAAGCGTAACTCTCGCGGGCTTCCCGGCGTTTGCCAATGGTGACTTTAGCGGTAATTTCCTTGCCGTCGCGCCAGATAGTCATTTTCACTTTGGTATCCGGCGCCGTACCCCGCACCATTTCTATAAAATCGTCAGCATAAACCACCGGCTGCCCATCATATTTCAGGATAATGTCGTCTTCTTTCAATCCGGCATCATCAGCCGGGCTGTCCGGTTTGACATAAGTGATCAGCAAACCTTCGGGATTTTTCAAGTTATACTTCTTCTGCAGGGAAGGGGTAATTTCCCGAATACTGATTCCGAGCCAGCCGCGACTGCTTGATTTTGCATATAATTGATTGTGCGAGGTCAATAGAAGAGTTGCGCCAATTGCCAGCATCAAACTATAACCAAGAATAGTCTTTGCAGTGATTTTAGGTAACATTTCAATTCCTTCCATTTTCAAATTTCACAGCTTATATGACTACCTGAACTATCAAAAAGTTGCATATTGAAAGAAAGAAAAACACCTCCGAGGTTTTTGAAACCTCGGAGGTGTAAAATCGCACAAGAAAATTTTTGAATAAAAGCTTTTCCCTATTAAACTATCCAGTCAAAAGATCGCAGTATGGAGGATGAATGAAAAAAATAGTCGTACTGGCTAAACAGGTTCCCGATACCGCCAATATCACTGGCAATGCCATGAAGGAAGATGGCACAGTCAACCGGGCGGCGCTGCCGGCAATTTTTAATCCCGATGACCTGAATGCTTTGGAAATGGCTTTGACGATTAGAGAAAAGCTCGGCGGCGAAGTCATCGTGATCACTATGGGACCTCCCAACGCTGTTGAAATATTAAAACATGCGCTTTATATGGGTGCCGACCGCGTCATGCTGATTACCGACCGTAAATTTGCCGCCGCCGATACTCTGGCAACCTCTTACGTTCTGGCAGAGGCAATTCGTTTTATTGGCGATATAGATCTGGTGCTCGCCGGGCGGCAGGCAATTGATGGCGATACCGCGCAGGTTGGACCCCAGGTCGCCGAAAAAATCGGCTTCAATCAAATCACCTACGTTGCGGCTTTGCAAGAATTTACCAACGATTACCTGATTGTCGAACGCGACGGCGAAGTCCAAACCGAAGTAATCAAAGCCGGTTACCCGCTATTACTAACAGTCACATCACAGGCAAATAATCCACGCTATCCCAACTGCCGCCTGATGCTGAA
>CAZAKO010000190.1:0-3265 GCA_964485745.1 uncultured bacterium
GGGATTCATCTCGGTTTTATTGAGGAATGGTGGCTGGTCAATCCTTTCGCAATTGCCGGTATCGCGTTGGCATTTTTTAAGCCGACAACCAAGTTTCCGCATGCCGCTCATGTATTGTTCAGCACCTGGGCTTCGCTGTTCCATATTTTAATGGCGTTAGGAGGTGTTTTGAACTGGATTACCTGTGTTGTAGTCTTTATATTTTTGTTTATTGCCGTCTGGCTGCCCTGCTGTGTGAGCGACATTGTGTTCCCGCTTTTATTTGTGAAGGAGAAATCAAAGGATTAGAAATGAATACAAGACTAATTAAAGAATCAGTTACCGAATGTTTAAAGCTGCTCCCATCGGATGTTATACTCGTGGCAGCCGCCAAAAAGAGAACCCCGGAAGAAGTCAAAAGTGCCATTGATGCGGGCGTTAAAATTATTGGCTACAACTACGTGCAGGAAGCCGAACAAATGTACCGGCACGTGGGAGATTCAGTACAATGGCATTTAATTGGGCATCTCCAGAGTAACAAAGCTAAACGGGCTGTACAGATTTTTGATATGATTGAAACGATTGATTCGCTGAAGATTGCCGAAGCGGTTGATCGGCATTGTGCTGAGATGGGCAAGGTTATGCCGGTCTTAATTGAGATCAATAGCGGACATGAATCCAGTAAAACCGGCGTATTGCCGGATGATGCGGAAGGTCTGATCCGGGAAATCAGCTCGTTGGCGCATTTGCGGATTCAGGGATTAATGACGATGGGCCCAAGATTCGGCGATCCGGAAGATTCCCGGCCTTACTTTAAAAAGACCAAAGTCCTCTTCGACTACCTGCGTCAAGCTGGTATTCCCAAGGTGGAAATGAAGTACCTTTCAATGGGCATGAGCAATAGCTATCAAGTCGCCATTGAGGAGGGCGCCAATATTGTGCGGATTGGGACGAAATTATTTGGCGAGAGATAATTTTTATAAATAACAATATTTTTGAGGTCTAATATGCCAATTTATCCTTATATCTGCAATGAATGTGGTGAAAAGTTTGATATATTAGTCGGCGTCACGACTCAACCGGAAGAGTTGAAATGCCAGAAGTGTGGTAGTGAAGATATCAAAAAGCTAATGGGTTCATTCGCTGTCAGTGGCGGTAGCCCTAAATCCGGCGGTTCAGATGCAAGCTGTCCTACGGGAACCTGTCCGCTTGGATAATCAGTCCTATCTCAAATCAGCTCATTTTCCGGTTCAACCTTGAGGAAGGATTAATTAGTGGAATTAAAGATTGCGATTTCCAGCGGGAAGGGGGGAACGGGCAAAACCTTGATCTCTACAAACATTGTCCGCGCCCTGGAGCAGAAGGGGCAGATCGTCCGCTACTTAGACTGTGACGTGGAGGAACCCAACGGACATCTGTTTCTGAAACCGGACATTGAAAGTGAAGAAGATGTATTTCTCTTGTCGCCTGTGGGGGTTGATGAAGATAAGTGTATTGCCTGTGGAAAATGTGTAAATGCCTGTCATTATAATGCAATTGCGATGGTTAAGGAAAAGGTCTTATTCTTTCAAAATCTGTGTCACATCTGCGGGGCATGCACCATCGTTTGCCCGACTAATGCCATAATTGAGAAGGAGAGGAAAATCGGTCAGATCAGACACGGACACAGTGGCATGATTGATTTTCACTATGCCCTGCTCGAGACGGCGGAAGGCGGTATGTCACCCCGCTTGATCAAAAAGGTAAAACAACATCTCGGACCGGGAATCAATATTCTAGATTCCTCTCCGGGGACTGCCTGTCCGGTAGTTGAGACGGTGAAGCATACCGATCTCTGTGTTTTGGTTGCGGATCCAACCCCTTTCGGCATACATGACCTAAAACTGGCAGTTGATATGTGTCGGGAATTAGGTCAGGAACCGGTGGTACTTGTGAATCGGGCGGAGTATTATAATGAAAATCTGAAAACTTACTGCAAAGATGAAGCTCTTGAAATTATCGGGGAGATCCCGGATGATCGGCGGATTGCCGAGTGTTATTCGGTCGGTGATCTGGTCGTAGAGAAATTACCTGATTACCGGGATCTGATTCAGGGAATTGCGCAAAAAATTATCCAATGCGCTATGATAAAGAAACCGGTGTATAAAAAAGCAATAATGCCTGAATGGAATAAAGAGGATATACGATCGGTGCCAAGGGGTGTATCGGATGGTCAGTCCAAAGCTCCGAAATCCAAAGAGCTGGTTGTAATCAGCGGCAAGGGTGGTACCGGGAAGACCTCGCTTGTAGCCAGCTTTTGTGCGCTGGAAAAAAATATCGCCATTGCCGATTGCGATGTAGATGCCGCGGATTTGCACCTGATCCTTAATCCCGAAGTCAAGTTCCACGGACTCTTCAGCGGTGGAGATAGGGCTGAAATTGATCCCGTGCGGTGTACCGGATGTGGCGAGTGTCTGCGGCAATGCCGATTTGATGCTATTTATGAAGTCGTCAAAAACGGGCGAACAATTTGTGCGATTGATGATCTGTCCTGCGAGGGCTGCGGGGTATGTTGTCTGGTATGTCCCGAAAATACCGTCCTGTGTGAACCCGCTGTCGATGGTGAGTGGTTTGTCTCCGAAACTCGTTTCGGTCCCATGAGCCACGCTAAATTAGGTGTGGCAGAAGAGAATACCGGTCGCCTGGTAACCCTGGTGCGCACCAGGCAAGACGAATTAGTACTCAACCATGTCCTTTCAAAATCCATTATTGATGGCTCTCCGGGTACCGGATGTCCAGTTATCGCTTCGATCTCCGGAAGCGATTATGCCCTGGTAGTCACCGAACCGACGGTGTCGGGTATTCACGACCTGAAGCGGGTCCTGGATGTGATTCGGTTTTTTGGGGTTTCGTCCGGAGTGATCGTCAATAAATCAGACTTGAATCTAAATAAAGCCGCGGAGATTCGGGAGATCGTTAGAGCGAACGGATCCGACTTTCTGGGAATGATTCCCTATAATAAACAGATTACGGAAGCCCAGGTAAAAGGACAATCGGTGGTTGAGTATACCAACGGAGAAATTACCCATACTATTAAATCCATTTGGGAAAGGGTCAAGCAAAACTGTTTTGAAGATGAAAAGAGCACTGTAAGTCGTGATTAAAACCTCGCACATTATTTTCTTGGATTGCACAGAGAATAGGCTGACTTATGGAACAGTGTCCTCAATAAAATGGCTTAGTTTATTTTTTACAAGGAGAAAAGGATGACAATTTTGCGACAAATGCTCAAGGCTAAAATTCATGG
>CAZAKO010000191.1:0-3256 GCA_964485745.1 uncultured bacterium
TTTTCGACGGGAATTGTGTCACTCTCTTCGCTAACCGCGGCAATTTGCTTACCGATAGTACTATTGATCTTTGATCGGGGATTCGGAATGGAAGTTGATCCGATTTTAACGATTGTCAGTGTGCTGATTCCCCTCTTTATCATTTATACTCATCGGACGAACATCGGAAGACTGCTGCGGGGCGAGGAAAATACCTTTGAAAAAATAAAATTGTTCCGGCGGAAAAAGACAAAAGCCGTCGGTTCCTGATTGACAACTCCTTATTCTATTATTCAATCTAATAAATTTGTATAAGCTGCAGATATTGGTTTTGTTAAGAAAATTTATAATCCTTTTACTTATTCTGGTCTCAAGTTCGTGGGCGCAATTGCCCTATCGTGATTTTGAGATTGTCGAGAGCATTCCCCTTGAGACTGTACTAGATAATCCGGAAATCCGTAATACGGCAGATGTCTGGCTGGAAATGATCGGTAATGCCACTGCAACCCTGGATCTAGAACAATTTTATATTGCAAATCAGGCTAACGCGACTCTCGAGCCGGTGATTTGTACCATTGAAGCGGCAGCTCGAAGGGGAGTCAATGTCCGGGTGCTGGTAGATGCCCGGATGGCTAAAATCTATCCGGAAACCCTGGAACGCCTTAATCAACAATCCGGGATTCAAGTTCGCACCACTGATCGGTATAATCAAGACGGTGGTGTGCAACATAGCAAGTTTTTCATTATTAATCACCAGGAGGTATTTATCGGCAGTCAGAATTTTGATTGGCGGGCTTTGGATCAGATTCATGAAGTGGGACTCAGGATTTGTCATCAAGAGTATGCCCGGCGCATGACCGAACTATTCGAGCTGGACTGGCAGCAGAGCAAGGGAGAATCTATTCCAGCCCAAACTCCATCAAACCCTGAAGATTGGCTGACTTTCCAACCAGGGGGCATGGAACCAATTTTCTTTTTGGCAACTGCCAGCCCGGAAAAGAATATCCCATCCTCCATGCAGCCGGATTTGCCACAGATTGTGCATTTAATCAATCATGCTAACAAGCGAGTATTTATTCAACTATTGACCTATTCACCATCGGTGAGAGGTGGAGCCAATTTTACAACGCTTGAAGAAGCATTGATCCAGGCTGCTAAACGCGGGGCGGATGTGCGACTGCTCTGCTCGGATTGGTGTACCAAGTCCGATGAAATTCCGTATTTGAAAAAGTTAGTGCAGCTGCCAGGCATACAAGTGACATTAAGCACAATCCCGGAATGGTCACAAGGCTATATTCCTTTTGCACGAGTCGAGCATTGTAAATATATGATTGTGGATGATTCATTAAGTTGGATCGGATCAAGTAACTGGGAAAAGAATTATTTCTCCGACTCCCGGAATGTGGGTATTATCATTCGGAATTCGCAAGTAAATGCGCTATTGGGCAGCATTTTTTTAAAAAGCTGGGATGGGCAATATGTCCAGACAGTCGTTCCGCAAAAGGAATACAAGCCGAAATTTTATGGAGAGAGGCATTGATTTTTTAATAAAAATACTGCATTTTAGATGTGCGATTGGCTTAAATAATCAAATTGTAAATATTATAAGGGGATGAAAGCTATGAAGATATTGGAAAGAATGATCTTAATGTTGACCGTAGTTGCTCTTTTAATCCCGAGGTGTACCTCCCCGGCAGATGATGGTATTGATGAGAACGATACTACTCCTCCGGCAGTTCCAACTGGTCTGACAGTAGATGAAAATGAATCTGTCGAAGATTCGATTAAAATTGTCTGGACTGCCAATCGGGATAAGGATTTTGATTGTTATCGTGTATATCGAGCGGAATGGGTTGATCAGGAATCAAATTACCTGCCGATTGATGAAACTATTAGCAATTATTATCTGGATGTCGGTGTAGGTTACGATACAACCTATTATTATCGTATTTCTGCCGTCGATAAAAATGATAATGAGAGCGAAAAATCGGCAGCAGTATCCTTTCAACCTTACAACGTATATATGCCGGCTACTCCAAGTAATTTCAAGGCATACGGCTACAACATACCGGAGGAATCGGCACCGCGGATTGATCTGCAGTGGTCGGCTAATACCGAATCGGATTTTAGCCATTATAACATTTATCGCGATGTGAAAGCCTCTTTTCCGCTCGACGTGGATCATTTACTAATTCGAACTAATGAATTACAGTATACTGACTATGAAGTCACAGTCGGAGAGAAATTATATTACCGGATTACGGCTGTTGATAAAGGTGAGCTAAGTAGCAATCCAACCGCAAGCCGCTCAGATGCGCCATTACCCCAGCCAAATCTGATTTATCCCGACAGTGCCGGAACCACGGCGACCCTGACACCGGCTTTCGAGTGGCAGCGAATCGAGGGCGCTACCAAATATGTGGTAATACTACAGACCTCATTCTCCAGTGGTGAAAAGTGGAGTGCGGAAGTTACCCAACCCAGTAGTGGGGACAAAGTTACTAAATCTTATAGTGGATCAGCACTCTCTGGTGCTACGACTTACTGGTGGAAAGTAGCTGTCTATTCTTCGGATAATACCGCAGCTAATTGCTATAGTAAGTCAGTCTGGCGTTTTGTGACTCCTGCACAGTAACAGAGTTAAAACGATTTAATTAAGCATTGATTTTTGCAGTATTCCTTGAGCGATAATGAAATCCCACTCGGGAAGCGACCTTAATGTGGGTTTGTAAGGTATTTGAATAGCCTTGTCTTATCAAGAATATTTTGTGGATTTTATTTGTTAAGGATTTTTATAATTTGAAAGACGGGCAATTCTTTTGGGGATTGATGGATGACTATAAAAAAGAAATTCGATCAACGGGTGGGGCGTGCGATCGGCTAGATTCTGCTCGGCTAATTTATTCAACCCGGAGACGAAAGAATCGGCGGAACCAATCATCCTGACTGCGAAGTCGTCGGCTGCCTTTTCATTCGCACGGGAATAGATATTTGTGAGAGGTGTAATCCCAAATTGGAACAGAGTCAGGAGGATTCCAATGAGTGGCAGGGCGGCTATTTGAGACGAATTAATGAAGCCGAACTGCTTTAACGTGGAAGCATAAACCAGTGAAACCAGATACAAACCGGCATAAGTCAGGACAATCCCGACTGCCATACTTTTCCAGATGTGTTTGAGTTTATAATGTCCCAGTTCGTGAGCTAAAACTGATAGAATCTCAGCGTGATTCATGCCATTCAGCAAATTGTCGCCGAGAATAACCCGTCGGGCTTTGCC
>CAZAKO010000192.1:0-3241 GCA_964485745.1 uncultured bacterium
TAGGCAATTCCGAGATTGACATTGGCACTGCGGGTTAAATCCTTAGCGGGATTGGAGCTGTATTCCTCATAGCGATCGGTTTGGGGATCATCAACAACGATTACGCCATTTTCCCATCTTTTTGAGACTATTTCCGGATAGAGTAACTCTCCGCGGGCTTCATTATCGGTTAAATAATAGTTCAGCTCAACCCCAACAATAAGGTAAAATCCTTTGACGACTCGGGCTTTGATTCCGACGGGAATGGTTGCCGAATATTGCTCCAATTCATAGGTGTATTCATAATATTTTAAATGCGAGCTCAGGTTTTGCCGGGTATATGGATTGTAGTATAGATAATTATAATCGGAAGCCGCATAGTAATCGGAATCTTCCTGGTACTTTTTTTCAGTGGAATATTTGTTGATCTGAATTCCCGAAAACAATGTCCAGTCATTTTCGGTGTGGTAAATCAGTGAGGCGAACCAGCGCCAGTTGGTACTTTTTTCGGTGCCGTCACCGGAGAAATGCTGGCGATTGGCAGCATGTGCAATCAGACGCTGAAAATGGTAATCTCCATTGTCATAGGTGTCATAGGTCCGATCGCCGCAAGACGTATCCTCGCTGGAAGTGGAAAAGTTAATGTCAAGATTGCGGCTGGATTGTCGCAAAAAGGTGCGGAAAGTCAATTTATTTGACAGTTGCCTTTCGAAAGATAAGGTCCAGGTGGGGCGTTTAGCATTAGTTTCGTAGGATTGATCACTGAGTAGGTCATAATTATAAATACTGTAATAATCGTCGTCATCATCTCTCTCTGACCAGGAGTCGGAAGTATCAATCGAGGTTGTGGCTTCGTCACTTTTGCCGCTCATCATTTCAGCATAGATTCCAAAGGTAGTTTTCGGGTTGGGATTAAATAGCAAACCAAGTCCGATGAGATTATGTTGACCGTTGATCTTCAGGCTTTCGTCATTGAGGTCACCAAAGGTGTAATGCGGATATACACCCCACTTTGTGTCATATAAGTCACCCTTGCGGTGATAGAGGTAATTCCCGATTTTTATTCCGAGATCAAGAAGGTTGGAGATTTTATAAGCGGCGCTGATCTCGGTTTGAATGCCATAGGCGGTTTGTTGATTTTTATCCACTTCCAGTCGCTGTGGTTCAAGCTCCTTCATAAGGTCGGCAGCATTGGCGTAAGAATTTTCCATTACACCCCAGTAATTCCAATAATAAGTTTGACGAAAAGGTCCGTAATCAAATAGCGAACGGTTGCTGATGCTGAGGCTGAGTTGATTATTCAAAGGCAGGATTAAGGCGAAATTATACAATGGCTCGGTCTGAATCCCGCTGATATAAGTTTGACCATACCAGCTGGGATAGACTAAATAAAGGTCAGACCTGAAGCTGGAAGCCGCCGATTCTGCTGTTCTGGCACCGGATAGGTTCATGTCAAAATAAATCATACGATGATTGATTCGCGAAAGATAAGCCGGATTCCAGCCGAGATCACCGTATGCGTCGGCAAGCATACCAGATACATCGGAGGAAAAGATTTGCAGCTGCACCGTTTTAAACTGCCAGGGTTCCATAAAATAGGGAACGGCAGGCTGACGGGTGGCCGGTGAAGGCACGTCGGCAAAGGTCAATTGTGAGAACAAAACTATCAGACAAATCAGAGTTAAAGATAACTTTTTCATATTATTACTCCTGTTTGATCAAGATTTAGTCGTCATATTTGGGTTGAACGATTTTTCCGATAAATAAAATCGTCCCGGAATGCCGCTCATGCAGGACCACGATAAACGGACGATTAACTCTCATCTCTATCTCATCAACCATGCCGGTAAGGTCTATCACAACCACAGTTGCGGCAGCGGCTTCGGTTCCCTCTTCATTGAAATCAATGAACGTTTTATGGATTACTTTACTGATGTAGAGATTACCGCCGGAATTGATATTGGTAAAATCGGCAAGACCGGGTGTGAAGGCGATTTCCATTCCTAATTGACTGAGAACCTCTGCCAGAGAGGTTTCGTATTCCAGCTTGAATTTAGGCAGGAACAGGTTGATCTCGGTTTTTTCAAATTGACTCAGCCAGGAATTCCAGGTTGCATTGTCCATGGATTTGATAACCGAATCAATATCTACCGAATAATTAGGTAGAATCACCGCCATCCGGAAATTGCCGTCGCCATAGGGCAGATCAACCGCCTGAAACAGATCGTTAGCAAAGTAATCATGCTCGCATTTATGGCTCATCATCGGGCATTCGATCTGATTATCGGTGGAGATGTAAAATGGCTCTGACTTTGTCTCGGCTTGATCGAATTCATAGGTCCAGGTGCCTTTGAAGTAGATCGCATTAATCAGGAACATGACGGTCATTGGATCAATTGGTGGTTGAACAATTTCCTCGATTTTCTCGTTGGTTTTATCGCTGACCCAGGTGTTGATAATATCTGCTGCATCAGAACGATTGAAATCCAGGCTGCGGACGACTGCGTCAAAATAAGTTTGATTGAGACTCAGGAAGGCTTCCAATACCGAAAATCCTTCACGATACCAGATGGAATTGGCGATTTGGAATAGAACCTGGTCGTCGGCTTGCTGCAAAATGTCAATCAAATTTTTATATGATTGATTGATCTCCTCGGCAGTCAGATCGCCATATTCGAGGACCTCGGTCATGGCTTCGCGGGTAGTTCCGGCACTGCCATTCCAGGTCATCCCCAAAGCCATCGAGACACTCAGCGGTGAAATGAAGACATTACCATCGCCTGATTCGGCAACAATCTTTTGGAATAATTTTAGTCCGAACCGATTGTCCGCTTCGGTAAGTTGTTTCTCGGCAGCTGTTAAATCCGGGAGTACCTTGGGAGAATCAGGATTAGTTGAAGAGTTGTCACAATTGATTACGAAAATTGAACTAATCAGTAAGCAACCGATCAACAATTGGGTGAAATAATGTTTGCGTTTCATGGTCTGTCTCCGATTTTTATAATTTTACTTGTTGGCAGTAAAAGATTCAATCCTAATTTGATCTGCGTATCGGCAATTCCACGGTAACTACCCTGATACCAGACCCCGGTGTCAATTGACAACCAATCGATGAAGAAGAACCGCACTCCGCCAATTGCCAGGATGTCATTCTTCACGTCAATTCTCTGATTTTTCTCATTAAATGACCAGTTGGCAATTGTCTCGACTTCAAACATGATCTGGGTCTGCGGATTTTGGTCTAAGGTGAATCCCCAGAAGC
>CAZAKO010000193.1:0-3226 GCA_964485745.1 uncultured bacterium
CCATGAATCCGTTCAAGCATAATGTTGATGTAGCGGTTGGCTGCCGGACGAATGATTGACGAATAGATTACGACATGCTCGAAGTCTACCCTTCCTGCCTTTTGCAACAATTGCCGGGTTGCCGGGCTCTCGATATAAAACACCCCCATAGTTCGGCCGGCTTGCATCAGCGCCTCGGTTTTTGGATCACCAAGCGGCTGAATTTGATGATAATCCATATACTCATTGCGGTAAAGTCCAATCTGTTTGAGCGTATCCCGCACCACCGCCAGCGAGCGGTTGCCCAGAATATCAATTTTCAGCAGTCCCGAATCCTCAACCTGATCCTTCTCCCATTCCACAATCTGAACTCCCTTGGGAGCCATCAAAACCGGCACATACTTACGAATTTCGTCAGGCACAATTACAACGCCGCCAGGATGTACCGAAGAGACCCGAAAAGCACCGGCAATCTTCTCGCTCTGCTGGATAATTTCCAGCAGGGTATCGTCGAGATCGAGGTTTTTAAAACGCGAATCGGTCTTGATCCACTCTAATAGTTGCGTCTTACGGGCAAAATAGCCAATCCGTTTGGTCACCGCTTTAATCTCCTCGTTGGAAAGTCCATATACCTTGCCCACCTCCCGAACCGAAGATCGCGGTTGCATAAAAACCTGGCTGGAAACCATCGCCGTGCGTTCATTGCCATACTTTTTGAAAATATATTCCAGAATGGCGTCGCGTTCGTCCCAGGGAAAATCTACATCAATATCAGGCATATCAACCCGCTCCGGGTGAATGAACCGCTCAAACACCAGATTATACTTAATGGGATCCACCTGGGTAATAAACAGACAATAACTAACTATCGAAGCAGCTCCAGAACCCCGCCCGATAGTAGCCTTGGTTTGCTTAACAACGTCCCAAACCACCAGAAAATAGGGGGCATAACCCTTCTGAGCTATCAATTTGAGTTCATATTCAATCCGCTCTTTGACTGGTTCACTAATCTCAGCATAACGCAATTTAGCGCCTTCGTAGACCAACTTGCGCAGCTGGCAATTTGCTTTGTGAGTTTCTTTTAATGACAGCCCGGGAAAAATCGTATTAGCATAATTCCAATCGGTTTTGCAGCGCTCCGCTAAGTATTGGGAATTATTGATTGCCGTCAGACTGTTGGGAAAAAGTTTGATCATCTCCTTCTCGGAACGAAAGAAATGGCTCTCGCTCTTAAAATCACCTGGCATTAACTGGGACAGCGTCTTATTCTCATCAATGGCTCGCAGTACACGGTGGGTTTTCTGATCGTTGGGGTTCAGAAAGTAGATATCACCGGTAGCTACGATTTCCAGATTGAACAACCGGGACAGACGCCAGGCGTGCCGTTCCGTTATCCCGGGACGCAACTCGACAAAGAGATGGGTCTTGGGCATCAACTGCAATAGTTTCGCCAATACCGTTTCCTGGTGCGCCAGTACAAACAGACCCTTCTTCCAGCGTTTTAGCAGCTCAACCACCCCGGGGTCATTACCATCATGAACAGCAGAAATAATGCGACACAGGTTCTCGTAACCGTACTGGCTTTCCGCCAGCAAGATAATATCATCACCCCCACTCAGGATATTTGTACCCGCTATGGGCTTAATATCAGCCTCCCTGGCGAATTGTACGAAACGGATGAAGCCCCAGAGACCGTTAACTTCGGTCAAAGCAAGATATTGCTGACCATAGGCTTTAGCTCGAGCCAACAATTCCTGCGGAGTAGCGGTGCCGCGCATCTTGGAAAAGGTCGAGTGAGTATTCAAATGGGCTAACATTTTTCTCTACCTCCAAGGCACAAAGACACGAAGAATACTATATTTTTGTTTTTTAATTTCTGAAAAATATCTATGCAATAGACTTCGTGTCTCAGTCTCTCCTTGGTTACATTAATAATCATAAACCTTTGAGTCATGGTGTCTTTGTGGTTGCATTTGGCATAATTATACTTTGAGTCATGGTGTCTTTGTGGTTCCTTGGTATCAGCAGGCTCGTGGTCGAGCAGATACTGCCGAACCCATATTTATCCCGAATTTTATCCAGCGTCGCCGAAAGCCTGTCGGGCCGGTTATCCCTGAACAGCTCCAGCTGCTGCTTAACGGGTTCGAGACGAGTAGCATCTAGTAAAATCGAGCGTACCCGATTGCGCCGGTAATTGGCATACATAAGCAGCATCACCGCCTCGGTTATCACCGTTTTGTCATCATTATAGATTATAGCTTCCTGGCGGGAGTTTTTGAATCCATCGGTGTAGTGAATTTCCAGCCGCAGAGACTTTGCAATCCGGCGCCGCCGGCGCAGCTCATATGCCACCTGCTCAGCCAAATTGCGGACAGTGGCAATCAAAATATCCTCATCATTGGTATCTTCCGCCAAGACGGTCTGCTCGATAATATGCTCTTGCAACTGCGGCGGCTGCACTGCGGAATTATCCCGACCATTAGCTTCCATGGCAAGCTTATGGTAATGAGGCCCAAACAGCGTTCGTCCGGATTCTGGCCAATTGATAATCGCCTGAATATTTTCCACCCGGTAAAGAAACAGAAACTTGAGCATACGGCTGACACTTTTTTCCTGAGCAACAGGTAAAATCTCCGAATACAATGGTGCTAAAAATCGTGGTTCGCTGCCCTGTTCCACGCGGTGAATCATTTCCGGCACCACCGCAGTAGAAATGCTGCTTACCAATTTATTGGCACTGATTCCGATCTGGCTGCTCATACTCATCCGACCGTGGATATCCTTCGCAATCAGGTAACCGGTCCGAATATCGTCTTGGTAAATATTCTGCATGCCACTCATGTCCAGATAGTATTGACCAAAGACTGCCGGTTCGGCAATTGGCGAATAGTGCGAAATCATCTGATACAGATAGCGGTGCAGTTTGGCATACAGAGTCGAATTGTAGGGCAGCATAGTCACACCGTGGGACATCCGCCGGGCAATCGAAACCTTCAGCCCTCGGTAAAGCCCTTCTTCCTTTGCCTCAGACGATAATGTGACAATCGTGCCGCCCTGGTGAGGTGAGGAAATAATCGCAATCGGACGCGTCCGCAAACTGCTGTCTAGGACACGCTCTGCCTGCAGTTCAAAATCTTCTAACCTGATATGATAAATTCTGTCGTACATATTAAGAAAAACCACCAAGACACAAAGGCACCAAGATCTTTTTTATTATTACTTGAAGAATCATATTCAAGAAAAAAAC
>CAZAKO010000194.1:0-3207 GCA_964485745.1 uncultured bacterium
GCAAGAGTCGGCGTGCCCAGTTGGGAATGTGGAAATGGGCAAGTTTTGTGCGGGATAAAATCGTGCTGCAAACCTTAAGATCTGGAGTCAAATTCAGATGACTCTTACCGTCGTAAAAATTCTTACGGCTGCCATCCGGAAACATAAAATTGATACTCCGAGCCGTTCCCGCGGGATCAATAAACATTGCCGTTGAATTAATCCTGTCCCGACGGAATTCTCTACGGATGAATTTCCCAAGATAATCATTACCAACATAGCCGATAAAGGCGGTTTGCTTGCCCAATCGAGCGTACCCGCGACTGGTATAACCGCCCGCCTGACCGATGTAGTCAAGATTTTCGGTGAAGTTGGATTCGCGGTCGAGCTGCAGGTGATTCTGATGAAAGTAAACATTGGTGTCGATACCGACATTGCCAATGACGACGACATCGAATTTTTGCGGCTGTTTTGGCATCCTATTTTTTAAATAACTATCCTAATTTTGCCCAAATTTAATCTGTGATTGCTTTTAATCCGAATCATATTGAGAGTGTTTTTCTAAGTTGGATGACTCACTTGAAGATGATTTCATGTTTTTCACGGAAAATAGTTATATTACTCGGGTTGAATAATCTGCTCCATTATCGCAATTGTAAATTCAGGGTCAATAATCCCATTTTAAATTAAAGGAAAAGAGCGATGAAGAAAGTATTGTCGTCAGGATTGATTTTATTGTTAATGCTTTCAGCCTGCTCCAGGTCAGACCGTGAGTCGAATCCCTTTTTCAGTGAATGGCAAACCCCGTTTGGTGCACCGCCTTTCGATCGAATTAAAAACGAGCATTTCCTGCCGGCGTTTCAGGAGGCAATGCGGCGGCATAAGGCAGAGATCAGGGCGATTATCGTCAATCCGGAAGATCCAACTTTTGCCAATACGATCGAAGCCTTGGATTATTCCGGTGAATTGCTCGAAAAAGTCACCAATATTTTTTACAGTCTGAATAGTGCCAACACCAGCGATTCAATGCAAGCCTTAGCCAGGGATATCGCCCCGATCTTGTCCAGCCACTACGATGACATTAGTTTGAATGATACCCTGTTCCAGAGAATCAAGACCGTATACCTGCAGAAAGATCAGCTGCAACTGACCACTGAACAGGCGACTCTCCTGGAGCGATATTATCAGGATTTTGTGCGTAACGGAGCTAATCTATCGGCTAAGCAAAAAGAGCGTTTTCGCCAGATTAATGCGGATCTGGCACTCCTGACCACCAAATTTGGCGAGAATCAGCTGAAAGAGGATAATAATTTTGAATTGGTTATTGAGAATGAGGCGGACCTGATTGGGCTGCCGCAAGGGGTCATCGCTGCCGGCGCCGAAGCTGCCCGGGAAAAGGGTTATGAAAACAAGTGGGTTTATACTTTACACCGTCCCAGCTGGGAGCCCTTTCTGCAATATTCGCAGCACCGCAATTTGAGAGAGAAAATCTATACTGCCTATATCAATCGTGGGAATCATGGCGATGAATTTGACAACAAGCAGATCGCTGCCAAGATCGCCGCTCTCCGGGCGGAACGTGCCCGCCTGCTCGGTTTTCCAACTTATGCCGATTATGCCCTGGATATCAATATGGCCAAAACGCCCCAAAATGTCTATGACTTGCTGAATCGGCTCTGGGGGCCAGCTCTGAAGCGGGCTGCATCCGAGGCTCGTGAACTACAACAAATAATCTATCGGGAGGGCGATAAATTCGCATTAGAGCCCTGGGATTGGTGGTACTATGCCGAAAAGCTGAAAAAAGAGAAGTACGATTTGAATGACGAAATTTTGCGTCCCTATTTCCAGCTGGAGAATGTCCGCCGGGGAGCATTCGATCTGGTAACGAAAATTTATGGCATAACTTTTCACGAGCGGCAGGATATTCCGGTCTATCATCCGGAGGTCAGGGTTTTTGAAGTTAAAGATAGTGATGGAAGCACCCTCGGTTTGTTGTATTTCGATTATTATCCGCGCGCCAGCAAAGATGGTGGTGCCTGGTGTGGTGCCTTTCGTGAGCAAATGTATAAAAATGGAGTTAAGGTATTACCATTGGTTAGCAATGTATTCAATTTTTCTGAACCAAGTAAGGACCAACCGGCACTCTTAAGCGTAGATGAGGTATTGACCCTTTATCATGAATTGGGGCATGCCCTGCAGGATCTTCTGAGCAATACGACTTATCCCCTGCTGGCAGGTACCAATGTCGCCCGGGATTTTGTCGAGCTTCCCTCACAGTTTATGGAAAACTGGGCACTCGAGCCGGAAGTCTTGAAAAGCTATGCAAAGCATTACCAAACCGGCGAACCGATTCCCGATGAATTGATTCAGAAAATCAAAAACGCTAAACTTTTCAATCAGGGTTTTATGACCACGGAATATCTGGCCGCCTCTTATCTCGATCTGGATTGGCATACCCTGACCACGATTCGTCCGCAGACGGAAGTTCTGGAATTTGAGGATGAGGTACTCACGCGGATTGGGTTAATTCCGGAGATTGTCAGCCGTTACCGGACGACCTATTTTGGTCATATTTTTGCCGGTGGCTATGCCGCTGGCTATTACAGCTATATCTGGGCCGAGGTGCTGGATGCAGACGCGTTTCAGGCTTTTAAGGAAAAGGGATTGTTCGATCCCCAGGTTGCCCAGTCCTTCCGTAAGAATATTCTGGAGCGCGGTGCAACTGAAGATCCCATGGTACTCTATAAGCGGTTTCGGGGTGCCGAACCCCAGATCGAATCTTTATTACAGAGACGTGGGCTGGAGTAAATTCGGTTACTCGCTTCTCCAAGCAGAATTGTATTTAATCCATCTTTTTAACTAAAAAGGTTTCGAATTGAACAAGATATATCCGTCTTGCGATCCTGGCGGATGTAGATTTCTTTTTCAACGCTGTAAACATACCTTGCAATCTAAGACTCGTTAAAATTATATTTGTCCTTGGCACGGTGATCGTTTTTCGAGGGTTAAAAACTAAAGGCGAAAAAGCAAGCCTTGGAAGCGATGAGTGGGGGAAATTTTGATCAAGATTAAAAAGGGATTAAATCTACCTATCAACGGTCAGCCGGAGCAGCAGATTTATCCTGGCAATCCGATTACGAAGGTCGCCCTGATTGGACCGGACTTTATCGGGATGAAACCGGATTTTGCCGTGGCAGTTGGTGATCAAGTTAAGCTGGGTCAGTTATT
>CAZAKO010000195.1:0-3189 GCA_964485745.1 uncultured bacterium
GGTTAGGAGTATAAATTGAATCGAAAAACAATGCTCTTTGGCGGGCGAGAATTTAGTATTGAAACCGGACGGATGGCTAAGCAGGCTCAGGGTTCGGTAATTGTTCGTTATGGTGATACGATGGTGTTAGTGACCGCCGTGGCTAATTTTCAAAGTCCGATCGAACAGGATTTTTTGCCTTTACAGGTCGAATATCGCGAACGGACCTATGCCGCCGGCAAAATTCCCGGTGGCTTTTTTAAACGGGAAGGGCGCCCCTCGGAAAAAGAGATACTGAGTTCGCGCTTGATTGATCGTCCCATCCGCCCATTATTTGCGGAAGGCTTCAATTGCGATACGCAGATAATTGCGACAGTTATTTCGGGCGATCAGGAAAATCCGGGTGATATATTAGGAATAACCGGAGCCTCGCTTGCTCTGTGTCTCTCCAAAATTCCCTTTCTCGGACCGATTGCCGGGGTCCGGGTTGGTCGGATTAATGGTCAGTATATTCTGAATCCGACGATGGCTCAAATGGAAGAGTCGGAGCTGGAAATCGTCATTGCCGGTAATCAGGAATCCATCATCATGGTTGAAGGCAAGGCGCAGGAGGTATCGGAAGAAATTTTTGTAGGTGCCCTAAAATTCGGTCATCAGGCGATCCTTGAGTTGATTCATTTTCAACTGGAAATTATAGACGAGATTAAACCGGAGAATGTTCCGGTTAAGCCACCTGAGAAACCGTTAGAATTAATCAATCTCATTCAGCAGAGAACTTTGCCAAAGCTGGAAGCCTGGTGGGAATTGGGAAAAATTTCCAAACATACCCGATCTGAAGCAGTGATGGATTTTGCGCAGGAATTGACTGCGGAATTAGAGCCTGATTATCCCGATCAGGTTGGTCTGGTTGGGGCTGAAATTGATCAGCTGCTGAAGCAGGATATGCGCCAAAAGATCGTCGCGACCGGGAAGCGGGTGGATGGACGCGGTTTGAAGGATATTCGTCCGATTACCTGTGAAGTCGGGGTGCTGCCCCGAGCTCACGGCTCGGCTTTATTTACCCGCGGTGAAACCCAGAGCCTCTGCGCCGTAACCTTAGGTACTAAAATAGATGAGCAAATTATTGATGATATTGATCGGGAGGATTATAAGAAGCGGTTTATGCTGCATTATAACTTTCCGCCCTTCAGTGTGGGCGAAGTTCGGCCCCTCCGGGGTACCGGTCGCCGGGAAATCGGGCATGGGAATTTAGCGGAACGCGCTCTGGAAACCCAAATTCCATCCGAAGAAGATTTCCCATATACAATCCGGGTCGTCTCGGATATTCTCGAATCTAACGGCTCCTCGTCCATGGCTTCGGTTTGCGCCGGTTCACTGGCGATGATGGATGCCGGCATTCCGGTTAAAAAGACCGTTGCCGGAATTGCGATGGGATTGATTAAGGAAAGCGACCAGTTGATCATTCTTGCGGATATCATTGGAGCGGAAGATCATTACGGTGATATGGATTTTAAAGTGACCGGAACCAGAGATGGAATTACGGCGATTCAGATGGATTTGAAAGTTGCCGGTATTTCACTCGACATTATTAGTCAGGCATTGGAACAGGCTAAAATGGGTCGCTTTTTTATTATTGATATTATGGAGCAGACGATCAAACAACCACGGCATGAGATTTCACCGCTGGCACCGAAAATAATCACGATCAAAATCCCAGTTGATATGATTGGTGAATTGATTGGTCCCGGTGGTAAAAATATCAAAGCGATTCAAGCCGACAGCGGCGCGACAATTGAAATTGACGATGATGGAACGGTATTTATTTCGGCGGCGAGTGCCGAAGCCGGCGAAGCTGCCCGGTATCGAATCGAGACCATGCTGGCTCAACCGGAAGAGGGTCGGACCTACTCTGATTGCCCGGTGAAACGGATCGAAAGTTATGGTGCCTTCGTCGAGTTTTTGCCGGGGAAAGAAGGTCTCTTGCACGTATCGGAAATAGCCTGGGAACGTACGCGGGAGGTTAGTGATGTTCTTAAAGTTGGGGATAAGGTAAATGTCCTGCTCAAGAAAATATCTCAGCCGGGACGCTACGAATTGTCCATTCGTGAATTGACCCCCAAACCCGCTAACTATGTCGAAAAACCAAGATCGAGCAACGAACGATTTGGAAACAATTCAGACCGCCACGATCGGTCTGGACGACGTCCCTATAATCGTCGTCGGGAATGAACGAAGAAAGATTCCATAAAACTACTTTCCCGAACGGTATCAGGGTAATCTCGGAATATATTGATTCGGTATTTTCCGTCGCCCTGGGCGTGTGGGCAATTGCCGGCTCGCAGGATGAAACCCGGGAAACCAATGGTCTGGCTCACCTGTTAGAGCATATGGCATTTAAACGAACCACTACCCGGGATGCTTTTCAAATTGCCGACGAAATTGAATCGTTGGGTGGCTCGCTGAATGCCTTCACTAGTAAAAATGTAACCTGCTATTACACGCGTTTAATGAGTCAACATTTGAACAAGGGAGTTGAGGTACTCGCCGATCTCATTTTACATCCCCAGTTTGATGAAACCGAATTGGAGCGGGAGAAGGGGGTAATCATTGAGGAAATTCGCGAAATCGAGGATACGCCGGGTGATGTAATCATAGATTATTTCACCGAGCAATTATTTCCCGAACATCCCATTGGCTGGCCAGTTCAGGGTACATTATCAAATGTCCAGAGTTTTCGAGTTGAACAGCTGAGCACTTTTATTAAACAAAATTACACCACTGATCGGCTATTAGTGGCTGCTTCCGGCAGGGTGAAACATGAGGAGTTAGTTCGATTAGTAGAGTCCTACTTTGGCGATTTAGCCCCGAAGACAAATCAGCGAGAATTGCCCCCGCTAAATGCAATCAAGGAAAAGACAAAAATTATTAAAAAACCAATCAGTCAATCACATATTGTTATTGGTCGGAGAGTATTTCCGCAATCAGATAAGCGTCGTTATCCGCTGGCATTGTTGAATATTATTTTAAGCGGTGGCATGTCCTCCAGTCTTTTTCATAATATCCGCGAACGTTATGGATTTGTTTATGCTATTTACTCCTTTGCGGACCTGTTTCTGAATGTTGGACTCTTCGGAATCTATGCGGGGGTCGAGAATAATCAACTCGATCCAATCCGCAATCTGATTTACGAAGAAATTTATAAATTAGTTC
>CAZAKO010000196.1:0-3180 GCA_964485745.1 uncultured bacterium
TTTTGCAGGGGACCGGAATTCCCGCGACGCAGCTTGCCGGGGAACAGCAGATTCCGAACGGCTGTCAACTTTTTCAAAATTATCCTAACCCGTTCAATTCATCTACGGTAATTTATTACCAATTAGCGGTTCCCGGTAACGTGGAATTGAATATCTATAATATCTGGGGTCAAAAAATTAAAACCCTTATTAATTCATTTCAAAGTCCCGGCACGCATTTGATTGTTTGGGCTGGGACGGATGATTCCGAGAATCTGGTTTGTTCAGGAATGTATTTCTACTGTTTAAAAGCGGAGGATCTCGTTCTTAATAATAAAATGGTTTTGATAAGATAAAGATAGTAACCTAATTGCCAGATTATTTTTGTGATGTTTTTTATTAAATTACAACAGACAAATTGAGTAAGCTGAATGAAAAGATCAAATCTACGCTTCTATGTATTTTTGATAATTTTTTTTGCTGCATCATTCGGCAGATTATTTTCCCAAAATAATATCGAGTTTGTAAGCAAAATTAACGGCGATGTATGTACTGATATTGCCGTACAGGGAAATAATCTGTTCTTATTAGCCGGTAATCAATTACAAATCTATGATATCGCGGAACCGTCATTACCGGAATTAGCCGGGAATGGCAACTTCAATTTTGGCTATCCGAAATGGCATCCGAAATTAGTCCTGCAGGAAAAAATTGCATACGTTGTCAATAATGAAAAGCTCTATATTGTTGATGTATCTATGCCTTCCACTCCCAGGCAATTAGGCGAATATGATTTTGGCGGATCGGTAATAGCCGTTAACGGAAAATATGCATACATAGCTGGCGGGATTGATTTAACCAAAAGCATCAAAATACTCGATATTAATGATCCCCAAGATGTACAATCAGTCGCTTCCCTCGGTTCAACTAAAACTTATTATTGTGTAAATGTTTTGGATGATTACTTATACCTGGCTGAACACGACGGATTTCATATCCTAGATGTTTCATCTCCTTCTGATCCAAAAGAACTTGTTTATCTTACTCATCACGAAGGTTATGATCATGTTTTTACTTTCGCTATTAATGATGATTATACGTATGTATTTACTACGGCAGATATATCTCTGAAAACTTTGGACGTGAATTCGAAAACGGAACCGGTCTTACTTTCAAATTTTATGATTGACGACGATTTTACAGACTGGGGTGCCATCTGGGATTGTTCTTTGCAATATCCGTACATTTATATTACCGGCAATAGCTATGATGTAATGGTGCTAGATATTTCCGATCCCACAAATCCTGTTGAAAAGGGTACGTTTAGAATGGATTCTTATGGCGTAGCAATCGCCGCGCGAGATGATTTGATTTTTGTCAACAGCGGAAACAATGGAATTTACATTTTAAGGAATCGCCAAATAACATCAACTGGAAACGATGAAAGAAAAGAAATTCCACAACATTTTGGGCTATCCCAAAATTATCCCAACCCGTTTAATCCGTTTACTTCGATTCAATATTTTTTACCTGAGGCAGGCCCGATTATGTTGGTTATTTACGACTTACGCGGAGCTGTAGTGCGAATATTAATCAATACTTATCAAAATAGTGGTCCATCTACCGCAATCTGGGATGCAACTAACGATCAGGGCAGGTTAGTTCCGGCGGGTATCTATCTATATTCTCTCGAGCAGGGCGCAGGAAAAATTCAAAAGAAGATGGTTTTATTAAGATAGGAAACATGATTCATGAGACATTTGGGGCACGCTTTGACTATTGGAGTAATTATCACAGCTATAATAATCTTCAATCAATCCATCGAATTGATAGCGGCAACCGGGACGATTAAGGTTGCCGAATCCCATCAAACGATGGTGGGCTTCGGAGCTTCAATTGCCTGGTACGAAGGTACTCTTACCGGTCATACTTATAAAAATGAGATCTACGATTTTATCTTCGACGAGCTAGGCTTGGATATTTTACGCTTGCGCAATACTTATCGTAATGGCGTATTGGGTTCGGCATCGAGTTTTGCCGAAATTGTCAACGAATTCCACAACCGTAGTAACGGCGCTCCAATTGTAATGATCTCATCCTGGTCACCGCCACAAGAGATAAAAAGTAATAACAGTGTCAATGGCGGCGGAAACGCCACTCTCAAGAAAGATCCAGATACCAACAAATATATGTACGCAGAATTTGCCCGGTATTGGGTGAATGCCTTGAACGCCTACAAGGCAGCCGGCATCGAGCCGGATTATATCAGCATTCAAAACGAGCCTTCCTTTGATGCTACTTGGGAATCGTGCCGATTGGAGCCGACCGAGACTGCGACCATTGCCGGCTATAATCAGGCATTGGATAGTGTCTATGCAGCTCTGCAACGAGCCGATCTTCACCCAAAAATCATTGCTGCCGAAGCCCATGGGATTGGCTATAATACCTTTCAAAATTATGCCAACCGGTTCAACCACAACACCGTTGATGCTTATGGTTATCATTTGTATCATGGTGCCTCGGGCAGTGATCCCAATCGGGTAAATCCGGATTTATTCAATGCCAATTTGGCAACTATCGGAAACAATTATAACGAAAAGCCGATTTTTCAGACGGAATATGATCAGGGGGATTGGTTCTATACTGTCTGGCTAATCCACAATTGCTTAGTGCGTGGGAATGTCAGTGCTTACCTCTGGTGGGAGCTGGTTTGGGGCACTGGTAGCAATCCGTTAATTATTATGGATGGTAATAATTTTGAGATTACGCATTACTATTGGGCTTTCCGGCAATATTCGAAATACATTTCTGCCGATTGGGTCAGAGTGACCGCCGAAGTCAGTTCAAGTAATCTAAAAACTTCTGCTTTTATCAGCCCTGATAATAAAAACCTAACCGTGGTGGTGATCAATACCGGCTCGGAAGCGGAGCAGCTGAGTTTCAACTTTCGGAATTTTGAGGTTACTGGTGGCAAGGTAATCCGCACCTCCGATCTCGAAGAGGGCGAGACAATTAGCAGCAACTATGATGGCTCAACCGCGATGAATTTTCCTAATCGCTCAATTACGACCCTAACTTTTTCGGGAGAAAGAACCGAATTGCGGGTGAAAGAGTTAAGGCAACCAGAAAGATTCTTTCTATCCCCCAATTATCCCAACCCGTTTAATGCTATGACTACGATTAATTATTCATTGGCGAGTG
>CAZAKO010000197.1:0-3176 GCA_964485745.1 uncultured bacterium
CTCTTGATGTCACTCTGGACCCTTAAATATTATCGTCTGGAATTTGATGTAGATGATCTGGCTGATTTTATCAAGGCACTTGATCCGTTAAAACAGGGCAATTCCGACATTTCGGTCTGGTTCTCAAATAATTGTCGTTAATTGTCCGGTTAACTTCGGTGAAAATATCGTCCAATCGAAGAATACCCCGTTGGGGTATTTTTTATTTATAATGAAAGTTTTAAAAGGAGCATAAATTGAATTTACCGGAATTAATTGCAGCGGCGCGGGGAGAAATTACAGTTGACCTTTTGTTGAAAAATTGTCAAACAGTAAATTTGCTCTCAGCTGAAATTGTGTCCACAGATATTGCTGTTCATGAGGGAAAAATCATTGGCTTTGGGGATTATGCGGCAAAGGAAACCATTGACCTGCAAGGTCTTTACGCCGCACCCGGTTTGATTGATGGTCACGTTCATTTGGAAAGTTCGATGCTTAGCCCATTAGAGTTTGCTAAAGCGGTGGTGCCATTTGGGACGACGACAGTGATTGCCGATCCGCATGAAATTGTCAATGTGATGGGGTTAGCCGGGTTGCAATATATTCTGGAAAGTACCGCTAAATTACCGCTGGATGTTTTTGTGATGTTGCCCTCTTGCGTACCGGCGACCCATCTGGAAAGTTCCGGAGCCGTGGTAACGGCGGAAGAAATGGCTAAATGGATCAATCATCCGCGGATTTTGGGAGTTGGGGAAATGATGAATTACCCGGGAGTGCTTTTCCGGGATCCGCAAGTACTGGCAAAGTTGGCACTTGCCGGTGAAAAATTAATTGATGGTCATGCTCCGCTAGTACGTGGCAGGGATTTGACGGCTTATATCACTGCCGGAGTCAGCTCGGATCATGAAAGTAGCGAGCTCGAAGAAGCCCGCGAAAAACTTCAAAAGGGAATGTTCTTGATGATTCGTGAAGGTTCGGCGGCGCGCAACCTCGCCGACCTTTTGCCTTTGGTAACCCCGCTCAACTCGCGTAATTGCGGTTTTGTGACCGATGATCGCCACCCCGATTTTTTAATGGATTATGGACATATTAATACGATGATTAAGACGGCGATCCACAAGGGAATCGAGCCGGTGCAAGCACTGCAGATGGCATCCCTGAACACTGCCCGCCACTTTGGTCTGAAAAATAAGGGTGCCCTTGCCGCGGGTTACCTTGCCGATATTATTCTGTTCGACAATTTTCAGGATTTTAATATTCGTTATGTTTTTAAAAACGGTCAGCTGGTTGCCCGGGATGGCAAACTTGTTATTCCAAAGCTGCCTGTCATCAAGGGAGCAACTAACAAACTCCAGATTAAGCCGTTAAAAGTCAGTGATATCGCAGTACCGGCGAAAGCTAATAAAGTGATTACAATTGAAATCATCCCCAATCAGTTATTGACTAAAAAAACCGTCTGTCAGCTACCAGTCGTGGATGGCAAATTGGTTAGTGATCCGGCCAATGATGTACTCAAAATGGTGGTGGTGGAGCGTCATCATGCAACCGGCAATATTGGATTGGGATTCGTCAAGGGTTTAGGTCTTAAATCAGGTGCAATTGCTTCGACCGTTGCGCATGATTCGCATAATCTGATCGTGGTTGGAGTTGAAGATGAGGATATGCTCAAAGCCATCCAGGCGGTTCAGGCGATGAACGGCGGGCAGTTAGTTCTGGCAAACGGGAAGGTAATTGCGGCGTTACCCTTGCCGATTGCGGGTTTAATGAGCGACCGACCACTGGCAGAAGTCCGGGCGACGATTGATGAATTGAACCGGGCTGCACGGCGCTTGGGAGTCAAGTTGGAAAATCCGTTTATGACCTTGTCGTTTTTAGCGTTGCCAGTAATTCCTGAAGTGAAACTGACCGATAAAGGTTTGGTTGACGTCGGCAAGTTTGATTTTATTTCGATCTATACTGAAGATTAATTCACAGTTTCAAAGCGATTCAGTTCAACATTCTTGCGGGTTTTAGCGGGATCGAAAATCCGTCCATTCAGAGCTAAATAAACTCCGGCTGGCAAGATTTGGACTGCGGTTATCGCACAACCGATATTGAAAGCGGCGTCGCTGTTTTTGAAACGGGCAGGCTGCATTGAGCCGGTCAGCACAATCGTCTTGTCGGGAATACCTGTTAGAGTCTTGGCGGTGTTAATCATCGTGTCGGTGCCATGAGTAATGATAATCCACCGATGCGGATCACTGATGACCTTCTGCCGGATTAACTGCCGGTCTGCCTCGGTCATATCCAAGCTGTCTTTTTGCATCAAAGATTCGGTTTCATAATTGAGGTTGACATTGGCTTCGCGGAGAACCCCGACAATTTCGGGATCGCCGACCTGGTAAGTATTTTTTTGATCGAAATAGATTTTATCAATCGTTCCACCAACTGTGTAAATCTTGATTTTATTCATTGCTCTAAATCTTCCTCTCAAAATCGGCGCTAAGTTAAGTAGAATGGGGCTAATAAGGAAATATTTCATAATGCTGGAAAAAATTGTAATTTATTCGTCAAGGGAATTAAAATTCAGCATCTAATAAAAATTTATAGAAGGAGAAGCGGCATTGAAAAAGTGGGAATACAAAATCATTGATTCTTTCCAGGTCCAGGGGGGAATTTTTCGGGGTCGAAAATTTGCCGAGCTGGAAAAATACCTGACCAGTTTAGGCAAAGAGGGCTGGGAGATTATCAATCTCGATTTCAATGACATCACCGGTCAGGCAGATTTTGTCGGAGTCGCCCGGCGCGAATTGACTACCAAATAATTGTCCTTCAAATTTAGCCGAAGTGAACTTATTCAGGTTATCTGCTACATTTTTCCGCACTAATCGAGGAATAATTATCTCTTTGCTGATCATTATACCGATTGGTTTTCTGAGTAAATTCTATCGGGGTCCGGCGCATCTGTGGGTGAACAATTCGCTGGGTGGGGTGTTTTATGAAATTTTCTGGTGTCTGGTGCTGGCATTATGCTTTCGGCGAATTAGACCTTTGACAATTGCTTTGATAGTTTTAATTGTTACCTGTGGTCTGGAATTCCTGCAGCTCTGGCACCCCCCGCTTTTGGAATGGCTCAGGGCTTCATTTATTGGGCGAACGATTTTAGGTAATTCATTTGGCTGGTCCGATTTTCCCTACTATTTCGGCGGCTCGCTCAT
>CAZAKO010000198.1:0-3160 GCA_964485745.1 uncultured bacterium
GACCGGGCAGCGGAATTCCAGTGTAATCGGCATACTGGACATTACCTAAGTTGGTTACCGAGAGGGAAAGGGTTACCTTTTTAAAAGCTCGGCTGAGATGAACATCTACAATTGTCTGCCGATCCTGGTTGAGCCGATCTTCGTAACGAATGGTCCAGTGCTGTTTGATTCCGCCGAAATCGCTGGGCGAAATTTTTAAGTTTAGCTGATTGCGAAGCGAGTTGAGCAGATACTTCGATTCGAATGAAGCGGTAGATTTCTGATGCTGGAGATAGCTGTAAGAGATAGAGATACTTTGCAAAAATCTGTGCACAGCGGAATTGTCTAAGTTGGCATTGAGTTCCATTTCTATTCCAGCGGTTTGAATCCGGGCGATATTGCGTGCCTGCCAGGGATCGCTGCCGGTTAACCTGACCCAGTCAATCAAATTTTTCCCCTCGTGCCAAAAGATGCTGGTAGATATTCGCATCGTAGTCGAAGTCCAGAACAGGTTCTGCTCAAGATTCCAGGCGCTTTCCGGTTTAAGCTGGGTATTTCCCATATTTGCCGGACTTTGATAATATAGTTCGGTGAAGGTCGGGACTCTAAATGACCTGCCGATCGAGGCGGCCCAACGCAGGTGGCGACTCAACTGATACCCTAAATCAATTCCCGGCCAGCAGCTCCAGCCCCAGTCGGAATAGTAATAAGCTACCGCGCCGCTCGAGACCAGTAGCGGTGAATGGGTCACTAATTGATTTTCGTAAAACAGACCGCTCCGCAGGCGCCGATGATTGCCTAAGTTATTACTGCTGATATTGTCCTGCCCGGCTTCGATGCCGATATTATGGATCATGGCTTGCCGGTTAATGGTCGCCTGAATTTCTCCCTGAAAAACGTCGGTTGTATGAAAATTTTCATAGAATGCAGGTTGAGTGTAATCTAACAGGTAATGGTCTTTATGGCGGCGCCAGTTCAATTTGCCGGAAAACCAGCCCCATCCCTGCCGCATAAAAGCGTCGGTATTTAAAAACAAGGTTTTAGTATCTTCGCGCTGATTGGGATAATTCGCCGCATAAAAATCGTTTGCCCCAAAATCTTTGAGCGTATAGCCGCCGCTGAAACCCAAATCGCCAATGCCGCTTTTCAGGGTGGATTTATAAAACAGGTTTGCCTGGTCGAAGTCGGTGTTGTAGCGGTAGCCATCAGACTGGTTTTTAGTTAGTGAAAATTGATTGGTGCCGTTTTTAATCGGCAGTGATAAAGCCACCGAGCCGTCAAACAAACCGTGCTGCCCGGCGGCAAGGTGGAGCTGTGCATTAGGTTTGAGATTTTTTTTGGTAATGATATTAATAACTCCACCGAAAGCGTTTGGTCCATACAGCTTGGCGCCGCTACCGCGCAGGATTTCGATCTGCTCGATGTTGTTCAGATTGACAGGCAAATCGAGGTTATGATGACCGGTTTGGGGGTCGCTGAGTTTGACCCCGTCCAGTAAAATTAAGGTCTGCTCGTAATTGGCACCGCGGATGCTGACGTCGGATTGGACGCCATACGGGCTGCGCGAACGAATATCAACACCATTAGTCGTTGCCAGGAGGTCGGCGATACTCTGCGCTCCGGAGGAGGCGATTATGTCTTGCGTGAGCACCGAAAGCGAACGGGTGGTGGACGACAAAGCGGTGGGAATCCGGCTGGCGGTGACGACAACCGGATCGAAATCGTAAACCTGCGCCCGGGCGAAAATGAGCAGCAGGAAAATCCCGGTTAGAAGAGCAACAGTTTTAAGTCCTGGCATGATTGTGTGCTTTAATAGATAAATTAGAACTGATTCTCTTATCTTAATATTTCAAATTATTCAAATGGCGTAAAAAGATAAGGATTATTAGGTAATTTAGAAATATGTTGTTTTTTAGTGGATGACAATCAAATACATTGCAAAAAATTCAGACATTCTTTAAAATGGCGTAAAATAAATACCGAAGCCGTTGAGCTGGCGGAAAAGATTCGGCAGAAATTTGAGGAGTTAGGAATATGAGCAATAAAACACGTATCATAAAGCATCATAATTCATTTTTAGTGAAACGAGAATTTATCAACGATCTTCGGAAAATGATTGATGAGGCTCGCCAGTTTGTCGCAGCGACAGTGAATACCGGATTGACAATGCTCTATTGGCGAATTGGTAAACGGATCAATGAAGAAATTCTACGAGGTAAGCGGGCGGAATACGGGAAAGAGATTATCGTTACACTGTCACGAGAATTGGTTATTGAATATGGGAATAATTTCTCTGAAAAGAACCTGCGTAATATGTTGCGCTTTGCCGAGGCTTTCCCTGATGATCAGATTGTCTACGCGCTGAGTAGACAATTGAGTTGGACTCATTTTCGTACAATTATTTACCTTGATGATCAGCTGAAGCGAGATTTCTACGCTGAAATGTGCAGAGTTGAAAATTGGAGCACCCGTACTTTACAAAAAAAGATCGATTCAATGCTATATGAACGCACTGCGTTATCTAAAAAGCCGGAAGAGGTAGCGAAAGAGGAACTGCAAAAACTACACGAAGAAGACCAGATTACGCCGGACTTGGTTCTGAAAGATCCATATATTTTAGATTTTCTGGGATTAAAAGACCGTTATCTGGAAAAAGACCTGGAAAATGCAATTCTGCGGGAGCTGGAGCAGTTTCTGCTGGAACTCGGTGTAGGTTTTACCTTTATTGCCAGACAGAAACGAATCCAGGTTGATCATGACGATTTCTATATTGACCTGCTGTTCTATAATCGGATACTGAAACGCCTCTTTGTTGTAGATCTGAAACTGGGGGATTTCAAGGCGGATTATAAGGGACAGATGGAACTCTATCTGCGCTGGCTGGATAAACATGAACGTCAGCCAGAGGAAGAATCACCAATGGGACTAATTCTCTGTGCCGGTAAGAAAAAGGAGCAGATCGAACTACTGGAATTAGATAAAGCGGGTATCCATGTGGCCGAGTACCTGACCCAATTGCCACCACGGAAATTACTACGGAAACGGTTGCAACAAGCTATTGAACAGGCAAGACAAAAGTTTGAGGAGTGAGAATGCTTAGCAAACATTGGTCATTTATTATCCTAACCAGCATTTCTTGCGCTTGGTCGGATAAAATCTTAGATTCAGGCGATTAATTTAA
>CAZAKO010000199.1:0-3156 GCA_964485745.1 uncultured bacterium
AATATCTTGTTCAAACCATTGGACGACGGGGCTATTCTTTTTGATCCCACCGCTGAAACCGTGCATACCCTTAATCCTTCTGCCGCCTTTATCTGGATTCACTGCGACGGCGAAAATTCAATTGAAGACATCGTTTATCAAATCAAGCAAAATTTTACTGAATTCCAACAATCACCGGCTGAGGCGGTATTTAATACAATTAATACCTTACAGTCTCTGCATCTATTAGCGGAATGAGGTCCTCAATAACTTCAGGGAATCCGGCTGTTACGATTTCCTTTCAGTATCCCAAATCACTTAATCAACAAATTACTAATAGCGTTTTTTCGGGATTAGTATCAAACCAAAATACAATTCCGGATATTCAATATCAGGTCATCTTCAAAGCTGGAAAATACCTTCTGTTTCGAAACAATCGTCAAACCCACCAAAACCGCTCAGTCAATCGCATCATCTATGACTTGGAATGGCAGGTTGTTGCCGATATTCTTAGAAACTTCAAAACCGAACTCAAATTCCACGCTGCGAGTTTATCCTTTCAGCAAGAAGGATACTTATTCATTGGTAATTCAGGCACCGGAAAAACCAGCCTCAGTATGACCCTAATGCAACAGGGGTGGCAATTGCTGTCGGATGAATTCGGTCTTTTAAATCCGATAAATTTTAAAGTATATCCTTTCCCCCGAAATATCCTGATCAAACCGCACCATCCAATCAATCGGCAGGAGAAAGAGAATTATCTATCAATCCGGCTAAAGACCAATCATCAAACAAATACCATCTATTATTTCCCACCTTCCTACTTTGGTCAGATCAGCACTACTCAGGTACCGTTGAAAAAAATCTTTTTCCTCCATCCAGTCGCTCCAGAATTCTACAAAATCAAAGCCATGGGACAACGCGAAACCACTGAAAATCTGCTAAGGAGTATCTCAAATTCAAGGGTAATAAAAGCCAATTTCGAGCAATTCATTAGCAATCTTTTCGAGAGAGCTAAGGTGTACGAATTATTTCTGCCAAATCCTTTTAATCTGCCGCCCAAGGTACTTAAAAAATTATCAAACCAACTTGTGCAGGAAATCCCGAAATGCTGATGTACTATAAAAATCTATTAACCGATAAAAATCGAATCTTAGCATTCAAGCAGGCAATAAAAACACTGGTTAACAGCAATATCAAGGTTGCCGAAATCGGTTCGGCACTGGGCACCTACTCCTTCTTTGCCGCGATGCAGAATGCCAAGAAAGTCTATGCAATTGAGAAGGATGACGTTTTCTATTTAGGAGAGGAAATCGCCCGGCGCAACCAATGGGATAAAAAAATCACTTTCTATCACGATCTCTCACAAAATGTGCAACTCCCCGAAAAGGTGGATTATATCATTCTGGAAGATTATAATCCCATGTTCGCCTCGGCAAATATTGTTCAGACAATCACCGATGCCCGCAAACGCTTTCTGTATAAAAGTGGGAAATTCATTCCGAACCGTTTCTGTCTCAAATGCGCACTAACAGAATATCACAATTTTTACAATATTCTAAATACCTGGCAAGAAAGTGACTATTTCGCCTATGAATTGAACTGGGAACCAATTATTGAACTGATCTTCAATCAACCGCACCAGGCGACTGCTTCCGGTATCAAGTTATTATCCGACGAAGTGACGTTGACGGAATTTGATTTAACCACTGTCAATGATATTACCTTTAACTATTCTGCTAAAATTACCTGCTCAACCTCGGGAATAATTCACGGTCTGATCGGTTGGTGGGACTGCTGGTTTACCCCACAACAATTCTTTTCCAATACACCTCGCGAACCAGAGAGTAGTTGGGGGCAGATGTACTTTCCAATCCGCTATCCGCTTGAAGTCTCGGCTGGAGATTCTTTGCAAGTTGATTTCGGCAGTTTCCAATCAAAATTTTCAGGTGAAATAAATTACCAGTGGAGCATAGCAGATAACAAAACCAGTCAGAGCTACAATACCTTTGCGGGTCAGCTTATTAACCGTGAGATTATCAATAAATCAAATCCCGGATACGTTCCGACCCTGAACCAGGATGGCAATTTTGCCCGGTTAATCTTAAATCAGGTAAATGGCAAATCCGCAATCGGTGATATAGCTGCAAAAATCCGCGCAAATGATCCCGAATATTCGACCAATAAAGAACAATTAATTTTAAAAATCGGCAAAATTCTAAAAGACTATATTTAGCGAATCTTTGTTTTTCTGGTAAAAGATAAGGATATTTTGCCCGGTGTTATCTGAATACAGTTGCATTAATATTAATTCAAAATGTGACTGAGAAAGGCGGAGCCGTAGAAATTAATTAATTAAAAATTTATGAAACCGTCACCGGACATCACTATCATAAAACCTAAAGGCAGGTACTTTAACAGTTCATTCAAGGAGATTCTGTTTTATCAGGATCTACTCTATTTTTTAACCTGGAAAAACTTTATTGTCAAATACAAACAGACCCTGATCGGAGTTAGCTGGGCAATCCTGCAGCCACTCGTCCAGATGGTAATTTTTTCAATCCTTTTTGGTAAATTTGCCCGGATTCCTTCTGATAACGTGCCCTATCCGATATTCGTTTATTCCGCCCTTTTACCCTGGACCTTTTTCTCCAACTCAATCATCAGCTGTAATAACTCAATCATTAATCATGCCGCTTTGATCAATAAAGTTTATTTTCCAAGATTACTGATCCCCTTAAGCGCCGTCGGGAGTCAGCTATTGGACTTAGGATTAGCATTCCTGATACTTTTTGGAATTATGGCTTATTATCACTTCACGATTCAAGCAACTTTTCTGATGATTTTGCCCTTAATTTTATTGACCGTATTTGCGGCTATTGGTTTTGGAATTTTCGTCGCCGCCTTAGCCGCTATGTATCGCGACTTCCGTCATATAATTCCATTCTTAGTAACCTTACTATTCTTTATCACGCCGGTTATCTACCCCCCAACAATGATCAGTTCCCGCTATGAATTGCTGATTAACCTTAATCCGTTGTCGGGAATTATTACCGGTTTCCGTTCAGCAATTTTAGGACATCCTTTCGACTGGTTAGCTCTTTTGTTATCATTTAGTATCTTAATAATTGTTTTTCTGATTGGAATCATCTACTTCAATCAAGCCGAAAGACAATT
>CAZAKO010000200.1:0-3145 GCA_964485745.1 uncultured bacterium
TTGTCCAGATTTGGGGCACGCAAAGCGAGGGTGGCACCGGAGCCATCGGGTGCTTTGGGCCAGGGACTGACATTCCGATAGGAAAGTGAATCACGTAGGATCCCCTGAATATCGAAAATCCGGATTGTTTCCTCGTTGTTATCCAGCCCAAAATCAAAGTCGCCCGAGTAATTTTTCACATTGGGAAATATTAGATGAAATGCAGCTTGATTGCGGCAGAGGATATGATAGCCGTCAGCTGGAATAATTGTATTTTCGGGGATAATAAATTCGTGGAGGTCATGATTGTCCTTAAAAATCCAGCCGGAAATGTCAATTGCATTGCCTTTGGGATTATATAATTCCACCCAGTCTTCGGGATTGAAATCCGCTGCCGAGTTGTAATTGATTTCGTTGATCACAATCTCATTTGATGAGTGTTCGTCCTCTTCGAAATGCGCCGTTACGGAGAGGGCGTCTGTAAGTATAATAGTAATCGTTCGGGATAAAGAGTCTGCCGACGATATTCCGGTCCAATGACTAAACCGGTAACCGGCATTGGGTAAAGCCGTCAATGTAATTGGTACTCCTAAAAAGTAGTCCCCATGCCAGGGAAATTGATTGACGATAATGGAATTGAGTTTGATTATCCCGGCATCGTCTTTGGAAATATTCAGTTGGAGCTCTTTCCAGCCCTTCAAATTGAACTTATCCCGAATATGCTGACGGACGTAGGGTGCGCGTTTTCGGGCAAATTCCCGCAAGACTTCAATGTTATTTTCCCAGTCGGACATTGAGGTCAGGGTTCCGATGACAAACGAGCCCCATTTGCCGATGTGGCGTTCCATTTCAGGTTCGAATAACCACTTCATTTGTTCGATTTTCGCAAGGACTGTATCCGGGAGAAAAATTGTATTCATACAATCGGCTGAGCGATTAATAAAATCATTCCTGAATTGTTCACTCTCAAACAATTTGCGATTCAGAAAGGTGGTAAATGCCGGATTAGGCCAGCTAAAGCCAAATGGATTAGTGGCATGCTCTAAGGTATTATGCTCGTAACTATCGTCACCGTGAGAATTGAAGGTCCAATCGAGGTCATAGGTCAACCAGCGCCATCTACCGTTGGGCGTTCGTGTTCGCCAGCATTTATTGTTGTTACCCGGCCAGTCGTAATTGGCGATAAAAATTTCGGTGACTAAGTAGTCCAAATAATTGTCCACATCGATTTTGGTTTTGATATGTTCGTAATATTTGGGATTACTCAAACTGTGACTTTCTAAATAATCTTCCAGCTCCAAGTAAGCCTGATCATCGCCCTCGATGATGACCGGGTAATCCCGGCGCCAGTAGCGGCTGATGATATCCAAATTATCCTTGTCAACCCCATGATGGTCCGCCAAATAATCTTCGTTGAGTTTTTCTTGAATGTTATGAATTCCCCAATATTCCCCATTGATGAAGACGATTGCCGGTCGGAATGCCTGGGTATCCAGGTTTTTTATTTTAATTAAACTGGTACACATTGGGTCGCGAAAATAGGTTCCCTGCCAGTCATTGCCCGCCGTGCGTAAAATAAAAGCACTAAACTCAGTTAGCGGCAAATTGGGGAACAGTGGGTAATGCAATTTCTCCAAGCCGTATTTATCGCGAATCATGATTGAGAGAGACTTTAGTTCGTTCCCGCGACTTCCCCAGCCAAAAATTTTAATCCCGGCATCAATGCTGAATCCTAAGGAACCATTTGGTTCGAACAACTCGACATGCACTGGTCTCTCCCAGTCCTGCCAGTAGTTGGCTATACGGTAACCTTCATCCGCATTGTTTCCCGGTACGTAGATCCCAATTGCATCATCCCAAAGGTTGGCAGGCGGGGTGGACAGTGAGATTACCGGCAGACTGCAATTTTCATTGATGAAATAAGTCTGAATGAGCAATCTGCTGGACAAAATACCATTTTCGAAAGTTCTTGCCTTGACAACGGTAGTATTGGCAATCGAAATGGGATTTGAATATAAATTTGCCTCCATTGTCGGCTCGTCGCCGTTGAGAGTATAGCGGATTTCAGCCGTTGGCGAGCTGGCTGAGAGCGACAGTGAAATAACACCGGGGTAAAAGCCTGCGGAGTGGGATGTCTGCACCGCATCGGTAAAGCCCGGGAATGGCGGCGTTACGTTGCTTTGGGTAGGAGTTGGTTGATTAAATATTACCCAGTTCTGAGCACCGTCAGGATATCTGCCTAAGGAGAAGTCAATCGGAATCTCGCTGGTATTGATTGAATCGCAGGTATTGCCGGCGGCATCGGTTAGAATTAGCGTTTCGCCGAGTTGTTCAATTTTGAAGTTGGTGTGCATGAAGTCACCAACTTGCCGAGGAATCTTTCGATCTTTTCCGGAAGCAAATACTAACAGATAAGCCTGCGGGGTGAGAGTTACCTTGGGGAAAGTCCATTTGTAGGGATTTGTGGGATTATCGGAGAGTCCATAACCGGTCAGGTCAATTGATTCGGTCCCTGGATTATAAATTTCAATCCAATCGGGATAGTCACCGTCGCAGGTGGATTGCCCCATCTGCTCATACCACCAGTCGCAATTATCCACCGGGCAATTGGATTGATCGGCATCATATTCGTCCTGAATACTCGAGATGTTAGCCGACATGATTTCATTAATCAATGGTTGTGAGAATCCGGTTTTGATTAATAAAATTCCGATGGTAAAACAGAGGAATCCGCTTCTCCTCATCAGGTGGTCTCCAAATTGGTTAGCGAAAAGGTGTTCAGAGAGCAGTTAAAATATACTAAAAAGAAACGGGATACCCCTTGCCTTTTTGGGGTTTGATTAAAGGCAAGGGATAGCACAGTAAATAATAGTTTTTAAAATAGATGTGGATTTTATTTCAAAAACATCATCTTTTTAGTGATGACCGCTGATCCCGAATCCAATCGGTACAGATAGACGCCGCTGCTTAATGTCCGGGCATTGAAAGGTACCGAATAAGTTCCACTTTCCTGAAAATTGTCAACCAGAGTTGTGACCAGTTTGCCCTGAAGATTATAGATTGTGAGTTTTACCGCAGTTTGTACCGGAATTGAATAGGTAATCACAGTAGATTGGTTGAAGGGATTCGGGTAATTGTTCTGGAGGCTAAATTTGCTGGTAATCGG
>CAZAKO010000201.1:0-3134 GCA_964485745.1 uncultured bacterium
TCTTGCATTAGCAGATCCTGGTTAACATTTCACCAGACAACATATCCAGAATCCGATGACTTCCGATCTGGGTCTTCAAGATTACTTTGCCTCTGGGTTCGTCTATTACCTCCCCGATAATTTCTGCGCTTTCACTGCCGGGAAAAGAGTGAATGATTTCCAACGCCTTAATAGCTTTATCTTCACTAATCACCATTAAGAATTTTCCCTCGTTGGCTAAAAATAACGGATCGAATCCTAAAGGCTCACAGAATCCTTGTACGCATTCTCTAATCGGCAGGGCAGTCTCTTCGATTTGAATTCCAAAAGCCTGGTTCTCAACAAATTCATTTAAGACAGTCGCAACTCCACCGCGGGTTGGATCACGCATCAATTTAATTCCATCTAATTCTGATAATAGTTTTCTGATTATATTGTTTAATGGGGAGCAATCACTCAACAAATTCATTTCGATTGGAAAATCTTCACGAGCCTGGATAATCGCAGCGCCGTGATCTCCGATATAGCCGTTGATAATTATTTTATCCCCAATTTGAATGCGATGCTGTCCCAGCTCCACACCTTCGATCAATGTTCCAATTCCGCTGGTATTAATATAAATGCCATCGGCATTTCCCTTTTCCACAACTTTCGTATCACCGGTTACTATTTTAACATTAACCAAATCTGCCGTCTCTTTCATCGAAGCTAATATCTTTTTTAAGGCAGCTATTTCAAAACCTTCTTCAATAATCAAACTGCAGGATAGCCAGCGTGGAATTGCGCCACAAACCGCCAGATCGTTGACCGTACCAGAAACCGCTAACTTGCCGATATCACCTCCCGGGAAAAATAAAGGTTTAATGACATAGGAATCGGTGGTAAAAACAATTCGATCAGAATCAGCAGTTAACAAGGCACTGTCTTCTAACCGATTTAATTGCGGATTACCAAAATACTTCAGAAACAATTCCCGGATCAGGCGATGAGATTGTATGCCGCCATTGCCATGTAGCAGTGTTATATGATCTTTTTGATTCATGTCGTGAAACTCACTTCCGATATTTAAGCCAGGTCGCACAGGTACCTTCACTACTTACCATACATGCACCTTTGGGATCCTCAGGATGGCAGACCTTGCCGAACAAGGCACAATCAACCGGATTTTTAACGCCTCTTAAAATATCACCACAGATGCAGCCTGGATATTCAGTTGCCGGTTTGGGAGTGATCTTAAATCTATTGCGAGCATCAAAATCACGATATTTACTCCTAATCCGTAAACCGCTACCGGGAATTATCCCAAGTCCACGCCAATTGCTATCCGATTCTTCGAAAACTTCCAACATTATTTCCCGTGCCTTAGGATTGCCATTTTCCCTAACACTGCGAGTGTATTGATTTGCGACCTCACCTTGCTTTTTGTTCACCAATCGAATTAACATCAGGATCGTTTCCAGAATATCCAGCGGTTCAAAACCGGATACAACACAGGGAATCCGATACTTCTCGGCAATAAAATCGTAAATGTGAATACCGGTTATTGCCGAAACATGCCCCGGACAGATAAAGCCATTCAGTCCGACCTCGCCAGAGTCCAATAATGCCCGCATGGCATTAGGCATTGTTTTGTGAGCCGATAGGATCGAAAAATTCCTTATTCTCTGATCACTTGCAGTCTTGATCGCAGCTGCCACAGTTGGTGCGGTGGTCTCAAATCCGATTCCGAGAAATA
The DNA here is from genome assembly GCA_964485745.1 of uncultured bacterium. GTDB lineage: Bacteria > Fidelibacterota > UBA2242 > UBA2242 > UBA2242 > CAZAKO01. The sequence goes on from CAZAKO010000201.1 coordinate 1,715, forward strand.
CAACTTCCTTTTGAGGATTCTCTTGCGCAATTTTGAGAGCATCCATTACCGAATAACAAATCCTGACATCAATTCCTGAACTTCTCTCCTGCTGAAGACTGGTTTTACTGCCCGGTACCCGAACCATATCGCCAAAAGTTGTAATAATGACATCCGGCAAATGGGCAAGAGTAAGAGCCTGGTCAATAAATTCGATCTCGGTCACGCACACCGGACAACCAGGTCCACTGATTAATTGAATCGAATTGGGAATCAGTTTCTGAATCCCGTATTTGAAAATTGCAATGGTATGACCGCCGCAGACCTCCATGAATTTTAGGTTTTGTCGGGGACATTCCTGATGAATTTTATTAACGATCAATTCGACTAATTCCGGATTACGAAATTGATCAATATATTGCAACATGATTCTTCTATCTCAACCTACTTTTTCGTTCACTGAATTCAGCTACTTCCTGCCAGATTTGCAGCGTTTCCAAAGCGGCTGCCTCATCCAGACGCTCAATCGCAAAACCGGCATGCACGATAATATATTCACCAACTTTTATTTTAGGCAGCAGCGTCAGATTTGCATGATACTGCACGCCCCCGACTTCGGCAATCGCCTCGCTACCATTAATTCTTATGACCTTCATTGGGATTGCTAAACACATAAAAATAAATCCAGATTATTTTCCTTCTGCTGACTGCGCACTGGCAATTATTGCCTGTCCCAGAGCAATACCACCATCATTACAAGGAACGTTATGATGAGTATAAACAATAAAATCCTTTTTCTCAAGCATCATCTTTAACCGGGTCAGGAGATAAACATTCATGAAAACTCCACCACTAAGAACAACCTCCTTGATTCCGGTTTTCTTCCGTGCAATTTCTACCCAATCTGCAAGTCCCCGGGCTAATCCGTTATGAAATTCTGCAGCGATTACAGAGATAGATATTTCATTTTTTAAATCATCAACCAGCTGTCGAATCATCACCTCCCAATTTAGAATATAACTCCCATCACTTTCTGCAATATTAAACTTGTAAGCATTATTAATAGAATCTGCTATTATTTGCTCAAATTCAATCGCCGCCTGACCTTCGTAATTTACCCGATTTCGCAGACCGGCAATCGCCGCCACTCCATCAAACAGCCGTCCACAACTGCTGGTTAGCGGTGAATTAATACCACTATCCAGTAATTTTAATATTGTACTTACTTGTCCGTGACTTAACGCATTTACAAACGGAATGTCAGGCAATTGATTGCCAAAGACAGCGTGTAGATAACTGATTCCCATTTGCCAGGGATTTTTAATTGCCGCTGTTCCGCCCGGTATACGGGTTGTTTTAAAATATCCAAGACGTTTGAATTGCTTAATTTCGGCTAATAAAAGTTCGCCGCCCCAAATAGTTTTGTCACTGCCAAAGCCGG
>CAZAKO010000202.1:0-3130 GCA_964485745.1 uncultured bacterium
GTACTTTCCGGCGCAATGAAATTCAATCAATTTTTTCAAAAATGTCTGCAGCAAAAAGCTACGTTTCTGACGGTCGGGATTGATCCGGATCCAGAAAAATTACCCACCGGTTTTGCCCATACTCCGCAAGGAATTTTTAACTTTTGCCGGGAAGTGATTCGCGTGACTGCCGATTTAACTGCGGCATATAAATTTAATTTTGCCTTTTTCGAATTATGGGGCTGGCGGGGAATGCGAATCCTGGAGCGCTTAGTTGCCGAGGTGCCGGAGGATATTCTGCTGATTGCCGATGCCAAACGGGGTGATATTGGCAACAGCGCTAAATTTTATGCCCGGGCAATTCTGGATACTTTGAACTTCCGGGCAGTCACAATTAGTCCTTATTTGGGCAGCGACAGCCTCAAGCCATTTATTGAGAGTGAAGCAAAAGGCGCTTTTGTCCTGTGCCTCACTTCCAATCCTTCTGCCGGACAAATCCAGGATCATGGCGGGGAAAAACCACTGTATTTGCATACTGCCGAAATCGTCCAGGAGCTGAACGTTAACCAAAATCTCGGGTTAGTGATCGGTGCTACCAAACCGGAACAACTGATCAGTCTGCGGCAGCAATTTCCGGAATTGCCTTTTCTGATTCCCGGAGTTGGACATCAGGGTGGGGAAGTGGAGCAAGCCGTGAGGGTCTGTCGCCAGAACGGTCTGGGCTTGATTAACCTGTCGCGCGGAATTCTGTATCCCGATGAAGGTAAATTTCCTGATAATGTTCGTGCAGCGGCTCAATCTTATCATGACTTATTTAAGCGTTGAGGATTTAAGATGAAGCAGCAAACCAATCTCGAAATTCTAAGTGACTGTGGTGCGGTTTTGAAGGGTCATTTTTTATTAACTTCTGGTCGGCACAGCGATATTTATGTGGAAAAATTCCGAGTGCTGCAATTTCCGCTGCTGACTGATAAACTCTGCAAAGAAATCGCCGAGCATTTTGAAAGCAGCAAGCCACATGTGGTGGTTGGTGCCGCTACCGGTGGAATTATTCTCAGTTATGGTGTAGCAAGATTCTTGGCGGCGCGCAGTATTTTTGCCGAACGGGTCGAAAGCACCCTGACGTTCCGACGGGGATTTAATATTGAGAAGGGTGAGCGAGTACTTATCGTTGATGATGTAATTACGACCGGCGGTTCGCTTTTTGAATTGATTGATCTGGTCGTCAAGAGTGAAGGCGTAATTATGGGGATTGGAGCGCTGATCGACCGCAGTGGCGGCAAGATTGATTTTGGATTGCCTTTTTTCAGCTTGGTGAGTTTAGAGATTCCCTCTTACGAACCAGATAAATGTCCCCAGTGTGCGGCCAATATTCCACTTACCGCCCGGGGGAGAACCGGTAAATCATGATCTTCTGCAATTTGGGCAGCGGCAGTAAGGGCAATTGTACTTTTGTGAAAGATAGCGGACCGGCACTCCTGATTGACCAGGGATTCAGTTTGAAGAGTCTCAGTCAGCGTATGGCTTTAGTCGGTCTAAACCCACGCCAGGTCGGCGCCATCATCCTGACTCATGAACATGAAGATCATCTGCGCGGAATCGGCTCCTTTGCCCGGCGTTTCCGGGTGCCGGTTTATCTGACTGATTTGACTTATCGTTCGATTCCGGCGGATTTTCTGCGTCGCGCCGAAATTCGTTTGTATACCGTTGGAGACGAACTGCAGATTCACGATTTTAAAGTTAAAACTTTTCATATTCCGCACGATGCTGCCGATCCGATAGCCGTGGTGATTACGGGAAACAGGCACCGGATCGGAATAATTACGGATATTGGCAGTGTTGCTCAATATCTGCGGGAATACCTGACCAATTTAGATTTGCTCTTTCTGGAATCTAACCACGATATTACGATGTTGGATAACGGTCCTTATCCGTTATGGCTGATTAAGCGGATCAAGAGCCGGGTTGGGCATCTCTCGAATGAGCAGGCGCTTACTCTCTTTCGCGAGCTGGCGCTGGATGGCAGACTCCGGCATTTGATTTTAGGACATTTAAGTGAGCAGAATAATACCCCGGAGATTGTCGGGCGATTGTTCCAGGAAGCAGTCCGAAAAATTACACCGGCAATTCAGTTGAGTATTGCCAACCAGCACGTGCCGGGACCATTAATTGAATTGTAGGAGAAATATGCGCGGTTTGATTTTTTTGTTGATTATTTGCAGCTGGCTGAGTGGCTCGGCTGGCACAATATCCAGTAAACAGATTGAACAGCTCCAGCAAAAAGTTCGATCATTACCCGATCAGGTAGTTAATCAAAACGAAGTTGCGGTTATCGAGACCAATTACGGTACTATTATTTTCGAATTTTTCCCACTGGTTGCCCCAATTCATGCGATGAATTTCAAGAAGCTGGCATCAGTTGGCTTTTACGACAGCACAACCTTTCATCGCGTCATCCCGGGTTTTGTGATTCAGGGTGGCGATCTCCTGAGCCGGGATAATAATCCGGCGAATGATGGTACCGGAGGCACAGGCTATACCCTGCCGGCTGAATTTGGGAAAAAACATCTGCGCGGCGCGGTAGCGGCAGCAAGAATGGCAGACCAGGTCAATCCGCGCAAGGAATCCAGCGGGTGTCAATTTTATATCTGCTTGGCGGATCACGCCTTTTTAGATAAAGCCGGTTATACCGTATTTGGGCAGGTGATCAAGGGCATGGATGTGGCGGATAAAATCGCCCACGTTGCCCGTGACAACCGAGATCGCCCACTGAAAGATGTAGTTATTTTGCGAGTCTATGTAACCGATCGCAATAAATTAAATCTGAAGTGATAATGAAAAAGAAAATCGGTCTGGCTTTAGGTGGTGGCGGAGCTCGGGGGTTAGCCCATATCGGGGTATTGAAAGTATTGGAAGACGAGCAAATTCCCATTGACCTGATTGTCGGTACTTCGATGGGTGCAATCATTGGGGCGATGTATGCCCAAAATCCCGATATTAAACGATTGACGGAACGTCTGGAATCTTTTTTTACCGGACATGATTATGAATCACTGGGGCTGCGGTTTGTCGTTCCGAAAAATGATCAGAATCCCTCGTTTCTTACTCAACTGGTCCAGACTGTGGCAAATCGGATTGTATTGAATATTGC
>CAZAKO010000203.1:0-3121 GCA_964485745.1 uncultured bacterium
TCTGCCCCTCTTTCTGGTTGCCATCACCCATATTCCAACGATAACTCAGGATTTTTCCATCATTATCAATTGATTTGCTGCCGCTAAAATTGACAGTCTGATACGGAGCCGCTTTTGGGGGATTCTCAATTACGGCTGTCGGTGGATCGTTGATTACGATGGTTTGGGTTAAGCGGGTAGTATTGGCAATAAAAATCGAATTATCTATAACTGACAATTTTACTGAGTATTTCCCGGGTTTTTTAAAATCGTGCGCAATCCGAATTCCTTCCTCGCTCGTATTATCTTCAAAAAACCATTTAAACCGTAGTTCATCCCCATCCGTATCGGCTGATTCGGTTGCATCCAGGATCATGGTATTGCACTCTGCCAATGGAATTACTTTAAACTTAGCATCCGGCAGATGATTTATCGGAGCCAATAGCGGCGGATAATCCAGGAACAGGATTTTACCGTTTTTATCAGTAACCCAAAACTGAATATTATTGGTTACCGAATTACCTTCGATGATCAGAGCTCCTAATTGTCCCTGCTCCTCCTTTTGAATTGCGATCTTCATAGTCTGAATTTGCCCATCCTTTGAGGGTGGAATGAGAATATTGTTCCTGAAATTAGTCTCGAATTTGATGAGATTTGGACTTAAATCTATATCCGCATCAAAATTATTAATTATGATTGTATCACATTGGTCCGGAATGAAAAAAGTCACTTGCGTCGCTAATTTGGGATTACTTGCCAGACGGGTTGACATCGAAGGTGAACTGACTTTCATGCCGGCAATCGGTTCATTGCGTTTCTCATCAGTTGAGATTGCCAATTGATATAAATTCCGTCCTTTACCCTTAATCCCATCTATCACGACCTGAAAAATCATTTTGTCGGCTTGTTTATAACCTTGCTGAGTAGTCAAAGTCCCAATTGTGCGCCAGCGATTATCATAATATTTATCCGTTCCCAGGATTAAACTAACCAGGGCTTTATCAACCTCGATTGTATCCTGTAAACTAAAAAGTTCAGGGTAGTAACCTGACTGCCCAAAAATTAAATAACGGGTCTCAGACGTTCCGACCGGTTTGTCATAAGTATCACCCAAATCGGCATCAAAAATCCGGAAGTGAATTTTACCCGGGTAATCGGCCGGAACAGCAATTAAAAAGCTAGCCCGATTAAGACTGTCACCTTTATCAATTCCGGCTTGAATTCCAGAGGTTACAACGAAATTTTGATCCAGCATTTGAGCCGTGATTACAACCGGGATTAGATATATCAGCAATAATCTTAAAATTTTCATATTTGAATCCTTATCTGATACTTTTGCTCATTCGCAGTTCTTGGATTTTCCGATATCCATTACGACCATGGTTAAATCATCCTCAAAGGTTTTTTTATCGCCGCCAATCCATTCACGTAATTGATTTACGACCGTATCAATAAAAGCTTCCGGTTCCTGTTTTTCATACTTACTGATCAGGTTAATCAGATTTTCTTCATTAAAAAGTTCACCCTTAGGATTAGCCGCTTCAACAATCCCATCCGTGTACATCACTATCCGGTCGCCCTCTATGAGCTTGATTTCCTCTATCGGACATTCAATCTCCGGCATGAAACCGATAATCATCCCCTTCGGTTTGAGTTTAATCATATGCTGTTCTTTCCGACGCCAGATGAGTAATGGACAATGACCGGCATCGGCAACTACTAACTTATGTTGATTCAGGTTGAGATAAACATAACTGGCAGTCAGAAATTGATCTTCCATCTTACCCGAAAGTAATGAATTCATTTCATTCAGGACTCTTGCAGCATCGTTGCCGTGAAGACTCTGTTGTGAAAAGGCGACCTTGACCATTGTGCTGATCATCGCTGCCGGAATCCCATGACCAGAAACATCCGCTACCAGGACCCCGACTGATTGGTCGTCAATAGCATGAAAATCGTAGAAATCACCCGCAACTCCCTCCATTGGAATATACCGGGCGCCAAAGCCTAAATCTTTTAAATTGGGTGAACCAACCGGTAAAATCGACTGCTGAATGCGACTGGCAATTTTTACTTCAGCCTGAATTGCAGACAACTTCTCGCGCACCCGAACCGCCTCTTTCAGACTAGTTGCCATTTCTTGCAACGAGCTACCTAACTGACCAAGTTCATCCCGGGTTTTAGTTTTGACAGTAATCTCAAATTCTCCACCACCGATTTTTTTAGCGATATTCGTCATATAGCGAATTGCGCTTGAAAACGACCGGGCAAAGAATATTGAAAATGCAACACACAGGAGAATGGCAATCCCGATCCATTTGATAATATCCCGTTTGGCTTGATTAACCATGGCATAAGCCTGGCTATATTTATCAACCACAACCATACCCCAGGAAAGATATTGTGATAAGGCAAAATTGCCTAAATAGCGTTCCCCCTGATAATTGAATTGTTCAATCTGGAAAATGCGTGCCTCTCCGCCTAATCCACCCCTAACTTTTTCCATTATGGGATAAGGCAAACTATCACCGGAGGCAAATTTTGCATTTTTATTGCTGAAAATCACGGTGCCATCTTTATTGACAATATATAATTCGCGCACTCCAATGCTGATCTCAGTGGAAATAAATTCCAAAATGGAGTTTAAATCGAATATGCCCCGGAGAACTGCCGACCGACCATCATCCCAGTTAACCGGAAATTCGATGGGGAGAAACAATTTCTGACTGTTAGGTAAAAATATCGGCGCCTTCACGCAACTGGTTAAATCACTGGTAGATTCCGTCCCTGAAAATTGAAACAATTCGGTAATATTCTCAGGATCTTTGCCATATAAATTGGTTATAACCTCATTTTTCATAAAGAAGAAAGGCTGATCCATATCGGTCATTTTTAGTGCAAGCAAAATGCTCTCATTCATCTGGTGCAGTTTTGCATCTATCAGTGCATTCCGAACTTCATCAGTCATCCAAGCATCCTTGCCAAGATAATTGCTTAGGGTCATAATGTTAGTCACCCAGTTGCTGATGAATACTTCATCAATCGTGCGCCGCAGCTGGTCAATAATTAGATAATATTCCTCATTGAGGACGCTCTTTAATTCCTCCTCGGCTTTTTTCATGGTATAATATTCCGCAATGAT
>CAZAKO010000204.1:0-3112 GCA_964485745.1 uncultured bacterium
CTTGATATATGCTAATTTCTATAATAAATTCCAATCGTTAATTAATAAGTCTAAAGGAGTAGTTAGATGAAGTTTAAACTCATCGTTTTGAGTATCTTGGTGGTGGCTATTTCATTACTATATTTAGGCTCCTGTCAAAGTCCTGAAGTGACCTCCGCCAAAGTGTACTTTCAGCAAAACAACATTGATGCGGCTGAAGAACAATTACTGAAAGCATTCCAAAACGAACCATCGAATCCGGAGGTACCGTTTCTGCTGGCTGTGGGAGTTTACATCCCGCGCAAAGATTGGATCAGCACCAAAAAATATCTGCTCAAAGCCAACGAAATTAATCCAGCTTATGTCAATCCCGGCACAAAAACCACCGCAATGGAGCAACTCAAGCAGGTTTGGGGTGAGATCCATACCGAAGGTGCCAATAAATTTAATGCGGCAATCAAAGCCATCTTACCCATCGAAAAAGATTCGCTGTTGAAAGACGCGGCGCGAAAATTTCAACTGGCAATTGAAATTAAAGACGATGAAGTCCAGACCTACAATGGACTAATCAAATGCTACATCCTTATGGAAGATACTGTTAGCGTAATTGAATGGGCTGAAAAATGCAAAGAGCGTGGCTTATTCGATGATGAGGTTTTTGTTTTCTATGCCCAGATGCTCTGGGGGCGGGGTGAAAAAGAGAAAGCCATTGACGAGCTGCAAAACATTCTGGCAAAGAATCCGAAATCCCTAAAATTGCAAGAACTGCGACTGCAGTTTCTCGCCCAATCCGATCGCATTGAGGAAGCCAAAGAGGTTGGTAATAAATTGATTGTAGATAATCCCGATAATGTTGAGATCAAATATCTGATGGCTCAAATCTTTGCATTAATGAAGGACTATGAAACCGCTCAACTTTATTTCAATCAGGTCCTGATCGAAAATCCCAATGATATTGAGGTTCTGACACGCGTCGCCGAAACCGCCTTCCGGGCTCAGGATTGGATCTCGACTGAAGACTATTCACGTAAGATAATTGAACTGGATCCTGAATATGCCTATGGTTATACTCTGCTCTGGAAGTCACTCTACAATCAGGGTAAAAAGGATGAGGCCGAGAAATATCGCGCCATTGAGAAAAGTTTGCAGTAAACCGATTTAATTTCCCTCCTTCAAAAAAAAGCCGATCGCAATGGTCGGCTTTTTCATTGATGAAGGAATCATCCGATGCGTGCCCGGCGATTCAAATATTCGGTCAATGCCCGATCCAGGCTGAGCCCGGTATCTAAAAAAACATAATCAATCCGGTTTGCCCGACACTGAACTTTATAATGGTTGATAAATTTTTGCACTAACGCCTGATAAGCCTCCTGAATATGCCACGGCTCGGTGTTGAGGTGCTGACTGGTTTCCAGATCAACGAATTGGGTCTGCCGGTCAAAAGCGAAACGCAACTCCTGCGGATCGAGAATATGAAACAATAGCACCTCATGGCGTTTATGCCGAAAATGCCGCAGGGCACTGATTACCTCATCCGGTTCATCTAACAAATCGGAAATCAGAATAATCAATCCGCGCTTCTTCAATTTTTCCGCCAGCTCATGCAGAATCGGAGCGATCTTAGTTTCTTCACCGGCATCAATTTGTTCCAAAGCTCCTAAAATCAGGTTCAGATGACTGCGCTTGGCAATCGGCGGCAAATAGGTCCTGACCTGATTATCGAATAGGGTCAGGCTGACGGCATCCTGCTGTTTCAACATCAAATACGCTAATGCCGCTGCTAAATAGGAACCGTAAGTCAATTTTGTGATTCCGGCTGAAGCATACTTCATCGAACCACTTTTATCTAACAGCAGATAAGATTTAAGATTGGTCTCTTCTTCAAACTGTTTGATATAAAACCGGTCGGTCTTGCCGTACAGCTTCCAGTCAACGTGTTTAATCTCGTCACCGGGAATATAAGGGCGATGCTCGGCAAATTCGACCGAAAAACCGTGGTAGGGACTTTTATGCAGACCTAAAATAAAACCTTCGACGACCAGTCGCGCCCGCAGCGCCATATTATCTAACCGGGCAATGGTTTGCGGATCGAGATACTTACGCTTATCTACATCAACCGAAATCATCGGCTTACTTCGGGCTTTCGATCAATTTAGCGGTGATTGCATCCGAGTCTATGCCCTCGGATTCGGCATTAAAATTCGGGATAATCCGATGGCGCAGCACCGGCTTGGCAATTCGGATAATATCGCTAATTTCGGGAGTCGGACGCCCATCCAGAATAGCCGCGGTTTTGGCGCCTAAAATCAAATACTGCGAGGCACGTGGTCCGGCACCCCATTCCACCCAATTGTTGATGAATTCGGGCGAAGCAGGCTGCTTGGGACGGGTTGAAGTCACTAACTTCACGGCGAACTCGATGACATTGTCGGCTACCGGCACCCGTTTTACCAGATGCTGGAACCGCAAGATATCATCCCGCCGGATCACCATCTGCGGATTGGGACTGACATCATAAGTCGTGGATTTGACAATGTCCATCTCCTCCGCAAATGAGGGATATTCCACCCGCAAGCTGAACATAAACCGGTCGAGCTGCGCCTCGGGCAGTGGATAGGTGCCCTCCTGCTCGATTGGATTCTGGGTCGCCAACACGAAAAACGGTTCCTCTAACACCCGGCTCTTGCCCGCCGTGGTCACCCGGTGTTCCTGCATCGCTTCTAAGAGCGCCGCCTGCGTCTTCGGCGGCGTCCGATTAATTTCATCAGCCAGGATAATATTGCCGAAAATCGGTCCCTCGAAAAAGCGAAATTCCCGCTTGCCGCTGCGCTTATCTTCCTCAATCACCTCGGTTCCGGTAATATCCGAAGGCATCAAATCCGGGGTGAACTGAATCCGCCGGAAATTCAGGTCCAGAATTTGCGCCAATGTCTTGATCATTAGCGTCTTCGCTAAACCGGGCACACCGATCAACAGGCAATGTCCCTGACACAGTAAAGCGATCAGCAGCTGATTAATTATTTCTTTCTGTCCGATAATAACTTTGCCCAGCTCATGGTTCAGTTTCTCATGAATTTTGAATAAGTCTTCGACTAAAGCAACATCGCCGGTTTTTTCTTTATCTGTCATCTGC
>CAZAKO010000205.1:0-3009 GCA_964485745.1 uncultured bacterium
TCCAAATTTGGTAAAAGTCCCGCCAATATCAATACCAACTGCGACCTCATTCACCTTCATTTGACATTCCTGATTATCATTTCAACTTTACTCTCGATATTTTAGCACTTTTTCCCAAAGATAGCAGTATTAATTTTCAATTAGCCCAATTATCAAGTATGATTTTTTTTAATATCAAAGACAACTTTTTAATCAATCAAATCGTCAATTACACATATTGAAATTGAATCAAAGAGGGTAGCGAGAAATGAAGAAAATATTTTTAACCAGCTTAATTTTTCTTCTGTTCACGTCCATATCGGCAAAATTAACAACCGAAGAACTGGATATCTTTCGCAATCGGCAAGTGACTGCCGTCGCTTTGCACCAAAACAGAGTTGAGGTTGACGGAATCCTTGATGAACCGATCTGGCAATTGGGCAACTGGCAGGGGAATTTCATCCAGCGGGATCCGAATGATGGTTCGCCGGAGACTTTCAAAACTGAGTTTTGCGTATTCTACGATGATGAGAATTTATATGTTGGTGCTAAAGCCTACGATCCCGAGCCGGATAAAATTATTGCCATCTTAACTCGTCGGGATAACTACACCGAGTCCGATTGGATGTATATCTCGATTGACAGTTACAACGATAATCGGACAGCCTTTGAATTCGGCATCAATGCCGCCGGGGTAAAACACGATATCAGGCGCTTCGACGACACCAACGCCGACTGGGAATGGGATGCGACCTGGGATGGTAATTCACACATCAATGAGCAAGGTTGGACTGCCGAATGGCGGATCCCTTTTCGGGAATTACGTTTTACAAGTAGCGACGACATGCTGTGGGGTTTTCAGATCTATCGGGAATTACCGCGTAAAAACAACGAACTCTCCGTCTGGTCATATTGGGCTAAAGGAGAAGAGGGATTTGTATCACACTATGGTACGCTCAACGGTTTAAAAAACATCGTTGTCAAAAAACCCATATATCTGATGCCCTATGCCGCCAGTCAAGCAAATGTATCTGATAATTTAGTTAATCCGGTACATAAAAATAGTTACGATTTCCTGGGTGTTATGGGCACTGATATTCGCTATAGCAGTCCAAGAGGCTTGACCCTTAATGCCACGATTAATCCCGATTTTGGGCAGGTGGAAGCCGACCCGGCTGATTTTAACCTGACTGAATTTGAAACCTACTTCAATGAGAATCGCCCCTTTTTCATGGAAGGTGGCAATATCCTGCGCTTCCATTTAGGATTTGGCGATGGTGACGCCCAAAATAATAGTCTATTCTATTCCCGGCGAATCGGTCGGAGTCCCCAGGGTTGGGTTGCGGAAAATGACAATAAAGAGGTATTAACCTACAATTATCCGGAGCGGACGAATATCCTCGGTGCTGCCAAATTGACCGGTAAAACCAAAAAGGGATTATCCATCGGAATGATGGAAGCTGTGACGAGCGAAGAGACCGGCATCGTCTTTTATGAAGATAAAACCAAAGATAAGGCAGTGATTGAACCGCTGACAAATTATTGGCTTTCGCGCGTTCAACAAGATTTTAACGACGGGCAAACCAGTATTGGCGGAATCCTAACCGCGGTCAACCGCAAATTAGACGGAACCGGGATTGATTATCTCCATCGCGACGCTTACACCGGCGGAGTAGATATTGACCATGAGTTTTTTAACCGCAAATACGGATTTCAGGGTGCCTTCGCTTTCAGTAATGTTCGCGGAGATACGACTGCCTTACAGAATACTCAAACCAGCTCGGCACGCTACTTTAATCGGGTGGGGCGCAAAGGATATGACGGCATGGATTACGATCCACAGCGAACCTCATTATCCGGTTATGCCGTTAAGGCAGTGGTCACTAAAAACACCGGGCACATTCGCGCCGCGACCGGGGGCTGGGCTTTCAATCCGGGATTCGAAATCAACGATTTAGGCTACCTGACTCAGGTTGATCAAATTACCCAATTTTTCTGGATTCAGTACCAGGAATGGGAAGGGATGAAACATTTTCGTTCCATGTGGCTAAATTTCAATCAATGGGCTTCATGGACCTTTTACGGCGACCGCAGGAGTTTTGGTGGTAATATTAATATGCATTTCACTTACAACAATAATTGGAGTAATGGCTTTGGCATTAACCGTAACCTCAGCGGTCTCGATCCCGCATATAATCGGGGTGGTCCGATGATGCGAACCCCCAATAACTGGAATGTCTGGGGATATTTTTATTCCGATGGACGGAAAAAATTTTCAGTGGGATTAAGCAGCTATTACTTTGAAAGTAGTGACAATGTAGTATCTCGGGGAATTACTCCCGAATTTACCTGGCGCCCACGCCAAAATATCCAGTTCACCGGTTACATTGATTATGGCAGGTTTAATGACACCTGGGCGTGGATTGGGAAAGCCGAGGATGAAAACGGCACTAAACAATACATCTGGGCTTGTCTGAATCAAAGTACAATTAATTTCACCTTAAGAACCGATTTGACGATTACGCCTACCTTGTCAATTCAATATTATGCTCAGCCATTTTTCACCGCCGGCAATTATTTCGATCTGATGCGAGTCAACGATCCCCTGGCTTTAGATTATAATAAACGTTTCGAAAAGTTCGGTGACAAGATTCGTTATGACAATGATGCAGGTGAATATATCGTTGATCAAGACTTAGACGGAACCGCTGAATACTCCTTTGGCGGGAATGTGGATTTTAACTACAAACAATTCCGGTCGAATTTAGTTTTGCGCTGGGAATATCAAATTGGCTCAACCCTCTTTCTGGTCTGGTCCCAAGGCTTTACCAATTACGAGGAATTCCGTCCATTCCAGCTGAATGATGATGTCCGCGCGCTCTTCAATACCGATGGCGACAATGTGTTTATGATTAAAGTCAGTCATATGTTGAATATTTGAGCGATCTGGCTGAGATAATTTTCACTAATCAAAGAGGCTGACCATAAATATAAGGTCAGCCTCTGAATTTTTGTGCCGAAGACCGGAAT
>CAZAKO010000206.1:0-3004 GCA_964485745.1 uncultured bacterium
ATTGTCTAAATATGCCGGAGCGCTGCCTTTGGTATTTTGCCCGACGAGTGCATCGTCCAGGTCGTCTTTGACCGCTAAATCGGGCGCAGTCCCATAATATGCCTGATAAGCTGCAGTTGTAGTAGCGCCGATGATTATCTCCGATTTGGCAGCGATGATAAAACCTTGCGGAAAGCGGGCAATGAAATCCGAGCCGGTTCCGCTCCAAGAATTCGTTACGTTGGGCAAATTATAATAATATTTCTGATTTGCCGTATCTGTGGCGTCTGTCAGATAATAATTGCTCAGGTCAATTGGATAGTCGGTCGGATTGGAGATTTTAATATATTCGGCGTTACCCGGTTGGAGTACGATCTCGGAGATGACGACATGGTCCTGCGCCATTAAAAACAGGATTGGCAAAAAAACGAACCATAACAGAAAAATTCTTCTTCTCATAGATCACTTCAAATACAGCATTTTTTGGGTTTTTACTCGGTTGTCGGCTTGCAGTTGCAGAAAATAGATGCCGGATGGAAATTTACTGGCATTCCAGGTCATCGAATAACTTCCGGCATAGGCATAACCGCTCCGGATTACCTCAATTTTCTGACCTAAAATATTGAAGATCGTCAGCTCGTAATTACCATTCTGATCCAATTGCCAGCTGATTTTAGTAGATGGATTGAATGGATTCGGATAGACCGGGTTCAAGGCAAATTGCAACGGTCGGGTAATCTCCGGCTGTACCTGGTTTTCGTAAGGGATAATGTCTTCCAGGTAGGCGACCAGAACCTGATAATATGGCGTACCGCTGGTTGGCGTGTATTTACTGCCAATACCTATAAAACGGTAGGTCTGATCGCGCAGATAAGCCGTCGTGTCAATGCCCGTCGTATTCCAGATTCTGACGATAATAGAGTCGGCTTCGGATTTGACCTTGACACTCTGTCCACCGCCGGAAATCCAGAAATCTGCAATTGTCCCGATCATTGAAATCAGGGTGCCTTCCCAATCGCTGCTGTTAGCCTGGGCGACGGTCACTTCCGCTGGTTCGGGTAATTCTAAACCGGTATTTATTTTCTTGTATTTAAAGTTGGTGATCTCGACGGTTGAGCCATATAATTCGACATAACCCACGACCATCAACTCATCACCGCGGGTAATATCCGCATACATGGTCTCGTCATATAAATTCAAGCCACGTTGAGTAATGTCCTGAATATAGGCTGAGGTGCGGTCATTCCGCAGCAAATTGGCGCCGACCGTCACAACGCCCTGGATCGTGACCATCTGTCCGTCCAAAGTCGTGATATTAGTATGAATATCGGAAATCGGCAGCGGAGTACTATTGGCAATTATCAGCGACTGGTTGGCTGACTGACCTGTATTGGCGGGAGTGGCATTATCGCTGCAAGATATGTAAAATTCGAGGGTACTGTTGCCGGTCTGAGCCGGAATGGCACCCATCCAGAGATTACCGCTTTCCTGCCACATCGCGGTTTCGTTAACCAAACTGCCCGCTGCACCATAGTGAATCTTCGCCGAAGCGATCGAACCGACGACTGCCGTCAATGTCGCACTGACTGAAATTTCATCGGCAGAGGTAATAAATTCGGGTGTAACGGTTATGGCACTGATAACCGGTACGTTGGGATTGATATTGTGGAAACCAAGATTGCTGACATTCGTCGCATCGTAGCTGTCCCATTCATCGGAATCATAAGTAGAATTACCAGACAAGAAAGTGCTCTTGCGTCGAAGGTCCATATCTTTGACAAGGTCTACGGCGCTGCTGGGATTACCAACGACATCTACCAGCAAACCGTTGCGGAAGAGTCCAATGGCATCATTACCGTTAAAACTCATCACTCCGGCGGTAATAATAGTAGGGGAGGGGTATAACGTCGCTCCGGTATCTGCCAGGACGATGGTTGCGCCCGCAGCTAATGAGCTGAATGCGCCCCAATCGCTGAACTTGGCGGTCGAAAAGGCACCTGAGCCATTTGAAGCCAAACGTAATTCATAACCGGCGGAACTCAGATCAATCGAAGCAGCGCTGGCGTTATAGATTTCTAAGTACTTGTTTGTACCTGAGGTGCCTTCGATATATTCACTAATGATCACCGGACTGGGATCAACATAGATTGTCACCGTATCTTTACCAATCGCACTTTCATTATCGGTGACAACCAGTTCAAACACAAGAGTAGCAATACTTGATGGAGAAGTAAAGGTTACCAGAGCCTGATTAGTAGCTGAAAGTGTTACCGATGTCCCGGAAACCTGCGCCCAGGCATAACTGATGATTGAACCATCCGGATCGTTACTTAAGGAACCATCCAGAGTTATGATGGTGTTAAAGCGCTCTACCCGATCTGAGCCAGCTCGGGCTACCGGGGCAACATTACCTCCACCGGTCCAGACATGTGATCCTAGATAGGTGAAGGTATTTTGAGAATATATGATCCATTCCGAATTATCGGCTGAAGTACCGGAGGAAATTGTCCAGTCTGTATTCCCTTGCGATATTGACGATTTTCGTACGAGTGTATGTTCCGCAGTAGCATTAGCAGTTCCGGCGACTGCCCAGGCTGTCCCGGGATCGGTTGTGGGAACTCCGATGACATCTATCAGCACTCCGTCTTTAAATAGTCCTAAAGCATCATTACCATTAAAATTAACTACATTATCGCCATTTCCGCCGTTGGGAGTACTGTTATATGAAAATCCAATATCGCCGACGTTTTTAATTTCTGCAGCGGCATCATTATGGTAAATGACATAAACGTCACCAGCGTTCAGTGTTCCACTTAAATTTAAAATATAGCGAGTATCCTCCGTTGGCGAACCGCCGGTTGGTGTATAACATCCCCATCCTGAACCATTATTAGCCTGTTTGACTGTATAATGGCTTAGATCGACTGCCGCACCGGTAGGATTATAGATTTCAATGGCTTTATTATAACTCGATCCCTCAATATACTCGCTGAAGAACAGATCACCCGCAAAAATTACCTGGATA
>CAZAKO010000207.1:0-2983 GCA_964485745.1 uncultured bacterium
TGAGGTGTAAAGAGGCTCTCGGTTATTAAACTATCTATGATAATTGTATATGGTATCCCTGTCGGTTCCACCGGCTGGAAGTATCCCTCATACCCCGTTCCTGATAAGTTAATCGTGGGCGTTGGGTTATTCTGACTATTATTATAAATCGTCACTAAGCCGGTAATTAAACCAACAACGTTAGGTGTAAAATTCATCGGCAGGTTATAACTGGCACCGGCCGCAATCTCAATACTACTAATTGTCGTTGAGAAACAGGAATTGGAAAATTGTACGCTGGTAATTGACACTGACGCAGAGCCGGTGTTGAGAATATTCACACTGGCATTAGTCGTCGCCCCAATTTTAGTTGCCGTAAAAACTATTGGCGAAGTCGAAACCTGAATCGAACGCGCTGCCGCTGGCAATCCTTGACCAGTTAGAGTGATATTAACTGCTGGTGTATTAGGATCATTGGAATAAATCGTCAAACTCGCCGAATAAGGTATCGCCTCTGACGGCTGAAAAGTAACAGTCACCTGACGCGTGGACGATGGTGTTAAAGTGAAATTCGTCGGACTTGCCCAGAAAGCATAGTTGTTACTGGTGATATTATTGATTGTCAGGTTACTCTTACCCGTATTAGTAACATTAAAACTAAGAGTTGTCTGTCCACTAATTTGAGTTGATGGAAATTCCAATGCGGTGACATTCACTCCAATGACAGGTGCTAATCCGCTGGATGCCTTCAATCTTGCCACGGCATATTCACCATCGCCGAAGGTGCCATTTCCTTGCCCCCAGGTGACCTGTGGAACGAGCTCCACCCACTGTTCCCAGGCATTGACAAAAACTTTAAAAGCGATCGGATTACCAGGGGTAAATCCCGCCAGTCCATTGCCTGGATCTCCCCGCCAGGCAGTAAGCTGGATCGGATAACTACGAAATACCGTTGAGCCGACGCAAAGTACTCCATCGAAAACAGCAATCTGGTCGCCAGTGAGGAAGTTACGGTTATCCACTGTGGCACTATCTACGACAATTATATACGGTAATCCAGTCGGAGTGACGGGAGTAAAATAGTTCGCATAGCCGTAACCGGCAAGATTCACCTGATAGTATGCATTATTTGCAGCATTACTTTGAATCCATAAATACCCGTTGACGGCACCTTCACCGGTTGGCGAAAAATCTACTTCCAACGTGTAAGCTTGCCCGGCATCAACCGTAAAACTGGTAGCTCCCGGCACAAACCGATTATTACTCGAACTCACTGCGGTTACCGTTAAGGTCTGGTTGCCAATATTTTGAATTTGAAGCGTTTGCCTCAAAGTCTTTCCAATCTCGACGCTTCCAAAATCCAAACTGTTCGGGACAACCTGAATTGTCGCCTGAGGCACCAAAATTCCCTGACCATTTAGGGCAATTTGCAGGTTAGGATTTACGGGATCATCCGAAGCAATCGTCAAAGTTGCCTGGTATGGCATTGCGGTATTAGGTGCAAAAGTAACAGTTACATTAGTGGATTGACTCGGATTGAGAGTTGACGAGTAACTCCCTATATTAAAGCAATAGTTACTGGCAGTAATTGAAGATATTGCCAATCGAGCAGTACCGCTGTTCGTTATCGTCAATCCTTGATTACTTGTCTGCCCAACCGTAACCGTGCCAAAATCAAGCGCAGAAGGTTGGACGGTTACCTGCGGATTGGCGGCACTATTTACCACTAAACTGGCGGAAGTATACGAGCCATAGCCAAACGTCCCATTACCAACGCTGAAAGTCGGTGTGGCGCTGATCTCCTGATATACACCATAAAGTTCAGCCCAGATTTTAAAAGTAATCGGATGACCGACGACAAAACCAGCCAATCCATAACTGGGATTACCCTGCCAGGTGACAATATCAATGTTGGTCTGACCATTGCTGCTTATTACAACACTGCCGACACATAATTCACCATCAAAAACGCCAATTTCCGTGCCGGTTTTGACCGCTTGACTGTTTATCGTGACACTGGTGATAATCACATGATATGGCAGACCGGTAGGTTCGACTGGCGTAAAATAATCTTCAGCCAACACATTTGGTATCCATGCAAAAAGGAGGAATATTAATCCAAGTCTTCCGATTATCTGGTGCCGATTCATGCTATTTCTGATAAGTAATCACCTGCTGTTTGGTATAAAAACCATTGCTAATTTTGACAAAATAATTCCCGGTTGGCAATACTCGACCATTACGATCATGTCCATTCCACCGAAATATTATTCTCCCCGACCGATCAGGAGATACTGTCGTGCTAAATATTTTGCTTCCTAAAAGATTATAAATTTGTAACTCAGTCTGACTCCAATTAGTCGGAATATCGATTATGAAAGTAATCTCAGCATTGAAAGGATTAGGATAGGCTTTGAATAACCAGCATTCAAGTATTGAATTGCACTGACTTAAAACAATTGAAGAAGTGATTAAAGAAACTGCCGTATATACACCCTCACCGAAAAAGCCATTGCCTGTCTCGTAGATAGTGCCAAAAACTCCTTCAAACCACTCACCTAAGGGATTCCGGGTATAGACTTTGAATAGCATACTGTGACCGGTGATGAATCCCGGTAGTCCATAAGTTGGAGAAGCCTTCCAGGCAGTAATTGTTACAGGAAATGTATCCTGATAGACCACTGCCCCGACACACAAGGTGTCATCAAAGACAGCAATCTCACTTCCCGACACGATCGGAACACCGTTAATGGTTGCGTTGGTCACAACAATGGTATAGGGCAAGCCGGTCGAAGGAACGGGCTGAAAATGTGTCTGAGCATTCCCGGTAAAATGGCAAAACAGGATAGCAATAGTTATAACCCACGAATTTATTCGTGGGAATAAAAAGCCCCACCTCCGTATCCCAACCGTTTTAACGGTTCCTCTATTCTCCTGATTCAATGTGTCTCTCAAAGAAATCTGTCCAGCATTAACGTTCTATTTCAACAAAACTAACTTCTGC
>CAZAKO010000208.1:0-2973 GCA_964485745.1 uncultured bacterium
ATTATTGAAAAATATGTCAGAGGTGTCCAGAGCACCGGCACGGTGGCGACCTTGAAGCATTTTATTGCCAACAATACGGATTATTATCGGCGCAAAAGCAATTCGATTATTGATGAACGCACTCTGCATGAAATTTACCTGCCACCCTTTAAAGCTGGAATTGATGCCGGAGTCAAGGCGGTGATGACTTCCTATAATTTGCTGAACGGCGAATGGTGTGGACAAAGTGAGTATGCCATCAATGAACTCCTGCGGAATCAGTTAGGATTCAAATGGTTAGTGATGACCGACTGGTCTTCAGTCTGGGATGGTGAAAAGGTGGTCAAATCGGGTCAGGATCTGGAAATGCCCGGGGCAGTGGCGCTAAGTGAATTACCACGATTGATCGAGGAGGGCAAAGTTGAGGTTGCCGTAGTAGATCGAATGGCGAAAAACATCCTCCGGACCTGCTTGGCGATGCGGCTTTATGAACGCCAGAAAGCACCTCAATACTATGCTAAATTTCCCAAACATGAATTGATCGCGCTGCAGACCGCCCGGGAAGGAATCGTCCTGTTGAAAAATGAAGATCAGGTTCTCCCGCTGAGCTCCAAGGTGAAATCCATTTTAGTGACAGGCGATTATGTCCGAGAAATTGCCCGGGGCGGCGGCTCGGCATTTGTCGAGGGTTATAACAACCGGACAATGCTGGCTGAATTGCAGCGTGAATTTGGTACTCGTGTCAAGTACGTTGAGGAGCCAACGATCGAGGAGATTCAAGCGGCAGAAATTGTACTCTGCAATGTTGGCACCAGTGACAGTGAAGGTTATGACCGACCGTTTGAATTGCCTCCATCTCAGGAAAGTAAGGTTATGAAGTGTGTGACCAATAATCCTAATACGGTGGTGATTGTGACCTCGGGCAGCGGCGTGCGGATGACTGCCTGGAATGAGACGGCAAAAGCGATTATTTATGCCTGGTATGGCGGCCAAATTGGCAATCAAGCATTAGTGGAAATTCTCGCCGGTAAAACCAATCCATCGGGCAAGTTGCCGATTACTATCGAAAAGGAATTTAAGGATTCACCCGGATTTGGCTACCTGCCTGAAGGTGAAAATCTTTATAACGATTGGGACGGCGAAGGCGAAAAGCTCCACCCGGTTTATAATGTCCACTACAACGAAGGAATATTTGTTGGCTATCGCTGGTACGAAAGTAAGAATATTGAACCGTTGTACTATTTCGGACATGGATTATCCTTTACGGACTTCGAATATAGCAACCTGAACATATCGAATTCGAAATTTAGTCATACTGACACTATTATAGTTAGTTTGGAAATTAAAAATACCGGGACGTTGAAAGGTCAAGAGACTGTGCAGCTTTATATCGAGGATGTTGCCTGCTCAGAACCGCGTCCGGTAAAGGAATTAAAAGGGTTACAGAAAATTGAATTAGAGCCGGGTCAAACGCAGACAGTAACCTTTCAATTGAACCAACAGCATTTTTCATTTTGGAACCCGAAAATCAAAGATTGGGATGCTGAGAAAGGTAAGTTCGTGATCCATCTTGGTTCATCGGTGAAGGATATCCGGCTGAAGCAGGAGGTCGAACTTTTATAGCGGAAGATGATTGCAGAGTAAGGATTGATCAGGAGGGGATGAGCTTATGGAAACAAAACCAACGCTGTCAGTGGCGAAGAAGTTAGCCTGGGGAATTGGCGGCTTTGCCGAAAATCTGGCAAACAATGCGCTTTTGACCCTTGCCTATCCGATTTTTGGTGTCGGCATGGGGCTCAGTCCATTTTATATCGGGTTAGCCCTGTCTGCCTCGCGCATCATTGATGCCATCACCGATCCGATCATGGGGAATATTACCGATAATACCAAATCGCGCTGGGGTCGGCGGCGCCCGTGGATCTTCATTGGGGCAATTCTGATGTCGCTCGTCTTTGCGGCAATCTGGTTTACCCCGCGACTCGAAAATCAGTTGATTCCGGCAATCTATTTAATTGTCATGTGTTCACTCTTTTATATGGCATTTACCATCTGGGTCGTACCATTCAGCGGCTTGGGATTAGAGTTGGTCGAAGATTATGTCGAGCGTACGCGGCTGATGGCGTTCCGGGTGGCACCCTCTTTTATCGTCGGGGCGGCAATTGGGTCATTGTATAAAATTACTTTGATGGAGCATCTCTGGGGCGGTGACGAGGTCATTGGTGCTCGCTATGTGGGACTGATTGTCGGTTCGTTGATGCTGGTTACCGGAATAATTCCCGCCATTTTCAGTCGGGAACGTTTTGCCACGACCAGGCAGGAAAAGACCAAAATCTGGCTGGCGCTGACCTTGACCATAAAAAACAAACCGTTTCTGTTGCTAATCGGTTCGGTCTTCTTTGTCTTTGTGGCGCTTTTCTTTATGATTCCACTCCTGACTTATATTTCGCTCTATTATGTATGCAATGGCAGTAAGCAGTTGATGGCTTCGATCGGAGTTTATATCGCCTTTGTCCAGGCGACCTTTCAATTGCTGAGCATGTTTGCCATCGGTTATCTGGCGAAATTTCTCGATAAGAAGAAGGTATTAATCGGCGGCTTGTTGTTGGGCATTTTCGGCTACTTGTCCAGCTGGTTTTTATTTACTCCGAAATATCCCTATTTGACGATTTTACCGCCGGTAATCATCAACATCGGACTCTGCGCCTGCTGGGTTTTGAACGGTTCCTTCAGTGCCGACATTTGTGATTATGACGAATTAAAAACCGGGCGCCGCCGCGAGGGGATGTTCAGTGCGGTTTTCGGATTTCTGAATAAATTAGCGATTGCCTTAGTATCAACGCTCAGTTCCTGGGTACTGGTCAGATTGGGTTTTGAAGGCGAAAATCTAAATCCGACGATTGAACAGCTGTTTACCCTGAGGTGGTTCTATATTGTCGTTCCGGTGACTGCGATGGTCGGAGCAATTCTGTGTATGTGGAAATATCCTCTTACCAG
>CAZAKO010000209.1:0-2969 GCA_964485745.1 uncultured bacterium
GTTGATCAGAATTTCCAGCGCTGGCTGCAGCAGGCGGGGATTAACCGGGTTAATCTTGATCAACTTGGTTTTATTGATCCGAACATCGTCTCGATGATTCCGGAAGAAGTAGCCCGGCGCCAAGTTCTTCTGGCGATCGGACAGGAGGACAATTGTTTGAACGTGGTTATGGCAAATCCCTTCGATGTAGTCGCTAAAGATTTGGTAAAGCAATTAACCGGCATGCAATTACACCCATGCTATGCTCCGGCTGAGGAGTTACTTACCTTGATTGAGCGCCATTACACCCAGCGCGCCAATTTAGAGGAAAGTATCAAGGAGTTAGTGGATTTTGAAGTTACACCTGAAATAGATAAAGAGGAAAGTGATGCCGAATCGTTGCGTATTCAGGCTGAGGATGCGCCCGCCATCAAGTTTGTAAATTTAATGCTACTTCAAGCCATCCAGGATCGAGCCAGTGACATTCATATAGAGCCACAGGAGAAAAAATTGCGCGTTCGCTTTCGCGTGGATGGTCTCCTGCGTGAAGTTTCCCCCCCTCCAAAAAGAATGCAAGCTGGCATCATCTCCCGCATCAAGATCCTGGGTGGCTTGGATATTGCTGAGCGGCGTGTGCCTCAGGATGGACGGGCAAAAATCAAAATCATGGGGCGGCAAATTGACATTCGGATTTCTTCACTCCCGACGATCTATGGTGAAAAAATTGTCATGCGCATTCTGGATAGCAGCAGCCTTTCCTGGAATGTTGATGACATCGGTTTTGAACCGGATTTGATGGATCAGTTTAAAACTATTCTTTCCCAATCACACGGTATGATTTTGGTTACCGGACCAACCGGAAGTGGGAAAACCACCACGCTTTATTCTTCCCTGAATTATGTCAATTCACCTGAAAAAAACATTATTACGGTCGAAGATCCGGTCGAATATCGCTTAGCCGGGATTAATCAAATTCAGGCACGACCTCAGGTTGGATTGACTTTTGCCGCCGGGCTGCGTTCGATTTTGCGCCAGGATCCTGATATAGTGATGGTGGGTGAAATTCGAGATAGCGAAACAGCCGAAATTGCGATCAAAGCAGCTTTAACCGGTCATTTAGTGCTTTCTACCTTACATACTAATGATGCTGTGGCTACGGTTATTCGCTTACTCAACATGGGTGTTGATAAATATCTGATTTGTTCGGCGCTCTCATTAGTTATTGCCCAGCGCTTAGCCCGACGAATCTGCCTGCACTGTAAAGAATCATATCAGCCGCCAGTCGAGATCCAGCAGCGCTTGATTCATCTTGGGATTAATCCCGATGAAATCACTTTTTATCATGGCAGTGGTTGCGAACACTGCAGTGGTTCCGGGTACTGGGGCAGACTGGCGGTCTATGAATTCTTTCGGATTACCGCGGAAGTGAAAGAATTAGTAATTGAGAATGCCTCCGAAGGAGATTTAAAGGGAAAGGCACATGAATTGGGTATGGAAAGCCTGTTAGAAAACGGTATGAAAAAAGTCCGCGAAGGCTTAATTACAATCGAAGAAGTGCTCAGGATTGTTTAAAAGTATGGCACGCTTTAGTTATATCGCCATTGATCAGCAGGGACATAAGCAACGCGGCAGTGCTGAGGCAGAAAGCTCCTTCGCCTTAGCGACCCGCTTAAAGCAAAACGGATTAACAATTATCTCAGCCACGCGCCAGGATGTTCGCAGTGAACCGATTAATAAACCTAAAACGAAGTCCAAATTATTTATGCAAAAAATAAAAACTGAGGAATTAGTAATTTTCTTTCGGCAGCTGGCAACTATGGTCGAAGCCGGGGTACAGTTGGTGGATAGTCTAACAGTTCTGGTAGACCAAATCCAAAACCAGCGTTTTCATGAAGTCATCACTCATGTCCGCAACCAATTGCAGGGCGGAACCAGCTTCTCGGCTGCCCTGGCTGAATATCCTAATATTTTTCCGGCTCTGGCGATTTCAATGGTCAAAGTTGCCGAAGTTGGTGGTAATTTGGGCAATATCCTGGATCAATTAGCAGCTTACATCGAGCAAAAAGATAAGATTGATAAAAAAATCAAATCGGCAACTTCCTATCCACGCTTTATTTTAATTTTCTTTGGAATAGTTGTCTTGGCAGTCGTTTTTGGATTAGTTCCAGTCTTTAAGGGTATTTTCGAGAGCTTTGGGGCACAGCTTCCGGGACCAACCCTGCTCATCCTTAATACCAGTAACTTCTTAAAGCATAATCTGTTAATCGAAGTGATCTTACTTGTCGCGCTGGTTGTTGGTTTTAAATTTATGCGGCGTAATCCGAAAGGACGCTATTTTCTGGATGGTCTTTATTTTAAGATTCCGATTTTTGGACCATTACTGCTAAAATCAGCCGTTGCCCGTTTCAGTCAGACTCTCGGTACTTTGGTCCGCAACGGAGTTGCGCTGGTGGATGCACTTCAAATTGCCGGCGAAACAACCAACAATGTTGTGATTCAAGCATCCCTGGAGAAAGCGCGGAAAGCCGTTGTGGGTGGCTCGGCTTTAGCCAATGCCTTGGCTGAATTTCCTCTTTTTCCGGCAATGATGGTGAAAATGATTGCCGTGGGAGAGGAATCGGGAGCGCTCGAAGCCATGCTTGCCAAAGTCGCAGAATTTAACGAGCGCCAGTTGAATTCCACGATTGATAACCTTACCGCCATCATCGAACCGGTGCTGATGATTGGCTTGGGGATTTTAGCGTTAATTGTCGTGATTGCTTTGTATTTACCAATCTTTCAAATGTCAGGAGCAATAAGTGGCTGAACAACTAACCAACAAAAAACCTAAAAAAGGAGGAGTGAACCATGAACAAGTTAGTTAACAACCAACACGGATTTACCCTGGTAGAACTGATGATCGTCATCGTGATTGTCGGTATCTTAGCCGCAGTTGCAATCCCAATTTATCAGGGGAATATCAAAAAAGCCAAGATGAGCGAGTGCGATGC
>CAZAKO010000210.1:0-2931 GCA_964485745.1 uncultured bacterium
GATTGGTTGAAAGTGCAACAGGCGCCCATCTTGTCAATCAATCTTACTCGGGGGATTATTTGGTTAATTATTGGTCAGAACGGAATTACGAAGTGGATTTTGTGTTAAAGAAAGGTGATGCCTTAATTGCAATTGAGGTGAAAAGTGGATCCAAAAAATCCAGTTTAGCAGGAATTACTACTTTCGCAAATAGATTTCCGGTTCGGCGTAAAATTCTGATTGGTGGCGATGGTATTCCCATAGAGGAATTTTTAAAGATGCCGGTTGTGTCTCTTTTTGTCTAATTCCAAACGAGTTAAGCTTTAAGCTGGCTGTGGTGCTGGGCTTCGCAGCCTTTATGTTAGGGATTTATCCGACGTACTGATTAAAAAACAAAATGATGGCTAACCTGACCTTTGTGAAAGTTCGGAACTTTCACAAAGATTACCTCTTTGATTTTAAAAATTTTTAGGTAAAGTTGTCCACATTGTAATATGTTTGTTAGTTGCTATATCGTTATGTCAAAACAATACTTCCCGTCTTCTTTTGCATAGCTTGTATCAGCTTTCACATAAAAGTAATAGTCGCCGGGCGTGCATTGCCAACCAAAAGAAGTTTTGGCGTCGGAATCAAGACCTTTATATAACTTAAAACAACCTTTGGGAACTTCCGTCTCGTTGAAGAAACAGCCATCAAGGGCAAAAAAGTCGGTCATATTCTCTAAGTCAAATTGTAGCTTGATTTCGATGGTATCCTTACCGGCTACTGAAATTTTGAACCAGTCAATGTCATCCTGATCCGCCAAAAAACCTTCTATTTTCTGTACCGGTAAAGAGATAAACTCATAAGCCTGTGAGCGCACATCGTTGGGTTCATAAATGTCGCTCGATTGGGATTGACGGTCAGCGCCGTCTCCCGCGGGATTATTGATTGTGTCGTCTCTGCTGCAATTCAGAAGGAACAACGACAATAATATGATTAGAAGGGCAATTGGGTTTCTAATATTGGTAGGATTTTTATTCATTTTTTTCAAGCTATAAAACCGAAGTAGCCCAAAACAAGCCCAAAGAGTAGCATGAATACTCCCCAAAGCCGATTATCTTTAATCAATTTTTTCATATATATAAGAGCCCCAGGAACTATTACAACCAGTACTCCCCCGATTAACATGATCCAGGAAATGATGGTGATAATTACCGTCCAGTTTTTAACCCAAATGTTATGGTAATTAACTAAGATCATTCCAAAAATTATCCCGATACATCCGGATAAAAATGTCAGCGTAGGAGATTTTTCAAATTCATTGACAAAATCACTGATTTTAAACGTACCTGTCAGTACCGCAATTCCGGATGCGATATAGATGACCGAAATGATTTTTGCGATAAGGATTGATAGTTCCATAATAAATGCTCCTATTTATAAGCAGACAACTTTTCCATGATCAGCGTGAACAAATGTTTTTAGCATTTCTTCTGACTCTGATAATATGAATTGTTTTTTTTCATATCCCTTAACGAAAACAATGTTATCAAAGAACATTATTAAAGTCAAATGGAATATTGGCAAAGTGGGGAAATATTTATTCCAACAGTGGGGCTCTACTCTATAGCCAGTTTAAGAAAAATTCAGAAATGCTGCTTATTAGGATGTTTGAATTGCCGCAGCTAATCTATTCTATCTTTGCTTCAGCGAGAATTACGTAAGATCCTTTATTGGCCTTTGTTCCCCAAAAAAAAGTCTTTAGGTTGCTCAACTTTGCGAAAGTTGCGTACTTTCGCAAAGATTTTCCCTTCTGGCTGTGTTGCGGAATGCAGGTTTTATTATGGGATAATCTGCCTGCCCTTCCGATAATTGAGAGCAGGCGATCAATCCTATAAGGAGAATAAAAAATAAACTGAATGCTATTTTTCCAAAATTCTTATAATAGTGAGTAAATTGTAATACAATGAAACAGCCAGATTCAATTTCGGTGCAAAATTCTGATTGGCGGCGATGGTATCCCCATTGAGGAATTTTTAAAGATGCCGGTTACATCTCTTTTTGCCTAATTCAGAAAGAGTCATGCTTTAATCTGGCTGTTGTGCTGGACATGTTAGGGATTTATCCAGCGTACTGATTAGAAATAAAATAAAGGTCATTTCCCGAACGGAGTTCTCCATAGGAGACCTTCGTGACCTGCGGAACGAACTCCTGGTTTACCAGGGTGAGAAATCGGATCGGTACCGGCAATCAAACCCGACTCCTCTCCCGCCGCTGCAGAACTTAGGTTTCGTTCCAGAATAGCCCCGGAACAAAAAGGAAGCTTGCTTATATTTACTCGATCCTGACTTCACCAAGAATGGCATACGATTCTTTATTCGCCTTGACGCCGAAGGTAATTGTCTTTACCAGTTCCACAAGATTGATTGACACGTCCTGAATTATCGTGCCGCCATGATTGTCATAGTTTTCGGTTGAGGTAGTGGAAATAGCCTTATTTGAGTTGACTGAAATTCGGGTATAATACCAGGTATTATCGGAGATAACTTTCGGGTCATTGGAGGAATAGTGAGTGGTAAAATTATTGATTTGATAGGCAGGAGACCATTTGATTGTGTCCGCATAGAGAATAATGGTTATGTTGATCGCGTTGCCGTTGCCGTCTATTTTCCATTTAAGGTAGATATTCTTATCCATAATCGGACTTTCGGCTGTGGAAGCAAGGCGTATAGTTTGACTGGTTTGGTTGTCGTTACCGTTTATTTTCAATCCTTCGGCTACTCTTTCAAATACTCCTACTGGAGAATTAAACTTTTTGATTGTCTGTTCGGTAATCAGGTATTCCCGGTTTGATAACTCGAGTGTCTTGGCAAGGGAAGTTACCGAAAATGTAATACTATCCACATCTGATAACTCGAAATTGATTGAAGTTTGGTCGGTTCTGTAAATTGTTAGGGATTGAGAAATAGC
>CAZAKO010000211.1:0-2919 GCA_964485745.1 uncultured bacterium
TTTCAATATCATCTGATAGAAAATTAGCTGACTTCTTAACTAATACATTTTCCGAAGTATCATGGACAATAACAGCAGATGCAGTTTTACCTATTATTGTAAAATATTTCGTTCCTTGATCAATTTTATAACACACATTTATTTGAGAGAACAAAAGATGTGGTAATAATAACAGGGGCAATAAAATTTTTCTCATTTTTAAAACTCCGTGTAAGTTTTTAAGCAAAAATATCAAAATTCGAATTTATTAAATATGATAATTTCATGTGAAAGAGCCTTTCTTAAAATTCCCTATAACAAGGCTTTCAGCCGCTGTAACAGCATCAGGTAAACCTGATGCTGTTGCAGGTTTTGCAGTCGCCCACAAAATCGCCCAAGAGAATGGCTGTTGAATCGGTTGCAAATGTTTGTTAGCCTTTGACTCACAATAAATCTATTTTAACAAAATAAGCTTCTTTGTTTCCGAGAACGATCCTGCCTGAAGACTATAAAAGTATATACCGCTTGATAATTTTTGACCGTCAAAAGTAGCAGTATGATGACCGGGTAATTTAACTTCATTTACTAATTCCTGAATTTCTCTACCCAGAACGTCAAAAACTTTCAAAGTGACTTTTGTCGTGTTGGCAATGCTATATTGGATATGGGTTGTTGGATTAAAAGGATTCGGATAATTTTGTCCCAAACTGTATTCAGCAGGCAAAGAATATTCTGTTTCACTTACGTCAGTTAGATATTCCTGAAGATATTGAGCCAGCCAATCCATTGCAGGTCTCCAGGTACCATTATACCGTATAAGGAAACAGGTTTCCTGCCACATTGAACCCTCACGATAACCCCAAAGGGTTATCCCTTTTACACCCGGATGTTCCCATAATATGGGGAATATTTTTTCATATAGTTGCAATTGTTGTTCATCATCAGGCGTACCGGTATTACCAATATTGCCCAAATCCATTTCAGAAATATAAATCGGTAAACCAGTATCAGCGAGTCTGTCTAAATTATATTTTAGGGTATTTGTAAGCGTATTTTCAAATTCAAAGCGATGCCCCTGAACTCCAATACCGTCTATTAATCCTCTATCCTTTAATAAATTAATAATCTGAAGAAATGTGCTCGTGTTTGAGTTACTGTTTATGATACTATAATCATTGAGGATTAGGTCTGTGTTGGGCATGTACTGTCTTGCCAGTTCGAACGACTTTATTACCCAATCCCAACCGGTTGTTCCATCGCCACCCAATGCATCTTTGTAATTGGCACTTCCGACTACACCGTCGGGTGGATTGTGATCTGGCAGGGGTTCATTAACGACATCAATCATATCCATGTCGGGATATCTTTCACCCACCATTCGAATCCATGTTTCGATATAATATATTTGTTCGGTAGAATCTAAACCATTAATCCAGTCTGGCTGCTGCTCACCCCATATTAAAGTGTGGTTTTTAAATAGAAGGTTATTATCTTTTGCATAATTGTAGGCAAAATCCAGACTACTCCAATTCCATTGTGATGTATCGGGTGCCCTACCTACTGATTCCCATTTTCCCATGTTTCCGGGTGTTAACTGATTCCAATAATTTGCAAAATTGAGATCAATATTGGAGCTCCATGAACATCCCAGAAATTTTGTTTGTCCTTCTGCCAATGGCGGTCCCGGATAAACATAGGTTGAATCACCCATTGTTGTTGAACCGGGCAGTCCATTATCCAGATCATTAACCGTATAATACAAATCCGCTCTTCCGAAGGCAATTTTATCAAAATCCAAACCATTTTCACGGCTTCCGATTTGAAAGGTTTGTGAAAGATTATCCGCACTCACAGAAAATGGCAATCCAGCTGAACTCTGGTAGGCGTTTTTTGTAATATTGATCCATTTCCATACGTTTGTACCTGCTGATCCCGGCCCATCAACATAGGTATCATGATCCGTAAATCCGGCTGTTGCAAGTCCGTTCACCAAATGCCAATCCGCGCCCACATTGACATTTTTTTCACCAAATCCAATCCCGTAAAAAAAACTGTCATCGTCAAAACTTCCAGGCCCAACGCGGACACGGACAAACAGATTGTAGGATCCCGCATCCTCAAATTCCACAGTGTATCTTGCCACACAGCTAGCATCCATGGGATGATCCTGGCCTGTATAGTTTGACTTCGTAGTAATATAGGTAACGTCACCATCTTCCTGTGTTAGCAGATTGCTTCCAGAGACAGCGGATTCGGCTTCTACAATAATGGGTGATTTACCAAAATCGGTTGAATCAGATTGAGCGAATGAAAAAGTTGTTACGGAGCTTTGGAATAAAGTAATGTAAATAAGAATGATTGTTGATATTTGTTTGTAATAATTCATAACTTTGATCTCCTATTATTTTTATAAAGTATATTTCAAATTTCCCCCAACGGTCGCGGGTATGAAATATAGTAGATTGCGGATCTGCGTCCGTATCCACTGTTGAAAAAGCTTGAGGCGGGACGAAACGCTCGAAAACCTACTGACCCCGGCGTGTTTTATGACCGCTTGTTGTGCCGTCGCGTTTTTTAAATTCATGTCAAAACTTTCCCTTAATCCAAACACTTTGTTCAATTGCTGTTTTACAAACTTTAAAACCTAAAAATTTAGCCGGAGTTATCCATAAAATTCATGAATGCCGCTGACGACTAATCAACAGGTCGAATGAAATTCATCAATTCTCTGTCGTGGTTATTGACGATTCTGCATTCATTATCAAAATCCATTGTAGCACCGTTTTCCGCAGTATAAGGTTCCCACTTTGGCAGTACCCCCCTTACATTTGGATTACCTGTTTTGGCAAAGTTTATCCAGGCAGAGCTCATCTTGTCAGCTAATTTCCAGGCTTCTTCTGCATTGCCGGTCCAGTCTGGTCTCAGGTCAACATTATTGAA
>CAZAKO010000212.1:0-2909 GCA_964485745.1 uncultured bacterium
TTTATTATTAACGTTGAAATAGAGACGCCGTTTCTTTTCGATGATATTCGAGATTTTCGGCTTCATCTCATTGATGAATTGTTCGACTTCAGCCATTCAATACTCCTACTAATTTCGCGACTGCTTCAATCATCGCCTCCGGCTTGGGTGGACAACCCGGAACATACATATCAATGGGAATTACGGTTTCGCGCTTTTCGGTAATATTATAACTATCTTTAAAACAGCAACCGCTACTGACACAAGTTCCAATCGCCACCACAAAGATCGGCTTGGGTGCCTGCTCATATATTCTTTTGATGCGCGGCGCGATTTTCTGATTAAATACCCCGGTTACTAACAGCACATCGGCATGGCGAATCGAGCCAACCAATTTAATCCCCAGACGCTCAAGATCGTAACGAGGTGTCAGTAAATCCAGAATTTCGATATCGCAATTATTACATGGCGAGCCGCTGACATGAAAGACCCAAAGTGATTTTGCTAAACGTTTATTATACCAGCCCATGCTATACTCCTAATACGGCTAAAATAATCCCGATAAAGGCTAACGGTGTCGCATACTTCCAGAAAAAATTGAGCGCAGTATCAATCCTGATCCGGGGATTCGTATTCTTGATGATAATCATCAGCACAACGATTAGTAAATATTTCAGCACTGACCAGAGAATTGCAATTCCCTGCCACTGGAATCCACCCCAGAATAGTAATATCAGTAAAAATGGATAGATTACATACATCATATAATGATTCAACTTCCAGAAAGCCAGCAGTGGTCCCGAATACTCCATGAATGGTCCTTCAACTATTTCGGTTTCTGCCTCGGGAATATGAAACGGCGGCAAGGTCATTTTTGCCTGAATGCACAAAAGTCCGATAATAAAAGCGATAATCCCGGATGCCGAACCGATAAAAGCACCCGAGGTCTGCTGGACTGTTAAAATTTGATCCAATTGCAGCTGATATTTTGATCGGATAATTGGAATTAAAATAACCAGAATAAAAGCCAGCTCGTCCGCTAAAAGTAATTTCATCTCCCGACCGGCACCGACACTGGAATAGACATTACCGGTAGCCGAGCCGCCTAAAATAATCATGACCGAATAAGTCATCATTAGGTATATAATCACTACTAAATCACCGCTGAAACTATTCTGATAAAAAAGACTCATTCCGATAACCGTGGCGAGCAAAACTAATATGCCAAAAGCAGCCAGCGGCGCCAGGACAAATACCGATTTCAGGGCATCCTTGACGATGATCGTCTCTTTGCCTAAAAGTTTAAAAAAGTCATTGAAATTCTGAAACAGTGGTGGACCGACCCGGTATTGAAACCAGGCACTCACTTTCCGATCGAGCCAGCCGACCAGCAATCCGAGGATTCCGGTAAAAAGCATGCCGGGAAAGACTAAAAGATAAAACAGAAGCCAGGCGTTCATACCTTGTCCTCCTTATAGCGCCAATGAGCGCTTTTGATTGCTAAGTGCTCGCCGACTAAAAATACCTGATTCAGCGGATCATCGGCATCAATTTCCTGCATCCGGAAGGTTCCGGGAGGAGCGGTCTGGACGCAGAGTGGCTGATAATCCGGATCTTTTTCGAGCTGCTTAAGACAAAAATCGCATTTTGCGGTAATGTAGTTGATTACCTCCGGAAAAATCGTCCCGAACGGACAGGCTAAGATGCAGCACTTACAGCCCACACAGCGCATATTGAAGCGCTTAATCAGCCCATTCTCCTGGCGTTCTAATGCTTCTTTGGGACAGGCAGCCACGCAAAAAGCATCCTGGCACTGCCGACAGTAAACCGCAAACTCGACTACTTCAAGCAACGAGAATTGCCCCGGATTCCGGCGATGATAAAAATATTCACATTCAATCTCCTCCGCCGAGACACCTGATTCGAGTAATGCTGGAATGTCAATAAAAAGTCGTTTCATTCCCAGATATTCTCCTCGTTTTTAACTTTATCGTAAGTAAATACGGGACCATCTTTACAGGCATAATATTTTCCGATAACACAATGCCGACATTGCCCAATTCCGCAATACATTTTCTTTTCCATCGAAAGATAAATGTCCTGATCGGCATAACCGTACTTTAATAGATCATAAGTCGCAAATTTCATCATAATTGGCGGTCCGCAAACCACCACCGGATTGCCCCTGGGATTTATATTAATTTTATCGAGTAGTTTAGTGATAAGGCAAACTTCCTCTCCCCATTCCTCCCCCTCCGGAATGCGATCTACCGAGCGCAGAAAGTTTACCTTATCAATTTTTCTCCAGCCATCAATATGTTGTTTATAAATCATATCCTTGGGCGTACGAGCACCCGCCAGGAACGTAATGCTGTTATACTTTTCGATCCTATCCAGTAAAGTCAGGAATAACGAGCGGGTCGGCGCCATTCCAACTCCACCACCCATGATTAAAATATCCTTTCCCTGCCACTCTTCAATTGGATAATGAGTACCATACGGACCGCGAATACCTACTCTATCGCCAACCTTAGCTTGATGGACATGTTCGGTTACAAAACCAGCCTTCATTATCGTGATATCCATTACTTCACTGATGTTGTCCGAGGAGGATGGCGTAAAGGGTCCTTCGCCAATATTCGGGATCGTCAACTCAACAAACTGCCCGGTTTTAAACGGAATTGGAATCTCCGGTTTGATTTTCAATGTCCGGATCGTCGGTGATTCCTCAATAATTTCATAAATTTCAGCGGCAGTAACTATATAGGGATTCACTTGCGCCATCGGTTACTCCTGAACTTTAGGTAATTGCATATTTTTCTGGACCACGGCTCTAAACTCGATCTCACCCGGACAGACATCAATACACCTGCCGCAACCGGTGCAGCCAATCAAATCGAAGTTGCTTTTCATATAATCGAACTTACACA
>CAZAKO010000213.1:0-2908 GCA_964485745.1 uncultured bacterium
GAAAGTCGTTGTATTCCATATTTGTATATCCTTGTTAACTGGCTCAGCGGCTTAATATATTGATTAGCATCTCGGATAATTCCTTTTAGTCAGCTCTTTGACTCTGATAATCTAAATTGATGTTTTCACGTATCCCATAACAAAACAATATTATCCATGCGATTTTTAAAAGTCAAATGGAATTTTATCCGAGTCGGACCACGGTTAATTTTTATTTTACTCCTGAGAATTATCGCTGGGCTGTCTAACGTCAAAATCTGGGCAATTGACTTTTCTTTGATTTTTCATTCTTTAAGGGGCTTAGATCGATTATCGTTTACATAACTATTTAGAGAAATATCTGACACCCGGAAGATCCTTAAAATCCTCATCCTGGGTCCAAATGATGGCATTATATATTTGACCGGTCGTATAGATAATACTATCAGCCATCGGTAGCTGATGATCATAACTGAACTTAGCCGATCGAATGGAGATTTCAAATGATAAGTCAACCACATTGCCCTGGTTCATTAGTGCGACAGATTGTAATGCTTCATTCTCACCTTTTTCGCGCAAGACAACTTTAAATACCTCATAGATGCAAATAGTAGGTACAATCAATTCTTCCAAGTTTCTTAAGGGGACTGCAAATGAATCGGCATTTTTACCATCAGCAAGATATTCAAGCCAACCGGATGAATCCACTAAATTCATAGTCTGTCATCCTCTCTGCTAAAATCTGGATTGATTCCCTTTAAAAAGCCTCTCATGTCAGAAATATTCTTATATGGTATCATTTCAATCCGATCCTGATACCGCAGAATTTGGACTTGTTGCCCCGGTTTTAAGTCCATGGCATTTCGAATCTCCTTGGGAATGACAACCTGATATTTGGGTGATATGGTTACGGTCTGCATTACAATTCTCCTATCGATAACTTATTCGTGGTATATTAGTAATAACGATAGATTAAGTCAACTACTATTTTCACTGTTGCAATATGATCTCACGCCGGTATCAGCTGCGGCAGCGGCTGTCAGCTGCATGCGGAGTTAGGCACCATTCGCTCTCGTCAACATGCGCGTTGCTCGGTGAGCAGAAAGGAACAAAACTGCAAAGACCAAGTCGCTCGCGGCAGCCCCCAGCCACATGCCCCCCACCCGCCCGAGCATATACAACCATGGGATGGTGATGACGGCTGTCGCCTTCTGCAGAACGCAGACCAGCATCATCGGTCTGTAGCGACTCGGAGTCTTCGCAAGTACGAGAAACAGAATCTGCCACGTCAAGTTTACACTAATCCAAGCATAGAAAAACACCGGATGTGAGTTGTCGGGTGCCATCTGTCGCTCCATGAACAGCATCGGCGCCATGACGATGATCCCGTAGATACCTGCTATGCTGAAAATCCATCGAGCAAATCTCATGTAGACGTTCCTTTCGTGCAATCTAACAATGTGAACTCCAACCCATTTTTACGAACTGCCGCGGCTCGTTAAAATCGGCGGTACCTAAAGTAATCTTCAGCTGCGGACGCCACTGGTTCAAACCTAAATTACCGTCGGTGCCCAAGCGGCAATCCGGCAGATGCCGGATAAATAGTCAAATCGCAGATCCGGCTACCGCTGGATAGCCAAATAGTCTAATCCCTCACCAAACGCACCGAAAAACCGCCCTTCTTACTGTAACTGACATGGCCGACGTCGGTAATGTCGTAGTACAACCTCTGGTACCACGCGTAGCCACTATCGAGCTCCGAAGACGACCAGAAATTGGCGAAGCCACCCAGACTGTAGAAGAAACCATTGTCGTAGCGGTAGCCCCCGGGCAACGCCGCAAAGCCGCTTTCATTAGTGGCGCCCTTGTTGGGACTATCCCAATGGGTGGTTCCGGTCTCTTTCAGTTTACCACCGGTAACTGATTCACCACCAAGATAATCAATTAAAGTTTGCCATTCCGCATTACTTGGCATATGCCAGCCTGAGGGGGCGATGTTGCGACTATCGTTTACGGCATACCAATTATAAAGATTGCCGTATGTATCGGCGTTGTTAATATCATTGTTGTAAATACAGTATGCCCCTGTATTGAGAATGAACCATTGGTCAGCATCCGTCACTTTGGGAATCGCATCGCCATTCCGGTAATGGGTCACCTTCAGATTCTCCGCCATCCACCATTGATCACCGATCTTTACCGTTTGATAAATATTACCATCAATATCGGTTACTGTTCCTGTTAAAATAGCTTCTTGCGTAGCAAATGACATCACACTTCCGTACCCGGTACCCGCACTGTTGGTGGCATAGGCGCGGACATAACAGGTTGTGCTTCCTGTCAATCCGGTAATAACGCTGGTAAAACTTCCTGCGCCGGTGCCATCATCAGTTTTATTATCGGATATTTTTGGCATCTGGCTGGTACTCCAGCATACTCCACGAGCGGTTACAGTTGCACCACCATCATCTGTAATATTACCGCCACAGGTCGCCGTGGTTCTCGTAATATCTGTGACCTCGTAAGTGACCAATTCCGGGACTTTTGTTTTGCTTTCGGTCGGATTCTGCTCACAGGACAGGAAAACAGACAAGAAAACGACAGCAAAAAATGCTGCAAAAATTAACTGTTTGTTCATTATATCCCTCCCATATCTATGTCTATTATCTCTTTAATATGCTAACATCTTGCTGATCAGTTTGGGAATTTCATTATTTTCTGAATTTCACTCTTATAATACAAATTGATGTTTTTCCGCATCTCATGACAAAACAATATTATCCGTTTATTTTTTGAAAGTCAAATGGAATTTTGCCTAAGTCGGATAATATTCCATTGTCGGATAATGTTCCAACTTAATCCACTGTAATCCGGTTGTCCCTTTTGTAGTTTGTTGTTCA
This sequence comes from uncultured bacterium, assembly GCA_964485745.1. Classification (GTDB taxonomy): domain Bacteria; phylum Fidelibacterota; class UBA2242; order UBA2242; family UBA2242; genus CAZAKO01. Next base: position 2,880 of record CAZAKO010000213.1, read on the forward strand.
GCAGATTCAATCCTGGATACAGCGCACCG
>CAZAKO010000214.1:0-2906 GCA_964485745.1 uncultured bacterium
GGGAATTTTCTGGCCCTGGCTCTCCCGGTTGCCTTTCGGGCGACTGCCGGGCGACATTGTGATTAGCCGACCAGGCTTCAAATTCTACTTTCCCTTAGTCACGATGCTGATTATCAGCCTGTTATTAACCCTGATCCTGCGGATTTTCCGGAAATAATTACCAAACCTACTTGCTACATTTCCATCTGCCTATTATCAAAAATTCAGGAACAAAACCTAAATGCCCGAGATAAATTGATAAATCCTATTTGGCTTTTCTAATCAGTGATGGTAACGATCTTAATCTATAAATCCAAACTACAAATCCCTCGCTGGCTGATCTTTGTACTGCTGTCCTTAATCGGATCTTCTTTGCTTTTCGGTCAGTACTATTTCGGGCGCAACAAAATCCAGTACGAGCAATTCGACTGGCAAGTACTCAGCACTGCGCACTTCAACCTATACTATTATCCGGAGGAGGAACAGTTAGTCCAGCTGGCAGCCGTGATTGCCGAAGAGGCTTATACTGAGCTGGAGCAGAAATGCAATTACACGATGATTACCCCGATCCCCCTGATCATATACAGTAACCATATCCATTTCCAGCAGACCAACGTGCTGCAATATTCGATTCCCGAGGGAATTGGTGGCTTTTTCGAATTTATCAAGAAGCGGGTTGTCATTCCCTATACCGGAAAAATCGAAGAATTCCGGCATGTCATCCGGCATGAATTAGTGCACGTCTTCACCTATCATAAAATCGGTTCGGTTAATAATCAACTCGGCTCTTGGGAATCGCCTGACTTTCCGCTCTGGTTTATGGAAGGAATCGCCGAATATTGGTCGGAGGGCTGGGACTCCGATGCCGAACTAATCATCCGTGATGCCGTTTTGCATGACTATCTGTACCCACTCGACAGTTACGAACTCATGCAAACTGGCTATCTCCTTTATAAAGAAGGTCAATCATTTCTCCAGTTTTACGAGAAGCATTATGGCACCGATCGGATTCGTCTGCTGATGACCGAATTCTGGCGCTATGATTCATTTGAAGAGGCATTCGCGGCAATTTCAGGTAAAGAATTCGAGCTGATCGAAGCCGAATGGAGACTTGACCTAAAACAGAGTCGAGCAATGGAGCTTGCTGCCGAAACTGTCTTAAAACCAGGTGAATATCAGCTCACCCAGCAAGGCATCAATATTTGTCCTGAAATTTATTCTGACAGCAGCGGTGAACAGCTGATCCATTTATCGAATCGCTATGGGTACACTGACATATATCGTCACAATCTGAATCGTAACAAAGAGAAAATCCTTTTTAAAGGAGAGCGCAAAGCGGATTTCGAATCCTTACATCTATTGCAAACCGGGTTCAATATTAACCATCGTGGGCAACTGGTATTCGTTTCCAAATCCGGCGCCCGGGATGTTCTCCAAATCCTTGACCTCAAGACCAGGAAAATAATTAACTCGATGCAGCAGTCGGAATTGGTGACAATCCGCTCTCCCAAATGGTCGTCTGACAATACCCGGATCGTCTTTTCGGCTCAAAATCAAGCCGGCTTTAGCGACCTGTATCTCTGGAACATCAATCAACCGCAATTAATCAAACTAACTGATGATATCTACACCGATTCCTCCCCCTGCTTCAGTCCCGACGGCAACTGGATTGTCTTCGAATCAGACCGTAATTCCGGTTCGAATCCAGTCGGCTCAAATTTATTTGTGATGGAACTAAATTCCGGTGAAATCCTTCAACTCACCAATAATCACTATCACAATACCAAACCAGTATGGTCAAGCCGGGACCCGGCGGTAATTTACTTCCTGAGTAATGTTAGCGTAACGATGAACCTCTGGACTGTGACCCTCGAATCTTCGCCAAAACCAGCTGAAAATATCAATGTCAAATTACATCAATTAACCAATTACTATACCGGTCTCTGGGATGCCAATCCGACAAGGAATGATACCTTATTTGCCAGCGTTTTTATGAAATACGGTTATCAGATTCACGCCCTTCCGCTGCGCACTGATACTGCCTATCAAACCATTAGCCTACCTGCCCAAAAAGTCAAACCTGCCAAATATGAAATACCCGCCACTATTTCACTGACTCGACCAATTACTCGCCCATATAAACTCAAATACAGTCTCGATATTGCTCAAACAGCTGTGGCTTATGATCCGATTTTCGGCTTTTTAGGCGGCGCGCAGCTGGGAATCTCAGATTTACTGGGTAATCGTTACTATCATTTCCTGGTCGCCAATACAGCCCAAACCTCGGGAGAAATTTTAGATCGGTTCAATGTCGCCGTCACCATGGTTGATTTGACCCGCCGCTCCAACTGCGCTCTGGGATTTTTCCACTTTGCGAATGACTATTACGATCCCTATCAGGATTTTTATTTCGAACGCTCCATTGGAGTCCGTGGTGCCCTGAACTTCCCGATTGATATTTTTCGCCGTCTGGAATTTAGCATGTCGCTGTGGAGTTCAATCAAAGATAACTACTTTGGGAAGGTTACGCACTCTTATTTGCTATCCAACTACTTCTCCTTTGTGCATGATAACTCGATCTGGACTTATATCGGTCCAATTGACGGCTGGCGTTTCCGATTTACCATCGGTCCGACTTTCAACTTTTTAAATTCCTCACTTCACAATTACACCATACTCTGTGACTTCCGTTATTACTGGCGCTTGAATCCTCAAATTACCTTCGCTCAGCGTGTCATTTATTGGCTGAATGAAGGTACTGATATCCGCCGATTTTACATTGGTGGAAGCTGGGGACTTCGCGGCTATCGAATCTATGAAATCTATGGCAATCAGTATTTTTTATTTAACAACGAATTGCGCCTACCTTTTGCCGAAAGCATCATGATTCATTTTAAAAAAACCGGAGTAGGATTTGCACCGGTCCG
>CAZAKO010000215.1:0-2899 GCA_964485745.1 uncultured bacterium
CCAAGATAAAAGGGAAATTTATGTCCAATAATAGATGCAAAACCGGAAAGCATGACAATGTTAGTTTGGGCTTTGAATAACTGAGAGGCAATCAGCATGGCAATCAGCCCCTTGCTGACATCGTAAATAGCGACTAACACCGCCAGGGGGTAGCCAAAATTTCTTTTGACATTAGTAGTGCCCGGATTGCGGTCGCCGTAACTTCTGATATCAACGTGCTTAATGAATTTTAAAAGGAAGTAAGCCGGCAGAAAGGAACCTAATATATATCCAATAACTATCGGAATAGTTGATTCGATCATTTTGTTCCCCCAGAGAAAGTGATGTTGATCTTCTTGCTACCCTAAAAAGTACCACGGCAGAGCAATTATCTTCGCCTGCATTTGTTTAACTTCATCACCGGTGTATAAAAGGATACCGGCTGAGGTTTCCGGATATTCGTCAATAAATAGCTTCAGATTATCAATGTCCGAGTATCTTGGTTTGGAATTATATTTAACTTCGATGGCAACTAACTTTTGTCCCCATTCAACCACAAAATCAACTTCTTTTCCGGTCGAAGTGCGCCAGTAGAACAATTGGGCTGAAGGTGTAATTAATTGAGCAAGCGTTTGCAACTGGAGAAAAATCAATGACTCAAAGATACCACCGATTTCCCGCGAAGATTGAAGAGAGTCAACTGTATAGTGACCCGCAAGAAAACTTACTAATCCGGGATCGTTCCACATTATTTTGGGAGATTTGATCAACCGTTTCGTGCGATTGACACAGTAAGCCGGTAGGCGTTTGAGCATACAGGTAGTTTCCAGCAGATTAAGATAACGGTGGATTGTCGGCTGACTGATACTTGTATCGCGTGCAATTTCCGATTGATTTAACATTTGTCCACAACGTAATGCCAAGGCTGCCATCAAACGGCGAAAGTCCGGTAGCGAATCAATCTGTGATAATTGGCGCAGGTCACGCTCCAAATAGGTGCCAATATATCCTTCCCACCATCTCAGTATCGAATCAGCGTTTGAATATGATAGCAGTGCCGGCATACATCCTCTCCACATTTGGTCGAGAGGGGTTATCGGTCCGAGATTAGGTGGGATAAGGTCGGTTAGATTTGAATTTAGCAGGCGCTCTAAGTTGCCCGTTGCCGGATTGCCGAGCATTTCACCAATGGTCATTGGGGATAACGAAAAATAGACTGCCCGACCAGCCAAACTCTCGCTGACCTTTTGCATTAATAAAAGATTAGCCGAGCCGGACAGGATAAATTTGTGTCGGCTACCCGAGGTGTCAACTGCCGATTTAACGGCATTCAACAGCTGCGGCGCTTTCTGAACCTCGTCTAAAATATTATTATCGGAACCAGCCCACAAAGATTCAGGATCTTTCCTTGATTGGTATAATACATCAAAATCATCTAAGCTAAGATAGCGCCAATTTTTTAACGGCTTCTCGTTCAGGAGCAGGGTGGTTTTACCTACTTGCCGGGCGCCGGTCAGAACTATTACGGGATGATCTTCAATGGCTGAATTAATCAGCGATGCAAGCCAGCGTGGTTTGTAATTTGCCAAGAGATTTGAATGGATATCATTCACAATGTGAATAATATACAAAAATATGAGACAAATCAAAGCTATAATTAGGATGCTGAATAAATGGTAAAAATTGAGTCACTCAGTTTTCACAATTTAAAACTCCTTTTCCTTGTTGCTATAATTATTGCAATCAGCAAATAGCTGACCGATTTTTTTTCTTTCAACAAATATGGTTTATATTTTGAGTGATTTTAGCTGGAGGATAGCATGAAGATAAAAGGGATTGCGATTATCTTAGTCAGCCTGGTTTTGGTAATTGTAATCAGGGCTGAGGAGGGGATGTGGCTCCTTTCCCAGATTAAGGATTTGAAATTGGAGCAGAAAGGATTTCAAATATCGGCGGACGAGATTTATAGTTCCGACAAAACCGCGATTGCCGATGCGATTGTCTGGCTAGGGGGCTGCTCAGCCTCTTTTGTTTCAGATGACGGATTGTTACTGACGAATCACCACTGTGCCTATGGTGCTTTGCAGCGTAATTCCGCCAAAGATAGCATTGACTACATCAAGAATGGATTTCTGGCGCAGGAGCGGAGTCAGGAATTGCCGGCAATTGGTCAAAACGCCTATGTGCTCGAGAGTGTCAAAGATGTTACGGCTGAGGTTGTCGCCAGTGCTAAAGACATTAAAGATATTGCCGAAAAAGAGAAAGCGATTGAGCAAAAGATAGCCCAGATTGAGAAAGCGGCTGAGGGCGACCGGGAAGATCTGTTATGCCAGGTAGCTACGATGTACAACGGCAAGCAGTATATCCAGTATCTATTTAGAAAGTATCAGGATGTCAGAATCGTCTTTGCGCCGCCGGAGGCGATTGGGAAGTACGGTGGGGAGATAGACAACTGGATGTGGCCGCGGCATACCGGTGACTTTACTTACCTGCGGGTTTATCAGGCGCCGGACGGTTCAGGCGCTAAATTCAGTCCTGATAATATTCCCGTAAAACCAAAAAAACACCTGAAGATTGCCCAGACTGACTTAAAAGCTGGCGATATGACCTTTATTCTTGGCTTTCCCGGGCGAACCATGCGTTATCGCACGTCTTACTCGTCAAACTGGAACCTCAACCGTAATTACATTCCGTCAATCAAAGAATTTCAGGAAATATTGAGCGTCATTGAAAATCTCAGCCGGGACAACCAGGATGCAGCAATCAAGTTGGCAAACTTTGAGGCGGTTTTCAATAATGTCATGAAAAATTATCAGGGTAATGTGGATGGGATGAAAAAATCCAACTTCATAGCCAAGAAACGGGCTTTTGAACAGGAGTTATTGGATTTTCTGAAAACAAAGCCGAAGCTGCAAAAGAA
>CAZAKO010000216.1:0-2890 GCA_964485745.1 uncultured bacterium
TTCTGTAAATTAAAAATCAGCAGTTCACATTTTTTGTGAAGTGTAATATACATTTTGCCTTTAGTGTAAAATTGGATTAATATTACCGCCAATTATCTGACAACTAATTCTGAAAATAAATGGTCAATAGAAAACAAGTTAGAAATCGAGATAAGGATAGGAGACCTGATTAGTGAAGAGTAATTGTAAACGGTTTATATTTATTAGCCTGTTTTACTACCTGCTAGCTACTGGCAGTCCCCTCCGGATACAAGCAGTCAAAGCGACTGGACCGATACGTCTGGATGGTGATCCAGGTGAAGCAGCCTGGCAAAGTGCAATCCCGCTGCCGCCATTGGTTCAGGACGAACCAAATGAAGGTGCTCCGCCCAGTCAGCGATCCGATATCCGGATTGTCTATGATGAAAAAGCCCTGTATATCGGCGCCCGGTTGTATGACTCAGCTCCGGATTCGATTATTGCGCGTCTGGGTCGGCGTGACTCGGACCAGAATTCGGACCTGCTGATGCTCGGTCTGGATCCGTACTATGACAAGCGCAGTGGTTATTATTTTGGATTGTCGGCTGCCGGATCAATTTATGATGGAGTAGTTTACAACGATACCTGGACTGACGACTCCTGGGACGGCGTCTGGGATGGCGCCGTGCAACGCAATCAAGAGGGCTGGACTCTGGAGATGCGCATCCCCTTCTCGCAGCTACGTTTCAAGAAGAGTGAAAATTACCTCTGGGGTATAAATATCTTTCGCCAGATTCAACGCAAGAATGAACAGGACTGGATGATAATTACACCGCGCAACGAATCCGGCTTGGCTTCGCGATTCGCCGATCTGGTCGGAATTGAAAACATTGATGCTGAACGCAAAGTCGAAGTTCTGCCTTATTTTAGAACCAAAGGCGAATACTTAGCGGTCGATCCCGATGATCCCTTCAATGACGGCTCACGTTATTTTATGGGAGCCGGAGCCGATTTTAAAATTGGCGTCGGTAATAACCTGACGATTGACGCTACGATCAATCCCGATTTTGGTCAGGTTGAGGTTGATCCGGCAGTAATCAATCTATCTGATGTAGAGACCTATTATGGCGAAAAACGACCCTTCTTTATCGAGGGTTCAAAGATATTTGTATTTGGCTCCGGCGGGGCAACGAATTACTGGAATATCAATTTTTCGTCGCCTAATTTTATTTACAGCCGTCGCATTGGGCGGGCACCACAGCGCGATTTGTCGAATTACGATTATGCCGATGTATCGGAAGGAACGAGAATAATTACTGCCGGAAAATTGACGGGTAAAGTTGGTAACAACTGGAGTATCGGATTATTGAATGCGCTGACCGCCCGCGAGTTTGCCCGGGTAAGTTCCGATGGTGAAAAATCAAAGATCGAAGCCGAGCCATTGACCAATTATACCATCCTGCGAACTCAGAAGGAATTCCGGGAGGGACGGCATGGATTGGGATTACTGACGACCTCGACCAAACGCTTTTTCAGGGATAAAGACCTTTCCGATGGGCTTAATTCGCAAGCGCTCATGATTGGCTTGGATGGCTGGACCTTTCTGGATACTGCCAAAACCTGGGTGATTTCGGGCTGGAGCGGAATGACGAGTCTAAACGGAAATCGGTCTTGTATCACCAATATTCAGACTAATTCACTCCATTATTTTCAGCGTCCGGATGCGCGGCATGTCGAGTTGGATACCGCCGCGACTTCACTGACTGGCTACGCGACCCGCATTTGTCTTAATAAGGAAAAAGGTCACGTAATTGTCAATGCCGCCCTGGGATTGATCGGTCCCCGGTTTGATGTCAATGATTTAGGATTTTTATCGCGGAGTGACGCAATTAATTTTCATTTTGGAGCGGGCTATCGCTGGACCGAACCAACTAAAACCTACCGTTATCTCAACTTAATCCTGGCAGGGGTGCACAGTCAGGATTTTGGCGGCAATTCGACCGGTAACGGTATCCTGAATTTTGGGTACTGTCAGTTCCCGAATTATTATTGGGTGGAATGGGGTATCAGCTGGTTCGCAAAAGTATATGATAATCGGTTGACCCGGGGCGGTCCGCTGGTGGAATCGCCGGCGGGATCATGGGGTTATTTGAGCTGTTCGTCCGATAATCGCAAGCGGCTGATTGTGGGATCGTATATCGAAACCAGCGGTAATATAGTTGGCTCGTATTATGGCTATTATCAGGTGTCGTTCGAGTGGAAACCGGCTGGTAATCTTACGATTGAAATAGAACCCAATTTGAATAGTAACCATGACCATAGCCAGTGGGTGACCGAAATTGCTGACCCTACGGCAGCGGCAACCTATAACAAGCGCTATGTTTTTGCTAAGCTGAATCAAAATACATTAGCGGCGGATATCCGACTTGACTGGACTTTTACCCCGCGACTGACGCTGCAGCTTTACGCGCAGCCGCTCTACGGAGCTGCGGATTATTCTGGTTTTAAGGAGCTGTCCCGCCCAAAGAGCTATGAATTTTTAATCTATGAAGAAGGGTCGGAAATAAATACCGATGCTGATGGTAATTATATTGTTGATCCGGATGGCACCGGTCCGGCTAATTCCTTCACTTTTGATAATCCTGATTTCAATTTCTATAGCATTCGCTCGAGTGCGGTGTTGCGCTGGGAGTTTTCACCCGGTTCGGCACTTTATTTAGTCTGGACGCACAATCGCTTTGAGGGCAGCGGCGAGGCGGATTTCGATCTGAGTCGCTCGATCAATCGCATCGGCAAGATCAAGCCCGACAATATCTTCATGATCAAGGCGTCGTACTGGTTCAACGTATAAACCAGCATAAAATGTCTATTTTATTCTGACATCTATATCCTCGAATAGACCGGAAAAAATATCCGTTGACATAAGCCCAAT
>CAZAKO010000217.1:0-2872 GCA_964485745.1 uncultured bacterium
CAATAGTTCGCCGAATGGTGGAAATTGGGATTCCGGTCATGGGACATTTAGGCTTTACGCCGCAGAGTGTACATGAATTCGGCGGCTATGGCGTGCGTGGTAAAGACCAGCCGGAAGCCGAGCGGATTCAGCACGATGCCCTGGCTTTGCAGGATGCGGGAGTTTTTTCGATCGTGTTGGAAAAGGTACCGGCTCAGCTGGCAAAGACTATTACCAAAACGTTGAAAATTCCCACGATCGGAATTGGTGCCGGACCCGATTGCGATGGTCAAATCCTGGTTTCTTACGATTTGCTTGGTTTATTCGACCAGCAGAAATTCAAATTTGTGCGTCACTATGCTAACTTAGCAGTCGAAATCCGTAAGGCGGTTGCCGACTTTTGTCGTGATGTTCGGGAGCATAAATTCCCTTCGTCGAAGGAAAGCTATTAGGAGCGGTTTAGATGAAAGTTATTCGGACTATTCGGAAATTACGCGAAGAATTATGGATTCAGCGCAGCCATGGGCAACGCCTTAGTCTGGTGCCGACCATGGGTTATTTTCATGAAGGTCATCTCTCACTGATGGATCTTGCCCGGGAAAAATCGGATTTTATGGTTGTCAGTCTGTATGTTAATCCTACTCAATTTGGACCGAATGAAGATCTGGCACGCTATCCACGGGATTTTATCCGGGATGAACGACTGGCACGGGAGCGCGGTACGGATGTGCTCTTTTACCCGGATAATCGGGAAATGTATCCCGATTCTTTTTGCACTTATGTCGTTCCTGAAAAACTGGCTAATGTTTTATGCGGGCGTAGTCGGCCAACCCACTTTCGCGGGGTGACGACCATTGTGGCTAAATTATTCAACATCGTTCAACCCGATCTGGCGGTGTTTGGCAGAAAGGATGCGCAGCAGGCGATTATTATCAAAAGAATGGTCAGTGATCTCAATTTTCCGATAGAAATTGTCGTGGCGCCAATCATTCGGGAGAGTGATGGATTGGCGATGAGTTCGCGGAATACTTATCTGACTCCTCCCGAACGCCATCAGGCGCCGGTGATTTTTCAGGCACTGATGCAGGCGGCTGAGTTAGTCCAAAAAGGCGAGCGAAGATCTGCTTTCATCGAGAAAAAAATTAGTCAGATGATCGTAACCGCCGACTTAGCGCGGATTGAATATATTCAGGTTGTAAGTGAAAAGGACCTCCAACCGGTGGAAAAGGTTGAGCCTGGGACTTTTGTGGCAGTCGCCGTCTGGTTCGGAAAAACCAGATTGATTGATAATCTGGAGTTAATGACAATGTAATTTACGATAGGAACAATTTTACCAGGGTACAGTTATAGCATAAACTGTTATTTGAGGTGGAGGACATAAACAAATTATAGTAGCAGATGCAAATATTTCCACAATACTCTTGACAAACTCCATTAAATCTTTTAAAATGAAACGTGAATCTAAAAGCCGTGATTGAGGTGATCCAATGTTAAGAAAAGCCATAAATCTCATCATCGTTGGGACGATCCTGGTAGCGGGAGTTAATCTGCAGGCGCAGTTAAAGAGTCAATTGCCGCAGGATCTTTCGGTTTCTGAGGCAATTAAGATCCCCGGGGTAGGCTCGACCGGCTCGGCTTTGAGTTTTATTGATCCGAATCGTTTTTTCATGCATCAATCTTACTCCTTGTCTTTTCTCAGCTGTGGTGGCGGATCAGCCTCGCTGGGAGTTTATCAGAACACCATGTCGTATATTTTTTCGGAAAAACTGGCAATGAATGCCCGCCTGGGTTTTATGCATAATCCCTTGAGTATCGGTAACCTCACGAGTCAGTCCAATCTAATGGATAACCTGATTTATGGTGCCGATCTGATTTATCGTCCAAAGGATAATACAATGTTCAGGATCAGCTTTGATAAAAGCCCATACTATCGTCGGAGTGGATTCTACCCCTATGGATATTATCAGTATTAATCGGTGAGGTTGTGGCAAGGAAAACGATCAGAAGGTCAACATTTCCCAGAAGAAGAAAATCCAATATCCCTAATCCTGATATCCAGAAATGGTTTCTGAATCTGGCTATCTTTTCGCTGGCGGTTATCATTATTGGATTTATTTATTCGATGGGTAAAAGAATCGTCCAGAATCCCAATAAAGTGGTTTTAACCCAGGTGGATGAGTTTACGCCGGCGAATGTACCCTACCAGGGGATTGTAATCGAGGTGCTGAATGGCTGCGGAGTACCCGGAATTGCCCAGAAATTTACTAATTATTTACGTGCCGAGGGCTTCGATGTCATCTATACCGGGAATGCCGATCGGCTGGATTATGGGAGTACACTGTTAATCGAACGGGTTGATTCCCAGGATAAAAGTTCGGAAGTAAACCGAGCATTACAGCTTAATCCCCAGGCTGTTATCCAAAAATTAGATCTCTCGTTACAGGTAGATCTGACGCTAATTCTTGGTCGGGATTATAGTCAGTTGCCGGTTTATCAAAAGGTATTGGCACTCCGGGAAATTTATTGAGATAATGCCAGCTGCCAGCAAGATTCCTAAACCCCATAATAGTTATCAATTAGCCCGACGTGCCGCCGAAGCGGCGCTCAGTAAAAAAGCTCAGGACGTCATCATCCTGGATTTAAAAAACCTGACTGCGGTTACCGATTATTTCGTAATCTGCAGTGGTGATGTGGATGTCCACGTTGAGGCGATTATGGACGAAATCAACAAGGCACTGAAGAAGGATGTTAAACCCTGGCATATTGAAGGGACACAGTATTTGCACTGGGTACTGATGGATTATGTGGATTTTGTCGTGCATGTATTTCAGAAAGAGACCCGGAGTTATTATGACATCGAACGACTCTGGGCTGATGCGCCGCTGGAAAGAAT
>CAZAKO010000218.1:0-2860 GCA_964485745.1 uncultured bacterium
CCGCGCCGCGGGATGAATTGCACAAGGAGGTGTCTAATACTCAGTTAGTCGTAGATGCCGTGCAGATCAGTGATGCCACCGGGATTCGCGAAATTAATGCTTTTCTGACCAAACTGCCCGGGGTTGGTGAGGATAACGGTTACTTGACGATCCGCGGCGGTTCAGCCGACCAGACCGGGATGATGGTCAATGGTCTATCTTATGTCAATGCGGCAGCCGGGAATGCCGAGAGCAGCATCCCGCTTAGTGCCATTGAGCAGGTTTCGCTCCTGTCGGGTGGCTATAATGCCGAATATGGGAATTTCCGCTCGGGTTTGATCAATATTACCACCAGGACGGGGAGTGATAAGGGGTATCATGGCACTTTCAGTTATGCCCGTGACAATCGCCATATGCGCCGTTTTGGCGATTCATTTTACGATGCTAATGGTGCGGCGTTGCGGTCCTATCTGGATCCGGCAGTGGCTTTCATTGGTACCGAGGCAGCCTGGAAAGATGAACCCTATTTACGGGAGCAGTATCCCCTTTTTGCCGGTTGGAACCTTGCCGCCCAAAATTACAATATCGGTAAAACCGAAGATCAATGGGCAACCCCCTTCGACTACTACTTATTAGGCTGCTGGATGTTTATGGCTATTCCGGACTATGAAGGTCTGGCAAATCTCTCAGACTCATTGAAACAGGTGATTGGCTATCGGGAAATTTCCAAAGAACAGAAAAAGCTCTTTGCTCAACACCATAATCGGGAGGAGTATGCCGATTGGAATTTTGATGGCGGTTTCGGCGGGCCGGTGCCACTTATCGGACGCGCTCTGGGGAATGCGACATTCTATCTTTCGCACAACTCCAAAGAGAGGCATTATATCATGCCAATCTCGCGTTCCAGCGATGAGGCCAATACTACTCTGTTGACCATCAAAAGTCATCCCACGAAAAAAATGACCCTGAGCTGGAATAGCCTGTATAAGTACGAAATCGGGGTTAGTCCGATCCGGCCGGCTTCCGGTGACTATCCGGATGCCAGCCGTCAGGGCGGTTTTATGCCCTTTAATAATATCAAGTATATTCATAAAAATCCCGAATACTGGTATGATCCCCCATTCTTTCCGATTCTGGAACAGAGAACTTTGATGAATGGACTGGTGCTGAATCAGGTTCTCAGTAAATCCACTTATTGGGAGTTAAACCTCAGCGCAGTTCAGATTAAAGACCATTCGCCCACCGGTAATACCCGCAACATGGAGGCGATTACCTATTTTGGACCATTTGTGGTCAACGAATTGCCCTATGGAAAATTTCTGGACGGCACCAATCGCGTTACCGGAATATTTGAGGGCGATACGCTGAGTTACAAATATCCGAATTACGATGCCCTGCCAGGAATCGCCTATCGCTTTCGACGCAAGGAGGGTGACCTGTATGATAATGTGCGTGTCGGTCAGTACCGGGCAAAGTTTGATCTCGCTTCCCAAATTGGTCTACACCATTTTGTCAAGGCTGGCTTCGAATACAACGATTTCGATATCAATCACAAGCTCTGGATGATGTGGAATGAAAACGCTTACAACGTTTACGAGTTCAATTATCACCGAACTCCCAGCCAGACCGGCGTCTATCTCCAGGATCAGCTCAATTACGCATCAATCGTCGCCAATCTCGGTCTGCGGTTTGATTATTATTACGGTGGCGGCGGCACGTGGCCAACCGGGGATCCGTATGCCGAGGAAGTCTTTACACCCCAGAGCTACGCAGCTGATTCCGTGCTGTTTAATTACTTAGAACAGGGTAAGTCCTATATCTGGGATACCTGGGTGAAATATGATTCTTTGCATCCGGGTTTCCTGCAACCGATTAAAAATCACTCTGCCCTCAGTCCGCGGATCGGCATATCATTTCCGGTGACGGAATCTTCCAAGTTTTATTTTAACTATGGTCATTTCCGCTCGAATCCACCCTATTATTCAATGTACCTGTATCGCTATCGCTACACCAAGAACGGGCTTTATGATATGTCCAATCCCAATCTGGAGCCACCCCGCACGATTTCCTATGAGCTCGGTTTAGCAATGACGATCTTCCGCGAGAGTATCCTGAAGTTATCCTGGTACTCCAAGGATGTTACCGGGCAGCATGGCGAGGTCACCTATCAAAATGCCAGCGGCAGCATCAATTATGACACCTGGGCGAATAATGAATATCAGGACATCCAGGGGATCGAAATCAATTTTACCAAGAGTAGCAACAGCTGGCTGACGGGCTGGATTAATTACAATTATATGATGAAAAAGACCGGAACGACCGGACGGTCACTTTACAAAGATATTCCCATCAGCAATGAGGATGCTTATTATGCCGATGAGGAGACGCGCTCGCTGCCCTTACCAAAAATTAATGCCAATCTGACTCTCCGGACACCTAATGAGTTAGACCCGAAAAGCTTGGTAAATTATCTGCTGACCGGGTGGACATTCACCATATTCGGAGAATGGCAGGCTGGTGAATATTTCACCTGGAATCCCCTGAACAAGCTGCACGTCAATGACAATCTGCGCTGGCCTAATTACTATATGGTTGATCTGAAAATAGATAAGAAAGTCAAATTCCTGGGAACGACGGCATCTTTTTATGTGGATGTCAGTAATCTGTTCAATTTTAAAGTAAGTCTGATGCCTGACGGATATTGCTTCGAGCGGGAAAGTGGCGATCTGGAAGAATGGACTGATTTTACTAGATATCTGGCGTCACTCCACCTGCCGATGTATAAATCCTCCGATTATGATGATCTGCGGGAAAAAAATGAGGGACTATACATTGCCGGAAATGATCGAGTCGGCGATTTGCGCTCGGATAAGAAGCCTTA
>CAZAKO010000219.1:0-2860 GCA_964485745.1 uncultured bacterium
TAAGGCTTCTTATCCGAGCGCAAATCGCCGACTCGATCATTTCCGGCAATGTATAATCCCTCATTTTTTCCCCGCAGATCATCGTATTCGGCGGATTGATACATGGGCAGGTGGAGTGACGCCAGATATCTCGTAAAATCACTCCATTCTTCCAGATCGCCGTCTTCTCTCTGGAAACAATATCCGTCAGCCATCAGACTGACTTTAAAATTGAACAGATTACTGATATCAATATAGAAAGAAGCGCTTGTACCCAGGAACCTGACCTTCTTGTCTATTTTCAGATCAATCATATAGTAATCCGGCCAGCGCAGATTGTCATTGAGGTGCAGCTTGTTCAGCGGATTCCAGGTGAAATATTCACCAGCCTGCCACTCTCCGAATATGGTGAATGTCCACCCGGTCAACAGATAATTTACCAGGCTCTTCGAGTCTATTTCGGGAGGTGTCCGGAGAGTCAGATTGGCATTAATTTTTGGTAAGGGCAGCGAGCGCGTCTCCTCATCGGCATAATAAGCATCCTCATTGCTGATGGGAATATCTTTGTAAAGTGACCGTCCGGTCGTTCCGGTCTTTTTCATCATATAATTGTAATTAATCCAGCCCGTCAGCCAGCTGTTGCTACTCTTGGTAAAATTGATTTCGATCCCCTGGATGTCCTGATATTCATTATTCGCCCAGGTGTCATAATTGATGCTGCCGCTGGCATTTTGATAGGTGACCTCGCCATGCTGCCCGGTAACATCCTTGGAGTACCAGGATAACTTCAGGATACTCTCGCGGAAGATCGTCATTGCTAAACCGAGCTCATAGGAAATCGTGCGGGGTGGCTCCAGATTGGGATTGGACATATCATAAAGCCCGTTCTTGGTGTAGCGATAGCGATACAGGTACATTGAATAATAGGGTGGATTCGAGCGGAAATGACCATAGTTAAAATAAAACTTGGAAGATTCCGTCACCGGAAATGATATGCCGATCCGCGGACTGAGGGCAGAGTGATTTTTAATCGGTTGCAGGAAACCCGGATGCAAAGAATCATATTTCACCCAGGTATCCCAGATATAGGACTTACCCTGTTCTAAGTAATTAAACAGCACGGAATCAGCTGCGTAGCTCTGGGGTGTAAAGACTTCCTCGGCATACGGATCCCCGGTTGGCCACGTGCCGCCGCCACCGTAATAATAATCAAACCGCAGACCGAGATTGGCGACGATTGATGCGTAATTGAGCTGATCCTGGAGATAGACGCCGGTCTGGCTGGGAGTTCGGTGATAATTGAACTCGTAAACGTTGTAAGCGTTTTCATTCCACATCATCCAGAGCTTGTGATTGATATCGAAATCGTTGTATTCGAAGCCAGCCTTGACAAAATGGTGTAGACCAATTTGGGAAGCGAGATCAAACTTTGCCCGGTACTGACCGACACGCACATTATCATACAGGTCACCCTCCTTGCGTCGAAAGCGATAGGCGATTCCTGGCAGGGCATCGTAATTCGGATATTTGTAACTCAGCGTATCGCCCTCAAATATTCCGGTAACGCGATTGGTGCCGTCCAGAAATTTTCCATAGGGCAATTCGTTGACCACAAATGGTCCAAAATAGGTAATCGCCTCCATGTTGCGGGTATTACCGGTGGGCGAATGGTCTTTAATCTGAACTGCGCTGAGGTTTAACTCCCAATAAGTGGATTTACTGAGAACCTGATTCAGCACCAGTCCATTCATCAAAGTTCTCTGTTCCAGAATCGGAAAGAATGGGGGATCATACCAGTATTCGGGATTTTTATGAATATACTTGATATTATTAAAGGGCATAAAACCGCCCTGACGGCTGGCATCCGGATAGTCACCGGAAGCCGGCCGGATCGGACTAACCCCGATTTCGTACTTATACAGGCTATTCCAGCTCAGGGTCATTTTTTTCGTGGGATGACTTTTGATGGTCAACAGAGTAGTATTGGCCTCATCGCTGGAACGCGAGATTGGCATGATATAATGCCTCTCTTTGGAGTTGTGCGAAAGATAGAATGTCGCATTCCCCAGAGCGCGTCCGATAAGTGGCACCGGCCCGCCGAAACCGCCATCAAAATTCCAATCGGCATACTCCTCCCGATTATGGTGTTGAGCAAAGAGCTTTTTCTGTTCTTTGGAAATTTCCCGATAGCCAATCACCTGTTTCAATGAGTCTGAGAGATTTGCCAGACCTTCATAGTCCGGAATAGCCATAAACATCCAGCAGCCTAATAAGTAGTAGTCGAAGGGGGTTGCCCATTGATCTTCGGTTTTACCGATATTGTAATTTTGGGCGGCAAGGTTCCAACCGGCAAAAAGGGGATACTGCTCCCGTAAATAGGGTTCATCTTTCCAGGCTGCCTCGGTACCAATGAAAGCCACTGCCGGATCCAGATAGGACCGCAACGCCGCACCATTAGCATCGTAAAATGAATCGCCAAAACGGCGCATATGGCGATTGTCACGGGCATAACTGAAAGTGCCATGATACCCCTTATCACTTCCCGTCCTGGTGGTAATATTGATCAAACCCGAGCGGAAATTCCCGTATTCGGCATTATAGCCACCCGACAGGAGCGAAACCTGCTCAATGGCACTGAGCGGAATGCTGCTCTCGGCATTCCCGGCTGCCGCATTGACATAAGATAAACCATTGACCATCATCCCGGTCTGATCGGCTGAACCGCCTCGGATCGTCAGGTAACCGTTATCCTCACCAACCCCGGGTAGTTTGGTTAGAAAAGCATTGATTTCGCGAATCCCGGTGGCATCACTGATCTGCATGGCGTCTACGACTAACTGAGTATTAGACACCTCCTTGTGCAATTCATCCCGCGGCGCGG
>CAZAKO010000220.1:0-2842 GCA_964485745.1 uncultured bacterium
TCTGAATTCCTTAAAATTTAAAACCGGAGCATGGCGTGGCTAATTCCGTCGTCGATCAAGCAAAATCCGGCGTGCGCTGGGTGGGCATCGGTCAAGTTGGCAATCGCCTGCTTTCGATGGCTTCCACGATCGTTCTGGCGCGCCTGCTATTGCCGGATGATTTCGGCACGATTGCGCTGGCGCGGTTGGTACTCGGATTTATTCTGCTATTAAGCGCATGGGGTATCGATGCCGCCATCATTGTTGAGGAGAAACGTCCAAAAGCAATCGCGAATGTCGCTTTCTGGATCAATTTCAGCATCATGCTGATTCTCGGCGCGATTGTCATCGGCATTTCGCCCTGGGTAAAAAAATTCTACGATACTCCGGTGCTCCAGCCGATCCTGATCTGGATGGGACTCGGACTGATTTTTCAATCGTTCGAACTCGTTCCGCGGACGATTCTGAACCGGGAACTAAATTATAAATACTTGACTATCATCAACCTTAGCGTCGAAATTGTCACTAACGTTTTGGTGATTCTGTTAGCAATTCTCGGATGCGGTGTCTGGAGTTTAGTTATTCCGCAGATTATAGCTAGCCCGCTGAGAGCCGTTCCCTACTGGCTGAAAACCAAATGGTCGCCGACGCTTTACATCGAACGGGCGGATTTCCAGCGTGTGCTTTCTTTCGGGAAAAGCATTTTAGGCTCAGAACTTATTCGCTACTTCAATACGAATACCGACAATTTTCTGATCGGCAAATTGCTTTCCAAAGCCAAACTTGGGTACTACTCTTTTGCCTATAATCTTGCCAACTGGCCGGTCGAGAACATTGTCAAAGTCATCAATACCGTTTCGCTTCCGGCGCTGGCGAAAGTCCAATCCGATCTGGCCGAAATGAAACGGCTTTTCCTGCGAATGACCGAGATGGTTTCATTAGTGACATTTCCCATCTTCGGCATTCTTGTCGGCGTGACTTATGAATTGGTCGTCGTGGTTTTCGGTGACAAATGGATTCCGGCGGTGCGACCGCTTCAGGTCATCGTCATTTACGGCATCATGCGTTCGCTCTTTTCTCCCGCCGGGCGAATTTTCCTAATTCAAAAGAAACCGCATTATTTATTCTTTATCAATCTCATTCAACTGCCACTTTTAGTTGTTGGCGTTTGGTTCGGAGTCAGGCAAGCGGAAATTATCGGCGCGGCGATGGGCATAGCGATTGTATTATCGCTTGGCGGAGTTCTGACATTGGTCGTCGTTTCAATGATGTTAAAAATGAAAATCACCGAATTCGTTGCGACGATATTGCCGGGTTTCATCTGTACACTGGTTTTTTTGTTTTCCGGTTGGTTTTTCAAACGCTTGCTTTTTGGAATGAGCTGGCCTGCTGTTGTTATTCTAGCCGTTTACATTCTGTTCGCCGGCAGTATTTACGCTTTGAGTCTACGTCTCATCTATCCGGTCTGTTTTACCGATTTCGTCCGTACTTCAGTCAGTGTCGTTGGCGTCGCGCCGCGCCGGATTTTGGAAAAAATGAAGGGCAACCGGAAATGACGAAATTTCCGCTGAATATCGTCTATCTGTGCACTAATCCGGGGCTGAACTTGGATAAAATGCTCGGTCCGAAGATTCACATCCAGGCAATTCTGCGCGGCTTGAAATCAAACGAAGTCAATCCTACGTTAATTGCCGTCCAGAAATCCGATTCGGTCCAAAACTACGCTGAATTTGAGACCGTCATCCTGCCACACCGCTACATGCGTGGCTTCGTCCATCGCATCGTTCCCTACACCGGAATCGTCGACAGTCTGCGGATTTTCCAGAAAATTATTGCCCTTAATCGTACTAAACATTTTACACTGATCCACGAACGCTATACCGGGCTTTCTTGGGGGGGTGTGTTGGCTGCGAAATTCCTGCGAATACCCTACATCCTGCAAATGGTTGGGCCCGGAATAGAGGAAAAGGCGATTCAGGGATATCCCATCAGCATATCCAGAAAATGGCTTCTACTACTCAATCAGAAATTTTTATTAACTAATTGCTCGCAATTGATCTTGACCTCCGGCCTAATAACAACGTTTATTTATTCGAGGAGAGGTTGGTTTTTACCAAATTATCACGTTTTATTGACCGCCGCCGATCAACCGCAGTTAATTTCAGCGGAGGAAATATTAACCATTCGGCAACGGTACTGTCTAAGCGGCCAGACACTATTTCTCTACTCAGGCAGTCTTTACCGGTGGTACGATTCAGTTGGACTTATTAGAGCATTTCATAAAGCACTTGACCTTAATCCGGGCTTAGTGCTTTTACTAATTGGGGCTGGAGACGCCGTGAACGATATTCAGGAATATATTCAGAAAAACCATCTTACTGATTCAATAAAGCTCTCAGGTACCGTTGCTCATAATGAATTACTAAAAATCATCCAGGCCGTTGATTATTGCCTGGTATTCTATCCAGGTGAACCGACATATTTTGGTTCTTCCACTAAAGTGCTTGAATACATGGCACTTGGAAAACCAGTAATATCCACACCGCATATGCTGGAAATAATTGAGGACGGAGTTACCGGTTTTATGTCGAAATCTTCATCAGAAAAAGAATTTGCCGCTAAGATCATTGAAGTGATCAATAATCCGGAACAGGCACATATTGTTGGCGAAAATGCCCGTCGGAAAATTGCGTCTCACTATTTATGGAAGCATTACCTCCAACGACTAATTAACATTTATCAAGCGGCCCTCGAGAGACACTAAACATGTGTGGCATTTGTGGTATCTTTCATCGCGGTAAAATCGCAGTCAGCCCGGCACAAATCTGCCAAATGCGCGACTATATGATCGAACGCGGTCCCG
>CAZAKO010000221.1:0-2830 GCA_964485745.1 uncultured bacterium
CTTCCTTTTTGCTTTCGATCAGGATCATAATTAAATTATCAACGAATTCAAATCTCTTCGAAAGGAATTAGTTATGCAACGCAACCTTCTTCTAATCAGTAACTCTACCCTGCACGGCAGTGGTTATTTAGACCACTGCGAGACTGCCATTCGGGAGTTTCTTGGGAAATGCAATTCGGTGATTTTCATTCCTTTTGCCCGACCAGACGGTATCAGCCACGACGCCTATACCAAAATTGCTTACGAGCGTTTTTCCCAAATGGATTATGCTCTGTCTGGAATCCATAAAACAGAAGATATGAAGCAGGCAATTCGGGAAGCTGACGCCATTTTTATCGGCGGTGGGAATACATTTGTGCTGTTGACCGGTTTGTATCAAAATGACCTGCTAGATACTATTCGGGAAGAGGTTGCCAGTGGCAAACCTTACATCGGTACCAGTGCCGGCGCCAATGTCGCCTGTTTGAGTATCAAGACTACCAACGATATGCCGATTATGTACCCACCGAGTTTTTATGCCCTGGGACTGGTTCCTTTTAACATCAATCCGCACTATCTCGATCCCGATCCGAACTCGACTCATATGGGCGAAACCCGCGAAACCCGGATCAAGGAATTCCATGCATTCAACGATGTTCCCGTCATCGGGCTGAGAGAAGGCGCCATGTTGCTCGTCACCGGGAATCAGATGATCCTGCAAGGCAGCACCGGAGCGCGTCTAATGCGGCCGCATCGCGAGCCCATGGAATATCAACCCGGTGATGACCTGAGTTTCCTATTGTAACTAATTTATTCAGTTAGTTCCAAAGAGATCACGATTTACCAGGACGAAGTTTTTTCAATAATGCCCAATGAAGACTCGTTTACCCCCTATTAATTTAAAATATCGTCCTGTAATGCGGATTTCCCTCTGCCTGCTGCTATCAACTCTATCATTGTTTGCTGCAGATGACCTGATTACCCAGTTAATTACGCAGCTGGAAGCAATCCAAGATACTCAAATGCACACCTTGATTACTAAATATTCCCAGGGTGATCAACCTTTCATAGAAAGCTACATTCTGAATGCTGATATTTACCTTTTCAAAATCCGGTTAGGGCGAATGAAGCTGGGTGAAGTTATCATTAACGAGCAGGACTCATTTATGATTGTTTACGATCCGCCTTTCGATAAATGGGATACCCGTTATCTTACTTACTGGATTGATGATAAAAGCTTTGTAGATGAAGTCAGTGGAACCCGACCGGAAAAATTTACTTATCGAAAATTGAAGAACCAATGGCAGCTGACCGACTATCTGTCAACCAAACCGCGAAATTACAAAACGTCCTTATTTCAAAAGAGTCAACCGAGTGATGGATTCAATCTGATCGAGTTCACTCGACGCTTAGTAGCCGGCAGAATTGCTCCAACCAATAAAATATTTTTTCTGGGTGAAGAGCACTTAATCAATTCCGAAAATCTTACCACTGCCAATAACCACTATAAAATTTATGACTTCAAATGGAATCTTCATGAGGGCGAGGAAAATGTACGTCTGTATGGGGTACATCTGGTCGGCATTGAAAAAGCCGAACACTTCATCCCTTTAGGCGGTATCCTGAAAGTCAGCTTTGTCGGCTTGCTCAGTGTTGATCTTATTGGGATGATTAATACCAATCAGCAACCGATTTTGGACTAAAACTGTTTGGCAAAATAGGATCATAATCATATATTTAATGAGTTATGTGGAGAATCAAATTAATATGGCCTAAGATTAGTCATAGTAATAATCTCCGGTAAAATTGGCGATTTCTCCAATGCTATTAAAATAAAGGTACTCGCAATGACACACACTAAAAATAATAATTACTACGATCTGGAAATTCTGCTCCAAACTTTAAAATATGCAACTCGGCAGATGGTCGCCGAATTGAATGTTGAACAGGTGGTTTTCCACGCCCTGCATGCGATTGCAGATTTCAGTAACAGTCTTAATCTTTCGTTAATGCTCCTAAATCAGGAAAAAACCACCGTTGAGGTTGTCGGTTCTCTAAATAAAAGCGACTTTAAATCCCCCGGCGATGTTGTTGCGATTAAGAATACTCCGCTTCAGGAAATCTACGACAGTAAAAAATTGGGGCAATTTAATCTCCAGCGTAAATCACCCTACCCGATTCCGACTTATTCCATTTTTCATTCTGATATCAAATGCACCTGCATCCCGCTGATTGGAACCAAGCATAAGGTAATCGGCTTCATCAATTTCGAAGAGAAATCCACGCCGATCGCATCACCCATTCGGATTGAAATCCTGACATTGCTAACCACCCTGATCGCGACCGCGTTAGAAAATGCCCGGCTATTTCAAATGGCTACAATTGATGGATTGACCGGGTTATATATTCGTCGCTATTTCGATATCCGGGTCCAGGAAGAGATCACCCGCCTGCGCCGGATTGATTCCAATCTTGGGCTGATTATGTTTGACCTCGATCATTTCAAAATAGTAAACGATACTTACGGTCATCAACAGGGAGATGTGGTTCTGATAGAATTAGCGGCGATATTAAAAGATACGGTGCGGCATGATTTAGATATACCCTGCCGCTATGGTGGCGAGGAATTTATTATTATCCTACCCGGTACCGATTTGGAAGGAGCAGTTGTTCTGGCAGAAAGAATCCGCAAACGCTGCGAAGAGCATCCCTACACTCCAATTACCGGTGAGCCTTTGCACGTGACCATTAGTGGCGGAGCAGTCGCTATTGATTCGAACAGTATCATTTCGAAAGAGGAATTTTTCAAAAAAGCCGATAAAGCCCTCTATGAAGCCAAAGAATCTGGGCG
>CAZAKO010000222.1:0-2699 GCA_964485745.1 uncultured bacterium
GAGGGCTGGCGGGCCTACCCGCTCCCGACCAGCAGGAGGGCTGGCGGGAAATCCCGGGGGGCCCACAAAATGTCTTGCTTCGTTTATGTTCTTAAATCTCAATCATATTCAAAGTATTATGTTGGAATGTCTGATAATCCTCAGAGAAGACTTGAAGAACATAATAAAGGAAAAGTCACTGCCACAAAACCTTACCGACCATATCGAATTGTCTTAGTCGAAGAATTTCCAGATCGCCAAAAAGCCCATTATCGCGAAAAGTATTATAAAACCGGTTTTGGTAGAAAAGTTTGGAAAAAGAAAATAAATGAATAATCCGTCAGTTCCGGGTTCCCAGCCCGCTCCCGACCTACACTACTTAGCGTTAAGCAGGATGGCTGACCAACGGGAGGGCTGGCGGGCCTACCCGCTCCCGACCAGCAGGAGGGCTGGCGGGAAATCCCCGGGGGCCCACAATTCAAGGAAAAAGAAGAAAGGATAAAGGAGAGAGTTCTTCAGGCAGTTGAATTTTCTTTCGTGCCTCTCAAAGTGATATTACTATTTCGATTTATTAATGTAATATCCGTCGGCTCTGGGTTCTTCCGAAGGAACTCCTGATGGAGGAATCCCGGGAAGTCCACTAAAGTTTTCCTAAGAGAATAACTGATATTTAGTATCTTTGTTAATCATTATTTGAATTTGCTCAAGTATTCATCAAAAACATAAATCCGGTTACGTTTTCCACCAGTAGTCTCTCGCAGTATTCCAAGCCTAATAAAATCATCTATAAGGTTATTAGCTGTCAAAGGAGTCAGGTTTAATTCTTTGGCAACATCAGTACCTGTAACCGATGGTTTTGTGTACAATAAGTTTAATAAACGTTTGGCATTAGAAATCCTTCGGTCAAGAACTATTATGGTTTCATTTTCCAGGCGTTCTTTCATTACTAAAATACTTTGTAACATTGTTATTTCTTTTTTACATGTTTCGGCTACTGCAATTAGAAAGAACTGGATCCAGCGTTCCAATTGACTCGAATCAGAAACAAAGCGCAGAGTATCATAATAAAGACTACGATGTTTTTCAAAATAGTCGGATAAGTAAATAATCGGCTTTGCCAGCAAATCCTTACTGACCAAATAAAGGGGAATCAACAATCGCCCAATTCGTCCGTTACCATCCAAAAACGGATGAATAGCCTCAAATTGATAATGAATAATCGCGATCCTAATCAAATGTGGTACTGCAATTTTATTATTATGCATAAAATACTCCAGATCTGTAATCAGTTCGGGAATAACTGTATGAACCGGTGGAATGTATATTGCATCTTTTATGGTAGCACCTCCGATCCAGTTCTGGCTCTGTCTGAACTCCCCTGGATTCTTTGTTTTACCACGAACTCCCGACATCAGTTCCCGATGAGCTTCACGTATAAGCCTTGATGAAAGCGGTAATTCCTTCAAAAGTCCGATAGCATAGTTGAGTGCTTTGATATAATTATTAACCTCCCGCCAGTCATCTCGCCTTTCAACACTGACATATTCTTCACTTAGTACTGCCTCACCAATCTCAGTTCGTGTTCCTTCTATCCGACTTGAACTGGTAGCTTCCTTAACCACTTGCATTCTGATAAATAGTTCAATATTGGGAACATATAGCGAAAAGGCATTTAATTCACCCAACTTTAAATTTGCTTCTTCAAGTAAAGTATCAATCAGTGAATTGGACCAGCACCAAATGTGATTGATCTTTTCCGGAATGAAGCACCGGTATTCCCCTTGTTCCTGGTAAGTGCCCGCGATAAAATCTTTGAGATCCATTTCATCTTTCCCTATTATTAACACATAACGAGATATAATATAAGGCTCTAATATATAATTTGCAAATCCATATTATAGTTTATGGCGTTAATCTATAATATAAATTCCTGTTATTATAGTCAGCTATAGATGCCACATTTGGACAAATAAATAATATTTGGCTAATTCTTACGAAGATTTCCTAAGTCCGTAGGACTTCTAATGAAGACTCCTGCAGAGAACTCCCATTTAAGAAAAATCCCCATGAGACTTACAAAATATTTTGCTCACTCAAATCATCGCTATAAATAAAAAGGGTTGGCGTTATTAAAAACACCAACCCTTTTCTATCTGCCCCTAATTTGAGAAGGATTATTTCATTCTAACTGCAAATTGGGATAGGTCTGGGTTAAGCTAAATTTTCACACATAATTTCCTGGCTTATCGTTTCGCCCACGCCCACTGCAAGTCAATCAGCGGTAAAAGCAAATGCCACTGGGTTCCGAAGGGATACTCCCCATAAGTTAGTTCATAGCCGAGACACATCTGAAATCGTTGGCTTTTATTCCACAACAGTAATCCCTTATGTTCCATTGCCAGCTTTTCATCCGCACCCGGAAAATGAAATAGGTCAACATCAACCTGATAATTCAGATTTTTCCAAATATTTCCCCTTAGATCACCACCATATTTAAAGCCGTAGTTGTTGTAAAATACATTTAAGCGGGGAAAAACTATTGGCAGGTCGATTGTTGTCCGTTTATCCAGATCACCAAATTTGACAGCAATCATCAAACCCAATTTAGCAGTGACACTTGAATTATCACCAAGAGGTTTCGATAATAACACACTGTTGGTTGACGAAATCATGGGCGGAATTTTGAATTCCGGCGAGATAATTCCACCAGTTCCCTTGCG
>CAZAKO010000223.1:0-2684 GCA_964485745.1 uncultured bacterium
ACAATCTGGCAGATAACCTATACCAGGTTATTCAAAATCGAATCCGTTTTCGGGTACCGCTTAATCCGCGCAAAGGGAAAAGCGGATTCCCGGTGAGTAATCGCTGGAAGATAATTGAAAATTACCAGATTGAAGCGGAAATATGATACCCCAGAACATTTTTTTCGATTATTTAAATAAGAAATTATTCTCGTTGATGAGAGATAATATCGGAATCTAACGGTGACCGACGCGACAGGCAAAGGCGACATCATCATCTATCAGCCGGAAAATGACTTTCCGGCATTAGAAGTTAGATTGGATCAGGAAACAGTCTGGCTAACCCAGAAACAGATTTCCCAATTATTTAACACCGAACGAAGTGTGATAACGAAGCATATCAATAATATCTTTAAAACCAGTGAACTCTCTAAAGATTCAGTATGTGCAAAATTTGCACATACTGCCACCGATGGTAAAAGTTATCAGACTCAGTATTATAATCTCGATCTGATCATTTCTGTCGGTTACCGCGTGAATTCTAAAATGGGCACTCGATTCCGCATCTGGGCGACCAATGTTCTGAAACAGCATATTATCCAGGGTTATACAATCAATGAACAGCGCTTACAGGAAGCCCGGGATAACTTTAGCAAGTTAAAGGATAGTGTCGAGGTTTTCCAACGGGTAGTTGAAAATCGGACCTTGACGGATGCGGAGGCGAAGGGAATTGTCCAGGTCATCCGGGACTATGCCCATGCTTTAGACACCCTTGATGGTTATGACCGCCAGACTTTAGCCGTTCAAAACGTCAACACCGCTGAGCGTTTTACCCTGAACTATAAAAAAGCCAGAACGGCGTTGCAGGAATTGATTAATGCTGAATCCGAAAAACCCGATCGGGGCAATCTCTATGGTAAAGAGCACGGCAAAATCCTGCAGGGAATCATTGCTTCTGTTTATCAAACCGTTGGTGGCCAAGATGCCTATCCCAGTATTGAGGAAAAGGCGGCGCACCTGCTCTACTTTCTGATCAAGAATCATCCCTTTGTCGATGGCAATAAACGGGTCGCCGGGGCAATGTTTCTCTGGTTTTTAGATCAGAATCACTGGCTGTATCGTTCTGATGGTAGTAAGCGGATAGCGGATAATGCTCTGACTGCGCTTTGTCTGATGGTTGCACAAAGTGATCCGAAGGAAAAGGACCTGATTGTAAAAGTGATTATTAACCTGATTAATAAGGATAATTAATACAATGACCGATGCCTCAGCCTTAGTATCGAAACTCTGGAATTATTGTAACGTGCTCCGCGACGACGGCGTGAGTTATGGCGATTACGTCGAGCAATTGACATACCTGCTTTTCCTGAAAATGGATGATGAGCGCAGTAAACCGCCTTATAATAAAGAATCCCAAATACCGACCGGATTCAATTGGGAAAGTCTTCGTAACAAAGAAGGTGACGATCTTGAAACGCATTATCGACATTTACTGGAAACTTTGGGCAAAGAAAGTGGTATCATCGGGGTCATTTTCCGTAAATCCCAAAACAAGATTCAGGATCCGGCCAAACTGCGACGCATTATCAAAATGATCGATGATGAAATCTGGCTGGGATTGGATGTAGATGTTAAAAGTGAGACCTACGAAGGATTGCTGCAGAAAAATGCCGAAGATGTCAAAAGTGGTGCCGGGCAGTATTTTACGCCGCGCCCGCTGATAAATGCGATTGTGGACGTGATGCGTCCGGAACCCGGGATGCAGATCATGGACCCGGCCTGCGGCACCGGTGGGTTTCTGATTGCGGCGCATAATTATATCGCAGAGCATTATCAATTAAATAAAGAACAGAAACAGCAACTTCGGAAGGATACAGTCACCGGCGTCGAAATTGCCGATAACGTCGCCCGGTTATGCGTCATGAATCTCTATTTACATGGTATCGGCGGCGATGAAAGTCCGATCGAGGTAAAAGATTCACTGGAATCCCAGGGCAGTCAGTTTTACGATATGGTTCTGACCAATCCGCCGTTTGGGAAAAAGAGCAGTGTCACCATTGTTAACGGCGATGGTAAAGCCTCCCGCGAAGCCATTTCATACGAACGGCAGGACTTCTGGGCAACGACTTCCAATAAACAGTTGAACTTTGTCCAGCATATCAAATCCTTATTGAAAATCAATGGCCGGGCGGCGGTAGTTGTTCCTGATAATGTCTTGTTTGAAGGCGGCGCCGGGGAGACGATTCGGCGCAAGCTACTCCAGGGATACGATGTACATACTCTTTTGCGCTTACCGACGGGAGTTTTTTACGCTCAGGGAGTCAAGGCGAATGTGATATTTTTCGACCGTAAACCGGCCAGTGAAAAGGTTTGGACTGAAAGACTCTGGATATATGATTTAAGAACCAACAAACATTTTACCCTTAAAACCAATCCTTTGACTTATAACGATCTCCAGGATTTTATCAAATGCTACAATCCGGAAAACCGGCATTTTCGACAGGAAGCTGAGCGATTTAAATCATTCTCCTATGATGAATTGATCCAGCGGGATAAGGTCAGTCTGGATATTTTCTGGTTGAAAGATGAAAGCCTGGAGGATCTGGATAATCTGCCCGAGCCGGACGTTCTGGCGGCTGAAATCGCTGATAATCTGGAGGCAGCGCTGGAACAGTTTCGCGGAATCGTGGAAGAGTTGGAGTAAT
>CAZAKO010000224.1:0-2678 GCA_964485745.1 uncultured bacterium
GGAGTACCATTTTACTCCGTCAAATGGGATGGCAGAAAAGTTATTAAGGATTCGCGACTGGGATTTCGGTTTAAGGATACTGAACCTTTGAACCGGAATTTCCAAATTGTCAATTCCCTAATCAGCGAATTCGACGAGACCTGGACGCAACCCTGGGGCGAGGTGAAAAATATCCGTAATCATTATAATGAATTAACTATTGATCTTCAGGAAACGACGACACAAGTGCGTCAGATGCAGATCGTCTTTCGGGTTTTCAATGACGGCTTGGGCTTTCGCTATGAATTGCCCCAGCAGGAAAATCTCAATGAGATTCAGATCACTGACGAGGAAACCGAATTTAACCTTGCCGGTAATTACGATTGCTGGTGGATTCCCGCCTTGCGCTGGAACCGCTATGAATTTCTTTACACTAAGACGAAAATTGGTGACATTGACACCGTGCATACTCCGTTTACCATGCGCGCCGGTGAGCAGCTTTACCTTTCGATCCACGAAGCCAATCTCACCGATTATGCCAGCATGACCCTGGCTCGTGTTGGCGGGACAAAATTGAAGTGCGAGCTGGTGCCCTGGTCGGATGGGATTAAGGTCAAAGGTGCGACTCCATTAAAAACACCCTGGCGCACGATCCAGATTGCTGAACAACCCGGTGATTTAATTACTTCATATTTAATTCTGAATTTAAACGAGTCGAATAAATTGGGTGATGTTTCCTGGATTAAGCCGGCGAAATATATCGGCATCTGGTGGGCGATGCACTTAGGGAAATATACCTGGGGTTCCGGTCCAAAGCATGGTGCTACGACGGCGAATGCCAAACGTTACATTGATTTTGCCGCTAAGTACGGCTTCGCTGGCGTGCTGATTGAGGGCTGGAACACCGGCTGGGACGGCGACTGGGTCAAGGATGGCGACCAGTTCAATTTTACGCAGCCGCATCCCGATTTTGAGATTGAGGAGGTTTGCCGGTATGCGCGCTCGAAGGGCGTAGCGATTATCGGTCATCACGAGACCGGTGCAGCGGTGATGAATTATGAAGAGCAGCTGGAAAAGGCGTTTGCGTATTATCAAAAACTCGGCATCAATATGGTTAAAACCGGTTACGTGGGTCATGGTCAGACAATCAAACGGCTGGACGAAAATGGTCAGATTCAACGCGAATGGCATCACGGGCAGTACATGGTCCGGCATTATCGCAAAGTGGTAGAAACCGCTGCCAAATATCATATCATGCTGGATGTTCATGAGCCAATCAAGGATACCGGCATTCGCCGCACCTATCCCAATATGCTGACCCGTGAAGGAGCACGCGGGATGGAATACGATGCCTGGAGCCCGGACGGCGGTAATCCGCCGGATTATCTGACGATCCTGCCGTTTACCCGCTTGTTGAGTGGGCCGATGGATTTTACGCCCGGGATTGTAAATTTATTTTATAAGGAATATCAGCCGCAGAATCGGGTCAATGCCACCCTCGCCAAGATGCTGGCATATTATGTTATTATCTACAGCCCGTTGCAAATGGCGGCTGACCTGCCGGAGAATTATGAAAAGCATTTAGATGTATTGCAGTTTATCCGGGATGTGCCGGTAGATTGGGAAGAGACCAGGGTACTGCATGCAGAAATCGGCGATTACCTTACCATTGTCCGTAAAGATCGTAATAGTGATGATTGGTATTTAGGCAGTGTGACCGACGAGAATGCCAGGGAACTGCAAGCCAACCTGGATTTTCTTGATTCCACCCGGAGCTACATCGCTGAGATTTATCGCGATGCCGAGGATGCGGATTGGCAGACCAACCCCGAAGCGATTAAGATTGAACAGAAAGTAGTTAATCGGGATACTCCACTGTTGTTGAAACTGGCTCCTGGCGGTGGAATGGCGATCCGGTTCCATGCCGTTGAGCAGGCAGCAATTAAGGATTTTTTGAAATCGGATTCCGATTAGCACAAAGATTCAAATGAGCAACTTCAATCCTGAAAAAGATATTTTAGCGCTTGATTTCGACGGCGTAATCGTCAATAGCATCGAAGAATGCCTGGTTGTGGGTTATAACTCATTACAAAAACATCTGGGACTGAGCGGCTTTATTAATAGACTAAATGGATTGAACAAAGAGAAGGTTAGTGCCAGCAAGCAGATGCGCAATTTTATTCGTCACAGCGAAGATTATGTCTACATTTTTTATGCTTTGCTAAAAGGTGCCGGCATCCGGAATCAGAGTGAATTTGACAACTTTTTAAAGCGGCATGCAGATCTGAAAGATTCTTTTCATAAAATTTTCTACCGGGAACGCAGCCGGCTTTTAGCAACAGAGCGCCAGCGCTGGCTGGAATTGAATCCGCTCTATCCGGGGATGGGGGATTTCATCCGCACTTATCGTTATCCTGAACGGCTGGTAATTATCACAACTAAGAGAGCCGAATTTGTAGAAGTAACGCTGGCGGCAACCGGCATCAGGTTTCCGGCGGCAAATTTGTTTTCAGCCGATCAGGGACGCAGTAAATCGGTGCTCATCGCAGAGCTTTTAAGCAGCCGTGCGATTCAGCCGCCGGAATTGCACTTTATTGACGATCAGGTGGATACATTGATCACAGCCAAGCCGCTGGGAGTCAATCTGTATTTAGCCCGCTGGGGCTATACCAATAAGGAGCAGATTAGGCTGGCAGAAC
>CAZAKO010000225.1:0-2667 GCA_964485745.1 uncultured bacterium
CGATCCGCATCCGCTGACCGCGTCCGTAACCCTTTTGGCGCCGCTGCAGTTCGGCATTGATAACATCCTCTGTTACCTTTAAACCGGCGGGTAGTCCTTCGACGATTACCGTGAGACCTTTGCCGTGCGATTCGCCGGCGCTTATCATCTTAATCATTGGCTGATCCTAACGCTTTTCGCATGACCTCGATGGGAGCCCGAACATCGGTCCAGATTTCAAAGGATTTTACCCCTTGATGGAGCAGCATCTCCAGACCGTTTGCCAGCTTGATCCCATTTCTCGGTCTTAGTTGAAATTTATAATTCAGGTCCAAATACGCCGCACCATCCGGCAGATTCGTAACCACCTTATCTTGCAAATCCACCGGGGTGGCATTAATAACTAAGTCCGCTTGTTTAATCAGACTGTGGAGCTCTTCGGTTTGCAATGGAATTGCATCATATTTTCGAGCCAAATCTTGAGCCCTGGATGCAATAATATCATTGATGTAAAAATTGTGGGGATTGTGCTTGCGAAGTACATAAGCCGCCGCCCGGGCAACTCCACCGGCTCCTAATAATATGATGGTTTTTTGGTTGAGATCGAGTTCCTGATTGTTGAGTAATACTTCAAATCCATAAACATCGGTGTTGTAACCGACCAGACCGTCAGGCTTAAAATTGATAGTATTGACCGCGCCGACTGCTTCGGCTTCCCTGGAAATTTCGCTGAGAAAGGGCATAACACTTTGCTTGTGAGGGACGGTAACATTGATTCCCCGACAGCCAATCACGCGCAAGGCATTCAATACCTCTGCCAACCGCTCGGATTCGACCGGCAAGGCAAGGTAAACCCCATTAATATTCAAAGCCTCGAAGGCGGCTTTATGCATGCGCGGCGAATAAGTGATGGTTAGGGGATAGCCAATGATGCCGGTAATTATCATCGCGTACTCCCTTTTGGATTTTCGGCTTCGTTTAACCAGGCTCGGGCGGCAAGCATGGAATGGACAAAGGCTTGGGAATCATCCTTGACGATACAATCCACAATAGCCTTCATTGAGGCTTCCAATCGCTGATAAATTAATTGCTTGAAAGGATTATATTTCTGGATCAGGAAATAGAGCTCCGGCTTCTCATTAATGACACTTGAAGCGGTCAACATTTGCGATAAAAAAGTTGTGCTGGAAATTGCTTTCAGCTCGGAGTAACGAAAACTGCTTTGCGAAAGGATATTCATGAAAATAATATTGATTAAATGAGACAAACCTAACACATACGCAATTGCTAAGTCATGATTTTCGAGTGAGAGATCAACTCCGCTGACAGCTGTTTCCTTGAAAAATTCCCGGGCACGCTGCAGGGCTGCCGGATTGCCGCAATCACAGAAGCAGATAACTTTATCGGAAAGCGTTCGGGTATTCGGACCAAACATGGGATGAATGCTGGTGATCATTAAACCTTTGCGAGCGGCAGCCCGGCTGACTTCGGTCAGATGCCCTTTGATGCTGGCGATATCAAAAATCAATCCCGGGAAATTCAAGTCGGTAATTTTAGCGATGATTTGCGGCACGACATCCAGTGACACCGAAACAACGGCACAGGTGGCTTCGGCAAGACCTTGCTCCAGTGCAGCGACGGTGCGATATTCCGTCGGTTCTACCCGGATATCGTGGATCAGGACCCGGTGCCCCTGGTTCTCGAAGAAATTTGCTAACCAGTGCCCCATTTCACCCTGACCGCCGACAATCAGCACCGTCTCCTTGTCG
This sequence comes from uncultured bacterium, assembly GCA_964485745.1. GTDB lineage: Bacteria > Fidelibacterota > UBA2242 > UBA2242 > UBA2242 > CAZAKO01. The sequence goes on from CAZAKO010000225.1 coordinate 1,749, forward strand.
CCCCGATAGCTGGAATAATGAATCCGCTCCTGCTGGGTGCGCGATTCGGCAATCAGCAGCTGCATGACGGCTTTGACAAAATCTGCCGAGAGGTTCAATTCCTCGGCGATTTGACGGGTGTTTTCAATGACTGTTTTTTCCACCTCATAATTCAATAGTGGTAGACTAAGCGCTTTCTTCAGGCTGCCGATTTGCTGGGTTAAATCCAGTCGCTTGCCGACCAGCTGCATGATCCCCCGGTCAACATTGCGGACCTCTTCTCTTAATTTTTGCAGCTGGTCCTGCGGTGAATTTTTCATATCGTCTACCAAAAAAAATCGCGGGTCTTTTAAGGGGCCCGCGACTCGTTGATAAATTTTTTGCTGCTATAGCTGCTGAATCGGCGGGCCAGAAATGCGATACCCGCTAAAATACAGGATGTAATAATAAGGCAGATAACATTTGATAATCTTCATTTCGGGCATAATTTAGTTGTGAATTATTTCAGTGTAAAGATTTTTTTTCAAATGTTGGGCGATTTGCCAAATCGCCCGGTTGATATGAAACCTCCCGAAGGTTTCAAACCTTCGGGAGGTTGTTGTTATGGTTAATCGTTACTTTCCACCCAGTGGTAGATGCGCCAGGGCGGCTTTGATTTTCTCTGCGGGATATTCGTAATCCACGAGTTTACCCGAGAGATAGGCATCGTAAGCCGACAGGTCCATGTGACCGTGTCCGCTCAAGCCAATCAGAATCGTCTTGGCTTCACCGGCTTCGCGACACTTCAGGGCTTCGTCAATTGCGACCCGCACCGCGTGGTCGGTTTCCGGCGCACAGATGATTCCTTCGGTCCGGGCGAACTGCAAGCCGGCTTCAAAGGTCGTTAGCTGATGCACCGCAACCGCTTCTACCAATCCTAACCGATGCAGATGGCAGACGA
>CAZAKO010000226.1:0-2661 GCA_964485745.1 uncultured bacterium
CGCCGGACAGTTTCGGATACCTTGGCGGAAAAGCACGTCCGGATTATTCCAATTTAAAAATGACCAATTTTTATCGTTGTCTGAAAAATGCGTCGACATTCTACGATCCCGAGAATGCAGTCGAAGTTTACAATATCATGAGCGGATTAGCGCCGGACGGTCAATTGATAATCGATCCAATCACCAGCAAATCCACACCTTTTTGTGTTCCGGGCGATCCGCTCACCGGAACCGGCTGGTACGAAGATATCTATCCGGGCGATCGGCGTTTTATGTTTGCGAGTGGGCCATTCACATTCGCACCGGGCGACACTCAGGAGGTAATCTGTGCGGTTGTCGTCGGGCAAAGCCCAGATCAATTAACCGGAATCAGAACATTACGATCGATGGCTCCATATATCAATCAAATCTACCATAGTAATTTTCGATTCGAAGAAGCACCGCTTCAATTCTTTCACCAACCCATTACCTATTTGAATCCAGACTCGGCAGATATTTCAATCGAAATACAAGCCTCTACTACAACGACGCTTGATCTTTCCAACAGTTTTCTCTATTTCTCTGAGAATCCAAACGGACCTTTTTCCCGAAAATCCCTAACAAAATTATCCGGTAATTTATACTCTTCAATCCCCATAATCGACAGCACTCAAAAATATCTATGCTATTATTTTGAAATAAAAACGTCTGCAAATCAAAATTATCTCTGCCCTTTCGCGGCACCTTTCGATATTTATAAATCGGAAATCGGATTCGATCAAACACCACCGGAAATTCTCACAACATCTTTTTCGCTTGGCGATACTTTGCGAACGATCCGCTTCGCCCAGTCGTTGACGCTTAAAGGCTCATATACAATTCAGGATGCTTCTCTGCTTGATACGGTCTGGTTTCAATACTCGCTAAATGGTAATGGCTGGATCGATTTACCACTTGATTCAGTATCTATAGAGAGCGATTATGATTTATATACTGGCTTTTACAATCATTACGTTTCATGGCAAAAAAACCTGATGCTCTCCGGATTACACTATGCCGATACAATCCGTTACAGATGTATAGTCACTGACAGCAGTATGGGGCATAATAGCAGTATTTCCCGTAATGGAGTGGTTATTTTCACTAATCAGGAGACTATTATGTCCGGATTAGCTGGCTCCGATTGGAATTCAAACGGTTGGAGACAAGCCCATTATTTTGCGCCTGGTTATTCTCACCTGATGCTTGCCCATACCCAAAATAATTATCCGGATAATATCAATACTACTCTCACTTATAATATTCCGATTGTCGGGAATCAATATCAGTCAATAAATCTTACTCTCCATGGTTTTCAAAATGTTAATTGGGGCGACAGTGTTTTTATTGAAGTCAGTTCCGATAAGCAGATCTGGTATCCTGAATACTCTCAGACGGGTATTGTCAGAATAACGGGGCAAATGCAGTACTGGTGGCTAAACATTCCTTTCAAACAATCCATAACTAAAAATCCTTTTTACCTGCGGATGCGTTTTCAGAGCGATGCCAATTCCGAAGATATGTTATATGGCTGGGGAATCGACAAGGCGATTATCTATACAGATACAACCATTGCGCTGGCTGGTTGGTTCGGCTTAGATTCTCTTAAGCAGGCTGAGACGGATGAAGTGAGCCTCTCGGGCGTATTTCCTTTACATTGGCAAATTCTGACCAATGACAATATTGACATTAAAATCAGTATCGAATATCGTTATGACGATGAATACTGGTTTCCAATTGTGACCGATCTCGTTGCTGAAAATTCTTTCCTGTGGAATACCTGGTCGCAACCCAATACGACCAATGGTCAGATCCGGATCAAAGCCAGCGACGGGGTAAATTCGTTTAGTGTTCTCTTCCCGCACACTTTTATTTTAGCCAACATCCGTAGTAAAACCCTCGCACTCGATCATATCAACGGTCATGCCGATGCCGACATCAAGGTCGCCGTTACCGATCCGGAATTGTTGACCGGCGATGAATATGAATTTAGGTTCGGGTTTAAATCGGTTAAGAATTTCAGTGTTTATAATTTGACTAAAAATCTTTCTGTCCTTGATAGTATCCCGATTCCGGCAACGGGTCATGAATCGCCATTTTTTGACGGCTTAGTCATTTCCATTACAGATTATTCTCTCAAATATGTAAAAGAAAAATCCGGCTGGACTTCCGGAGATTGTAACTGGAATTATTCATTGGTTTCTCAGCAAGCCCGCTATTTTCCTGCTCATTATGAAATCCGTTTCACGCCCGGTGGTTCAGTTGACAGTACCGGTAAAACCACCCCTTTCGAGGTTTGGAACACGAGCGATGGCTATCAACCGCCTTTCTACCTGGCCACCAGTACCGATACTCGTTACCTGATTGGAATATACGAAATGTTCAACGGGACCAAACAAATCGTATATGCCATTAGCCTGACAGCTCCAACCACCGGCGAGAATATTCCGCCTGCAAACGGTGATGTTTGCCACTTCTGGCTGACGCTACCATTGACCGAACATGATAAATATCGTTTCAAGGGTGAGTATGTTAGTATTGCTGAACCTGTCATAATTCCTTTAGCATATCAATTATCCCAAAATTTTCCCAATCCCTTTAACCCAGTCACGACGCTCCGCTACCAGCTACCCGAAAAAGCGG
>CAZAKO010000227.1:0-2653 GCA_964485745.1 uncultured bacterium
TTTGAAGTCTTCCTGACGACATCACCGGATACCGAACCGCAAGAATATAATCTGACGAAGGAGATACTTAAAGCGAGAAGTTGTCCACTGATTCTTGCCGATAATGAACATGAACGGGCTCAAAAAATCAAAGCGCTTAAACCTGATGTATTTATTTGCGGCTGGTCGCGCTATCCGATTGCGGAAATGGTCCCCGACTCAACAGTCGTCGGAATGATTTATCATGGGATTGGGGTCAAACCTTCTTATTGGAGGGACAACAGCAGCCGCCTGAATGTCCGATTTGTCGAGGGACCTTTCCGCGTCAGACAATTGCGTGAAAAGGGGATTCAAACTAATCTGGAATTGGTTGGATTTCCCAAAATTGATCCTCTTTTTAATGGGCAAATTGGTACTCAAAAAGAGCTGCTGCAAGCTCTTGGACTCGATCCCGAACGGAAAACGATTCTATATGCACCGACCTTTTATCCCAGCAGTTTTGAGAGTTTTGGACTAAGGCTGCCTGCGATGCTTCAGGATGAGTATAATTTGATAATCAAATTACATCAGTGGTCGTATTTTATGAAGAAATTCAGTGGTGCCAATTTTCGGGGTCATGTCAAACTTGTGACACAGATTAGGAAAAAATATCCGCAGGTTATTATCATTGAACCAAAACACTATAATATCATTGATTTGTATCGAGCAGCAGATGTATTGCTGACGGAAGCATCTTCGACAATTTATGAATATATGGCGTTAAACAAACAGGTGATTGTTTGTGATTTTTATAAGAAAAAATGGGGACATCATATTCTGCCCAATCGGATTTTCAAGCATCGCCTGGATCAGGAGATGTATACAAATATGACCGACTTCTGCTATCATATCCAAAAGCCACAAGATCTATTACCAGCGCTAACCAGATGTTTCAATGAATCAGATCCGTTTGGGGAAATTCGCAAAAAATATATTAACGAGATGCTATATCGGTTAGATGGACATGCAAGCCAGCGTATTTGCACGGCGATTCCCAATCTTTTAAAATAAAGGGTTTTTATTAGTCCTAATGAGTAGCGGAATTTACTATCTAGCCTATAAACCAAGTCAATTTACCTCCATTGCTCCACTCTGGGAGAAAATCGGTGGGACATTTTTAATCTGGAAAATTGTACGGAATCGCTTCGGACGGGTGTGGCCAATCAAAGAGTGGAAAACCAAGTTTTTTCCGAAGAGACAGAATCTGGAACCTATTTTTACTCAACTCCAAGACCTTTTCCCGGGATGTAATTATCGGGGCATTAGACATCATTATTTGGGACCATTTCCGGCTGACCTGAAAGTGCTGATTTGCACTTCGCTTTGGCCGGTACCACCGCGAGCAGAACGATCATTTCCGACCTTCCAGTTTTATCATGGAGTCAGTGATAAGCGCTATAAACTAGGTGGCTCGTGGAAAGAATTTCCACCGCTTTTTGCCAACTGGGATTTCTGGATGTTACCTGGTGAAAAAGAGCGCCGGAAACTGGTATCCGCGGCTCGGGAAGCGGGAATCAATTTGCGACCGGAGCAGCTAGTTGAGATTGGGTACCTGCGGTTTGATAAAATAATCAATCGGCAATACGATCTGGATGAAATCAGGAAACGGGTGGGGATTCCAGATAACGGACGCTTGAATATTCTCTATGCCCCAACCTGGCGCTGGGGTGGTGGCACACTCAGAAGTCATTATCGGGAATTTTGCAATCGGATTCCGCAGGAGTATAATCTCATCGTTCGCAATCATATCAATGATTCCGATTTTCTGCCGGTAATCAAGCGTTACTGTGATGAAAATAAGCTGCAAAATGTCTATTTTATTGATGACAGTTGCATGAATTTTGACGATAATATGGTCATTGCCGACCTCTTAATTACCGATTCCAGCTCGGTTTCTTACGATTTTTTAATAATGGATCGTCCAATCATTTTTAATAAGATTATCAATGAAGATATCCGCCCTGCAGATTTCCCCTATGATAACCGGCGCTGCGGTTTTCAGTATGACATTGAAAAAGATGATATTAAGAAAACCATCGAAGCGAGTTTTACTACTAATCAATTCAAAAGTCAGATTCGCGAGGTTCGTCAAAACTGCTTCTATTTTCTCGATGGTAAAGCGACTGATCGGGCAATTGAATTTATCAACAAAATAATAACTGAAGGGAATTTTTGAGAGGATTTGATTTTATTTTTGGAATTTACATAGTGAGGTTTTAATGAAAGCTGTTATTCTTGCGGCCGGTTCTGCCCGGCGCCTATCACCGCTAACCGATAACACGCACAAATGTCTGCTGCCGATTGGTGAAAAGAGTATCCTTGAGCATCAACTGGACGCGCTCGATTATTACGGGATTCCTGAGGCAGTTATTGTAGTCGGTTTTTTAAAAGAGCAAATCGTTGCAAAATTTGGCAGGCAGTATAAAAATATTGCCCTGAGCTATATCCAAAATCCCGATTATGCTACGACTAATACGGTCTATTCACTCTATCTTGCGCGGGATTATTTCCTGGACAGCGATTTTCTGTATTTCAATGCCGATGTTGTTTTTCATCGTTCGCTGCTTGGTCGCTTACTGTTCTCGCAATTTTCTACCGCTATGGGTGTTGAAGTGAAGCGCTGCGGTGCCGAGGA
>CAZAKO010000228.1:0-2612 GCA_964485745.1 uncultured bacterium
CCGATTACGATCCCCAAAGAACCTGCGATCTGGCAAATGCGCTCGCCAAAGTTTACATTGAAAATAGCTTCCAAGAAAAAAATGCCCAGTCTATTAGGGGACTTAAAGCCATCGAAAGCCAGCTAAGGCGCGCCGAATCAAGTTTCAGAGCAGCCGAAGAGAAAGTTAGAACTTATAAAGAAAAAAATAACCTGCTATTGCTGCAAGGTACCGCTACCCGGCTGAGTACAGAGATCACCGAACTGGAAAAGCAGCTCAATGATCTTAGGTCGGACATCAATCAAATTGACAATATCCTATTTGAAATTGACCAAAATCCCGACTACGTTTATTACATTGCCATTGATGTATTATTAAATCAAAAAAATTCGACATTGCAGGCTATTCAAACGCAACTTAATCAACTGGCAGCCACCGAACGTCAGTACTTAAGCAATTATACCGAAGCCCATCCGGTCGTCAAAGACATAAAACGGCAGATTAAAGATAAACAGAATAGATTCGTAGAGGAGTTAAAAACCTTCCGCGAAACCCTGGTTCAAAACGAAAATATTCTCTATGAAAAATTGAAAAAGGCATCCGCTGATTATCGCTCAATACCACTTTTGGATTTCACCTTACAGAATCATGAACGGGAATTGGAGATTAATAAAGGGATTTATCAACAATTAGAAGTCCGCTATCAAGAAGCACTTATCAAGCAATCCGAACTGGTGCATGAGGTATTTTTAGTCAGACCCGCATTTTTGCCGACTTCACCAATTAACCCGACCATGATCGGTCCGACAACCGCTATCGGGACTGTCATTGGAATTATTTTAGGGATTGTTTTAGCATTCGTGGCAGAAACCCTGGACACAACTTTCAGCACCATTGATGACATCGAAAAAACGCTGGAGACTACGGTTCTCGGAATTGTCCCCTTTGTGGATATTGAAGATATCAAAGCCGACCTGTTAGCAAAAATGGAAACCCCGGTTGCAGACGAGATTTTGCAGATGCAAGCCAGGTTGGTAGCCCATTATGATCCAAAATCAACTATGGCTGAAGCGTTTCGCGCTCTGCGGACTAATATTCACTTCGGCATGATTGACAAAGGTTATAAATCCATAATGGTCACCTCATCCGTAGCCAGCGAAGGAAAAACAACCATAGCGGTCAATCTGGCTGTGTCAATGGCGCAAATCGGATTAAATACTCTATTAATTGAAGCTGATTTAAGAAAACCCCGGATTTCCAAACTATTTGGAATCGAGCGCGAACCCGGCTTGACTGACGTAATCCTCCGTCGCGAAGACCTGGACGGAGTCATCCGGACGATGAGCGATTTGATGATGGGTACTATGGCAACGGATACTTTTCGAACCGACAGCATCCCGGGGATCGAATACTTGAATATTTTGACAGCTGGTAAACACGAACGCAACCCTTCGGAAATTGTGGCTTCCAAATATATGGACCAGTTAATCAGTGATTTAAAAGAGCGCTATGATATCATCATATTAGACTCGGCTCCCGTAATCCAGGCAACCGATTCTACGGTGCTCGGTTCCAAAGTTGATACAACCCTGTTAGTTTATTACCAGGGAAAAATATCTCGCGGAACTCTGAGACGCTCGAAAAATCAATTGGAGATGTTGAAGACGGATATCTTAGGTATTATACTCAATGGGATGAAAGCCGACGTCAGTGCCGATTACGCTGATTATCGTTACGGTTATGAATATCAATATTCCTATGGTGAGACAAAAGCTGCTGCTCCTAAAAATAAAATATTGCAACTCTTAGAGAATTTCTTCATCAATCAGCAAGAGGGCTTGCACGCAACGCTTTTAGACAAAATCAGGAAATTTCGGGTTCTCGGAACAGTCGCAGCCTTGATTGCCTTTATCGGCGGTGGCTGTGTCGTTAGCAATAAAATTAAATCACGTTCTAAGACAAAAGCACCAACCGTTGTAGCTAAAGCCAAATCGGAAACAGCTAATGAAATCAATTCCAATCTAAAGCCCGAACTAACCGATCAAGGTGCACCATCCCAGTTCGCTAACCTTCCACAAGGAATCCAAAAAACCGCGGAAGAATCCACCCATTTTACTCAACCCTCGGTCATTATAACTCAAACACCCACTATCATTACTGGAAATGAATCAGCTGCGCCAACCGAAATTAGAAAACCAAGCGAACAAATCCGACCTATACCTCCAGCGCAAGTAACCGTAGTTAGTCCACCATCTCACCAGATGACCACATATCAACCGATGCAAATTGAAGAACCAATGCCAATCCGGCAGATTGGATCCGCTACCCCTTATACAATAATTCTGGGATACTATCCTTCTCTCAAAACAGCTATCCAGGCGCGGCAAAAATATATTGATGCCGGACTCAACCAAACCTATCTTTCCGTAAATTTCTCAGCCAAGGGAAATTCGCAATACATTGTTTGCTTTGACTGCTACGCGAATAATGATGAGGCAAAACAAAAAGTAACCGAACTACAATTTTTAGGTTTTGAAGGGAATTTCCGGATTAGCAATTTGCCCTATGCAATTTTTATTGGACAATATTCTGCAAAATCCCAGGCGTTAACCGCGAGGCAGAATTTTTCGGCT
>CAZAKO010000229.1:0-2600 GCA_964485745.1 uncultured bacterium
TTAAAATTCCATTTCAACTAGAACTTCCGTATTTTCTCGACATGTATAATAGCTGGTTTCATATTCGTTCCTTAGCCCGCTATCTGAAAACCGTCCTGCCGGAGGCAGTAATCGGCAGCAGCTATACCTATCAAAAAGACGAACTTGTTATGCCCATTAACGATTGCGTTGATCTTCAAGGACTGCGAATCTCTTTTCATCCACCACTGCCCGGATTACAGATGGAGACCGAACACCCCATACCAAAGCACAAAGTCCCGCTATTTAAGTCCCTGGCTGGGATGCCAATTGCCAATGTCGCGTGGCATCGCACCGACCGGCAAATCCTGATTTCTCTGAAAAATGAACAAGGCTACCTCCTCTTGCAGTTATATGGCATCAACGGCAATGTCTTCTACTTTAACCAACAATTTGACCTGCTCGAGGCTTTTCGCAAAATCCGTAAACCACCGGTCTGCCACCAGGAGGATTTCGTAACTGCAGATTCGCTGACTGTCGCCGAAACCGATTTTCGACAAACCCTAAATCACCATCCCGACTTTACCATTGATAAAATTCTATCGCACCTGCCAATTCCGGCTTATTCCAAAATCCTCTCCAGCGAAATCCTTTATCGGGCTGAATTATCGGAAAAAACACTGGTCATTAATTTCCTGGAAAATGAGATTACTCGTTTGTATCGGACATACTGTGAGATTCTGGCTGAAATTGACCGGCAGCAGTGCTATATTTATCAAGCACCTGAACCACTTTTCACAATGTTAGAATTGCGGCATTTAGGAAATAGCAAACCGCAATTCAGTGGCGACTTGCGTGGCGCAACACAATTTTATCTTGCCCTGATTTACCGCACAACTAAGGTGGAACAAATCCGCGCTCAACTCCGCAGCCGCTTAGCCCTCTCACTCCAGCAACTCCAGCGCAAATTGAGCAAACAGCAAACCGAGCTGGCGAACCTGCCAACCGCTGACGAATATCGTCAATGGGCTGACACGTTGCTCAGCAACCTGCACCAGATTCAGGGATATATTTCAGCAATCAAATTACCTGCCGTTAGCAATCCTGAGCAGCGAATTAATATTCCTTTAAATCCCAAACTCACTCCAGCTGAAAATGCCGCCAAGTATTACGAAAAAAGTCGCCAGATAGAAGCTTCACGGGCAGAACTGCAGGATTCCATTCAGAAAAACTCGCGCTTAATTCAAGAATTAACCGACCAACTAAAAACGGTTGAGAGCTGCGCTGATCTCAATATCCTGCGGAAAATGCAGCAAAATCTACCGGCTCGTTTCGTCCAGCAAATGGGTTCCGATATAGTGGAAAGCAAGCCCTTTTATCGGTTTCTAATCAAGAAGCGAGAAATCCTGGTAGGCAAGAGCGCTAAGGATAATGACGAACTCAGCTTCAAGCACGCCCGGCCAGAGGATTTCTGGTTCCATGTTGAGCATGGTTCCGGTTCGCATGTGGTCGTCCGCAATCCCCATAAAGAGAATTCACTCCCTAAAGAGCTAATCGAAATCGCCGCCGGTATTGCCGCATTTTACAGCAAGGCTAAAAATTCAACACTTGTGCCAGTAATTTACACCAAGCGGAAATACATCTGGAAACGCGAGGATTTACCACCAGGGAAAGTGTTTACAAAATTTATCAAGAGTGTAATTGTGAAGCCATTGAATCCGAAGGGAATTAATCCAACTTAATTCCAGCCTGATCCAACTTGATCCAACTTAACCCCAGCCTGCGGCTGAAGTCAAGATTGAATCCTAATTAGATTTGTTATCATCCGTTTCCACCGAGCAGAACATTCAGGTTCTCACGATTAAGCGATTGCAGATCCGCGACTGATTCCAGGAAAGGTTCGACATCCTTAATAACCCGGTCCCAGTTGGTTTTAGAAATAATATCCAGGATGACGTTGCGCCAATTATGTTCCGTGATTTCTTCTCCCCGGTAATTGGTTTGCCGCAAAGCATTCCTTAAATAAGTAATATTTGGGATAAGTTCTTGCCAACGGGATAACAGAAATACTAAGTCGTAATAATCACGACCTTTGGTAAAGGGACGCTGGATTAATGCGTGGAGTTTACCGGCCAAAAAAGTTGGCAGATCATGGATTATCAGACCAAACGGGAAATACTGATTTACCAAAGTCTGCCGGTAATCGAATCCTCCCGGCGGATTAGTATCCAATTCAATTTTCACACTAAGCTTTGCATTAGAATGGGGTGACAGATTAAATTCATATAGCAGCTGCTCAAAACTGATAAAAGCCGATACTACTGTTTCACTGGTAATTCTGGATTCAGAAATTCGATATCCCTGAAGTTTCAGATTGCGACTAAGCGTCTTTACAATTGCTACTATGGAATACTGCGAATCCGGGGTCCTCAAATGAAAATCGAGATCTTCGGAAAACCGATTTAAACCATAGATAATCCGTAATGCCGTCCCACCGTGAAATATCCACTGCTGCAGAATTTTCTGTTCAAAAAGCTGCCGCAGAATCAGATGCTGCAAATATTCCCGAAGTAAAAGACGCGCCTGGCGTGGATTGGCGGCATCCTGCACAATTGCCCGGGCTTGACTCTTCATAATTTGTC
>CAZAKO010000230.1:0-2565 GCA_964485745.1 uncultured bacterium
CGATCCGCATCCGCTGACCGCGTCCGTAACCCTTTTGGCGCCGCTGCAGTTCGGCGTTGATAATATCCTCTGCCACCTTTAAGCCGGCGGGCGCTCCTTCGATAATGACCGTGAGACCTTTGCCGTGTGATTCACCGGCGCTTATCATTCTAATCATTGGCTGATCCTAACGCTTTTCGCATGACCTCGATAGGGGCGCGGACATCGGTCCAGATTTCAAAGGCTTTCGCCCCTTGATGGAGCAGCATTTCCAGACCGTCTGCCAGCTTGATCCCATTTCTCGGTCTTAATTGAAATTTATAATTCAGGTCTAAGTATGCCGCGCCATCCGGCAGATTATTAACGACCTCATCCTGCAAATCCACCGGAGTGGCGTTGATAACCAGGTCTGCCTGTTGAATCAGGCTGCGACGGGCTTCGGTTTTGAGTGGAATGGCATTATATTTTTGAGCCAGGTCCTCGGCTTTGGAATCAATGATATCATTGATGTAGAAATTGTGGGGATTATGCTTGCGAAGTACATAAGCCACCGCCCGGGCAACTCCACCGGCTCCTAACAGGATAAAGGTCTTATAATTGAGATCGAATTCTAAATTGCGCAGTAAGGCTTCAAATCCGTAAACATCGGTGTTGTAACCAACCAGACCGTCGGGTTTGAAGACGATCGTATTGACCGCGCCCGCCGCTTTGGCTTCTTCGGAGGTTTCGCTGAGAAAGGGCATAACGCTCTGCTTATGGGGAACGGTGACATTGATTCCCCGGCAGCCGATCACTCGCAGGGCATTTAAAACCTCTGCCAGCCGCTCGGGTTCGACCGGCAAGGCAAGGTAAACCCCATTAATATTCAAAGCCTCGAAGGCGGCTTTGTGCATGCGCGGCGAATAAGTAACCGTTAATGGATAGCCGATGATGCCGGTAATTATCATCTCGCGCTCCCTTTTGAATTTTCTGCTTCGTTTAACCAGGCTCGGGCGGCGAGCATGGATTGGACAAAGGCATCGGGATCATCTTTGATGATGCAATCCACGATTGCCTTCATCGAGGCTTCCAGCTGCTGATAGATCAATTGCTTGAAAGAATTATATTTCTGGATCAGGAAATAGAGCTCCGGCTTCTCATTAATGACACTTGATGCGGTCAACATTTGGGACAGAAAGGTCGTGCTGGAAATTGCCTTAAGTTCCGAATAACGAAAATTGCTTTGCGAAAGGATATTCATGAAAATAATATTGATTAAATGGGACAAACCCAACACATAGGCGATTGCTAAGTCATGATTTTCGAGTGAAAGATCAACCTCGCAGACGGCTGTTTCCTTGAAAAATTCCCGGGCGCGCTGCAGGGCTGCCGGATTGCCGCAATCACAGAAGCAGATAACTTTATCGGAAAGCGTTCGGGTATTCGGACCAAACATGGGATGAATGCTGGTGATCATTAAACCTTTGCGAGCGGCAGCCCGGCTGACTTCGGTCAGATGCCCTTTGATGCTGGCGATATCAAAAATCAATCCCGGGAAATTCAAGTCGGTAATTTTAGCGATGATTTGCGGCACGACATCCAGTGACACCGAAACAACGGCACAGGTGGCTTCGGCAAGACCTTGCTCCAGTGCAGCGACGGTGCGATATTCCGTCGGTTCTACCCGGATATCGTGGATCAGGACCCGGTGCCCCTGGTTCTCGAAGAAATTTGCTAACCAGTGCCCCATTTCACCCTGACCGCCGACAATCAGCACCGTCTCCTTGTCGCCCCGATAGCTGGAATAATGAATCCGCTCCTGCTGGGTGCGCGATTCGGCAATCAGCAGCTGCATGACGGCTTTGACAAAATCTGCCGAGAGGTTCAATTCCTCGGCGATTTGACGGGTGTTTTCAATGACTGTTTTTTCCACCTCATAATTCAATAGTGGTAGACTAAGCGCTTTCTTCAGGCTGCCGATTTGCTGGGTTAAATCCAGTCGCTTGCCGACCAGCTGCATGATCCCCCGGTCAACATTGCGGACCTCTTCTCTTAATTTTTGCAGCTGGTCCTGCGGTGAATTTTTCATATCGTCTACCAAAAAAAATCGCGGGTCTTTTAAGGGGCCCGCGACTCGTTGATAAATTTTTTGCTGCTATAGCTGCTGAATCGGCGGGCCAGAAATGCGATACCCGCTAAAATACAGGATGTAATAATAAGGCAGATAACATTTGATAATCTTCATTTCGGGCATAATTTAGTTGTGAATTATTTCAGTGTAAAGATTTTTTTTCAAATGTTGGGCGATTTGTTAAATCGCCCGATCGAATGAAACCTCCCGAAGGTTTGGCTTGTCCCGCCATCGGCGAGGAACCTTTAAAAACCTCCCGAAGGTTTGGAACCTTCGGGAGGTCGTGATTAATTGTTACTTTCCGCCCAGTGGTAAATGTGCCAGCGCAGCCTTGATTTTCTCTGCGGGATATTCGTAATCCACTAATTTGCCCGAGAGATAGGCATCGTAAGCCGACAGGTCCATGTGACCGTGCCCGCTTAAGCCAATCAGAATCGTCTTGGCTTCACCAGCTTCGCGACACTTCAGGGCTTCGT
>CAZAKO010000231.1:0-2545 GCA_964485745.1 uncultured bacterium
AGAGTTTATATTTTGGAGTAATCGTCTGGCATCCGCCTTAATAATCAGCGATTCCGGTGTATCGGTTTTGGGTTGAATTTGTTCTATTTCATTCAAGCGCCTAATCGCTTCTTCTTTTCTTTCAGTTTCAATATAGACCTCCGCCAGCCAGAGCCTCGGCAGCAACAGCTCCGGGTACATACGCAAAGCTATTAACAAGCTTTTTTCGGCATTCTTAAAATCCCTAAGGCGATAGTAACTCAGCCCTTCGTTGATGTAGATGTTTTTATCGTTAAAGGTCAATTTGGATTTTTGCAATAACGGCAGGGCCTTTTCGGGCTGATTGGTATAAGCATAAGCCGAGCCGAGATGAAATAGCAGTTCGCCATTATCTGGTAATCTCCGTTGAGCCTGGCGGTACTTATCAATACCTTTATCGGAAAACCCGGCTTTGAATAATCCTTGCCCTTCGCGCCAGTCGATATAAGCGTTGCTTTTTATGATAACATTGAAAATAGTATAAACCAGGAATATTATCGCTATTATCCGTAATAAGATCGTATTTCTGATAGAAATTGATTTTTGTGCGATGCTCCTGAAAATCTTTGACCTGAGAGAAATCATCCCAACTAAAAATATGAAAATCGTCTGAACGGTCAGACCGCGTAAAGGATTATCAACAATAGAATGTAAGAAAATAACTGCCAATGATATTCCGATTGCTTTGAATAAAATGAATTCGTCTGAATGAGCGTCTTTATTCTTCTGTAAACTCAGCCAATAACGATAAAGGATCACTATGAAAAGAAAGATAAAAATCATTCCGATAATTCCATTTTCTGCCAGAATTTGGAGATATTCATTGTCGGCCTGTTTCATGTTGGCGGCATGATTGAAAAATGATGCATTGCATGGATTGTCGAAAAAGTCCGCCTGGTAATTCAGATATTCGACCGGGTAACGCTGAAATCCAATACCGAATATCGGATGAGAGGTACACATATTCCAGGCAATCCGCCAGACAAATAACCTACCGACTGCCGAATCCTGATTCAAGTTGATAAGCCAGTAAAACAGACTCGATCCAATAACAATAAGGCAGACCACAACAATCAGGGAAACAATCCGGTTTTTGAAAATCTTCTGCCATGCTGTTTTGATGAATCGATAATTAATAGCGATCAGGCTCACTGATAATGCTAACCAGGCACCCCGGCTTTCAGTTAAAATGAGCGCACAGATTATGATTACTAATCCTATACAGGTGAGTATTTTCCATTTGATTTCTTTGGACATTTTTGAAACAACAATACCCAGTGGAAAAATCAAGGCTAAATATCCACCCATAATGTTCGCATTTCCCAAAGTGCCAACTACTTTCGGCCCAAACGTCACCATTCCGTGCGGATGCAGGAAATCCAATCGGCAATATTGCAGGATTCCATAAAACGCAATCAGACCAGCGACCGAAAACAGACCGACAGCGATATTCAAGAAATAATGGAAAAATTTCTTTTGACTCTCAAAGGAAAGACTTTTGATCAGGAGGTAGAATAGAACGGTATAAAACGGAAGCCTGAGATTTGCGGATGGGCTATGCAAAAAAATACTTGAAAATAATCCCGGAAGTAACAGGCCGGTTATAACAATGGCATCTAACCAATTAAGATGAATAGTCGTTTCTTTTCGAAATAATTGGATTATGAGAACCACAGATAGGGAGGCCTGAAAGAACAGTTCTTTGGGATAGTAAAAATCCCACATCATCCGGTTGCAGATGACTAAGGGTAATAACCAAACAGTTAATCCTAAGCCATAACCGGCCGCTTTACCTCCGGAAATTCTGACAATCCTTATCATGGTCCGATCAACCGGTTAGATCAGATTAAAGAAATCGGACCCAACAATAATTTCATTGCTCCAACAGGATCACTTCATCAAAACGATCCTCTGGGTTGCGGTGTATTTGGAAGTAACCATCCGCACTATATAAATACCACTGACAACACTGGCTCCGGATTGATTGACGCCGTTCCAGGTAAGCGTGTAATTTCCGGCGCTGTAATTGGATTTGACACTGCACCAGATTTCGCGGCCGGTCAGGTCGTAGATACTGATTTGAACATTAGACGCTTCCGGCAAGGCAAAATTGATATTCGTCGTCGGGTTGAATGGATTGGGATAGTTCGGCTTCAATTTAAATTTATCCGGCAATATTGAAACCACTTCCGGTTCTTTCCCGAAAGCAATCGGTTTGGCTAACTGCCAATCCACGGTTTCGCCCATTTCGAATTGCGCCATTTGAGTCAAACCATAATCGGCATATTTTTCTTTCATTGCATCCAGCACTGTTTGAGCATTTTCCTTATCTTCCAGATCGGTTGCATAAAGATTGAACAGACCAAACATGGCCTTGTATTCGGCCTCCGTGTCTGGATTTTCTTTAATCACGGTTTTCGACTTCTCAACGGCATCTGTGAATCGTTGATTGCCCAAATCCTCACCGATCAGTAACTCCAGCGCCATGGTGCGCAGGTTTTTGGTATCGACATATTTCTGCAGATAT
>CAZAKO010000232.1:0-2539 GCA_964485745.1 uncultured bacterium
ATTGATTCGACCATACAACCGTTATATCAGGATATAAATCTTGTTCCTGGCAAACTCTATTATTACCAAATTACCGCGGTTGATTCAACGGGCTTTGGAGGAGCACCTTCTGATGTAGTTTCAGCCGGTTATTACGCTCAAAAACTCAATATTAGTCCTACCTTATCCGGTGAGCAATCAGGCAATATTCAAATCCAATATCAGGTAACTAATTTTCCAAATACAGTTGGTTTGAAGGGTGAATACCAGTGTTCTGCAGATGATAGCTGGCATTTAGCGCATATCACCGGTGACACTTCGCAAATTGCCCCGGCAAATTTCTCCGGTTCGCTGATCTGGAATTCGGCAACTGACCTGAATGGAGTTGATTTACCAGCCGTCAATTTCCGACTAACATGCTATTCCTATTCAACTACTCTATCAGAAATGGATACCCTGACTTTTCATCTTGACAACAACCAACTGCCGTCAATCGCCATCAACACTCTATCTGGTGAACAGAAAAATGCAATCCCGATTACTTACAATTTAAGCGACGCTGAACATGACACACTCTCGCTTACTTGCGAATACCTTGACCCAACAACACTTAATTGGCAGTCAGCGACGATCACCGGCTCAACAACTGGAATTACTAATTACTCCGACCAGCAAATTACCTGGCAGAGCTTAACCGATTTACCAACAACCATTGCATATACTTTACTCCGAATAATTCCTTCGGATAATGATCCTGGAGTCTCTGATACGGTCAATTTCTTGCTCGATAATGTCGGCGCTCCTACTGTGGCAATCACTAATCAATTTACCGGCGAATTGAGCGGCGACGTTAGTATCCAATTCCAGATCAGTGATGATGAAAGCGACGTGGTCAGCTTGACACCCCAGTATTCACTCAATTCCGGGACAAACTGGTCATCTGCGACTGTAACTGGTAAAACCACCGGTCTAACTCAATCCGAATACACGGGAAGCTTGATTTGGCACAGCAACCAGGATGCGCCGGGTATTGATCTGACAACCATCCGCCTACGATTAATTCCGGCTGATGCTCATACCGGATTGGTTTATGAAACAGCTGATTTTCATCTGGACAATAATCAACCTCCTAAAATACAAATAAATCTTGCCTACCAGGAAATTAGCGGCAACGTCGGCATCCCATATTTAATTGTCGACACTGAAAATGATTCCATCCAATTGGATCTCTATTATACCCGCAATCAATCTAACTGGTCAAAAGGTACTACTGCCAATAAATTAAAAATCGGTTCCTCCTTATTCAGCGATACATTATTTTGGAATTCCGAAACCGACCTGCCCCGTCAAGACATCTCTGAACTCTGGCTGAGGATAGACTGCCAGGATAACGATCCAGGCACCGGCGATACCGTAAAAATTCACCTCGATAATGAGACCGGCCCAAAGGTTCTCAGTCATCAACCTACAGGCGAGGCAAATAGTTATGCCCTGTGGAATACGTCAATCTTAATAGATTTTGATCGAGATCTGGATACTAATTCCGTCACCAATCAGGTTTTGGTAAACAGTCAAGTTGTCGGGAATATTGAAGTAAAAACCCATTTTGAAACACCTAGAAAATTAACAATCTTACCGACAGGGGATTTGACTGCTTACGATACAGTTACCGTTACCATAAAAAGTGGTCTTATCGATCTCTATGGTATTCATTTTGACGGCAATGGCAATGGCGACCCGGACGCAGCTCCCGACGATGATTACACTTTCAGTTTCCTAACTACACTGTTGGGGGATTATAACCAGGATGTCCAGATTTCAATTGAGGACTTTTATACCTTACGTACTGCCTGGCTAGCCAAGCCGCCGGATTATTCCAAGGAGCTGGGACCGGTTACCGGCAGTTTGCCACATTACCATCTAAATGCTGATCATAAATTCGACCTTTGGGACTTAATGGCGTTAGCTACCAGCTGGAACTGGTGGTTCGATAATCTTGCTCCCGGTAGTATTTCCAAAATTCTCGCCAAAAATACTAACAATGAAGCCCCATTTACCCTGGTAACCAACTATGAAAAATATGGAGTTTGGGCTGTTCGCCCATCCTCACAATTAACCCTCGAATTTGATCTTACGAAGCAGCTGAAGTTATTGGGATTCGAGCTGTATCTTCAATATGATCCTAAGATTCTCACAGCAGATAAATTCAAATCATTATTTGCGTCGTTCGAATCAGCCGGTTGGATAGTGTTTGATCGGGTCAATGCTGATCAGGGTTTTGCCGGGATGATTATATTCAAGATCGGCGAAAAAGACATGCCACTGGATCAGACCATGCATTTGGGACGGTTAACCTTAACACCGCAAGTCGAAAATGAAGCATCTATTAAATATTGGCTAAAATTAGCCAGCTGGTATGGTGACTCCATTATTACTTATGAAAAGCAGGCTGAATATACCTTCGTCACGCAGCAGCCGATACCAAAACAGTATGCTTTGCACCCCAATTTTCCCAATCCCTTTAATCCAATTACGAAAATCCGTTATGAATTACCCAAAG
>CAZAKO010000233.1:0-2533 GCA_964485745.1 uncultured bacterium
CGGCGTTAAAGTAGCAGCGGCTTTTTGCATGATATATTTACCAACCTCCACCGAACCGGTAAAAAACAGCTTATCAACTCCATTTTCAAGGAATGCCTCACCCGCCGCTTTCCCGGGTAGATTGAGATAATGAAAAATCCCATCGGGTAATTCGGCTGATTGAATACATTCCTCGAGGATTCGACCAACTTGCTGAGTTTCACTGGCGGTCTTGATGATCACCGCATTGCCAGCCAACAGCGCCATAATTATCTCGGAAAAGGGAATTCCAAAGGGATAATTCCAGGGTGAGATAATGCCGATAACGCCGTAAGGCACCCGATAAATTTTACTGCGCTTATACGATAGTAGCCAGTTGCCGCTCGCCACCTTGCGGGGTTTTAAAAAACGCCGTGCCTGGCGGGAATAATAGCTTAGCGCCATGCAAGCCGGTAAAATCTCCGTCGCCAGGGCATCAATCCGCAATTTTCCATTATCTTGAGAGATCGTCTCGGCGAGGCGCTGAACATTAGCAATCAAAAAAGTCTGAATCTTGCGAATATATTCGATTCTCTGCCTAACCGACAACGCCGCCCATGCGGGCTGAACCTGCCGGGCTTTCTGCAAGGCAGCCAAGAAATCTTCCTTAATATTCAAGTGAGATTCACCAATCTTCTCACCTGTAGCCGGATTAAAACTCTCAGTAAATTTGCTCAAAGTTGAATCCCCCCGAAATTCTTTATTAATCATTATCATTAATAACCGAAAAATGTAGAAAAAATAAATTGTCGAAACAAGACAATCGCGGAAAGTGGTATGATTTATCTCTCCTATTGGATATATTTGAAAAGATTAAATAAGGTATGGTCAATCTCCCAAAAAGCGACTACATTGTTCTATCAAATATGTAACGAATTAAAAAGACAACTATCCAATAATCAAAAAACAACAACAAATGGAGGATAATAAATGGGAACTAAAGGAAGCGAAATCGTGGGAATGGACAAAGGCAAACTGATCAAATTACTCAATCAAGCCTTTGCCGACGAGTGGTTAGCCTATTACCAGTATTGGGTGGGCGCAAAAGTCATCAAAGGACCAATGCGAGGTGCCGTTGCATCCGAACTCAAAGAACACGCGACTGAGGAATTGAAACATGCCGAGATGCTTTCGGAAAGAGTAATTCAACTCGGTGGTTCTCCCATACTCAAGCCGGAGGACTGGTACAAGCTGTCCAATTGCGGTTATGACACTCCCGAAAATCCGGCGGTTAAGGTTATTCTTGAACAAAACATCAAAGGTGAGCAGTGCGCTATCGGAGTCTATCAAAAACTGTTAGAGACCGTTAAGGACAAAGATCCGATTACCTATCATCTTGTGTTAGAAATTCTCGAGGATGAAGTCGAACATGAAGCAGACCTTCAGGCTCTGGCGGAAGACTTAGAGTTGATGAGAAAGGGCAAGTAAAAATGATTAAATTAGGTGAACGAATTCAAGAAGGCGACTGGAAAGCTGAAAAGCATGTGCCAGTCATTGAGTGTCCCGATCAGGTGCCGGCTAATGAGTTATTCGAGGTGAAAGTCAGCCTGGGTAAGGAGATTGCTCATCCGAACACAACTGAACATCATATCAGCTGGATTTCGCTCTATTTCCATCCGCAGGATGAGAAGTTTACTCACCAGGTTGGACACTTTGAATTTGGTGCCCACGGCGAGTCGGTCGAGGGTGCAAATAAGGGACCGGTCTATACCCATCATGAGGTAAAAACCTCACTCAAAATCAGCAAGCCCGGTACACTTTATGCTCTTGCTCTGTGCAATATCCACGGGCTCTGGCAGTCGGCTAAAGAGGTAAAAATTTAAGTCAGGCCAGATCAATTGGAGCCGGGATTGACTTGACCTCGGCTTTGTTATAAATTTAATTAATAAAAAATCCATTAAGAGGTCAAATGTCAACAGAATTTAACATCGAAGAAGTTTTCGAAATTGCCCTGCAGATCGAGCGCAACGGCGCCAAATTTTATAAAAAAGCAGCCAAGCAGGTAACCGATCAGAGTTATAAATTTCTATTTCTTGACCTGGTTGATATGGAACTCAAACACGAAAAGATTTTTGCGCATTTGAAAGAAAAAATTGTTGGACAACAGCAGCTGCTCTCACGCCTGATTGATCCCAATGCCAGTGCCGCCAGCTATCTGCAATCTTTTGCTGATGGGTATATTTTCAATCTAAACGCTGATCCCTCCCATTTTTTAAACGATCAGCGGAGCATCGAGGAGATTTTGAATTATGCCATTGGCCTGGAAAAAGATTCGGTCGTTTTTTACTATGGCTTGCAGGATCTGGTACCAGCGGAGTCCGGCAAAGATAAAATTAATATAATTATCAAAGAAGAGTTAAAACACATCTTCTTTTTGAATGATAAGATCAAAAAGTTAAATACCCTCTGAACCTTGTTTTATTTTAAGTCAATTATAATCTAAATCAGTTAGAGGAAAGATACCCGATTACTTCCTCAGCCCATTATCACTAAAATTTCATTCCGCTGCTTCATA
>CAZAKO010000234.1:0-2530 GCA_964485745.1 uncultured bacterium
AGAATTTCTGAGAAAATTGTAGAATAACTCAATTTCTGGATATTCGTTTTCATACGATCTCATATTCTAAAAAAACGTACCATCATGAATCTTTCTGAAAAAAACTTAATGGATAGAAGAAGCATTTAACCAACAATACTATTCTTATCATGGCTAAGCACCTTTTATCTACGGTATAAATATATAGTATGGGGGGGGAATGTCAAATTATTTTTTAAACAAGGAAGCCATCCCACGATAATGTTTTGGTGGTGAGTATCTAAGTAGTTGATAAATAGATTAATGGATAGAGAATAAAATTAAAAAAAGACTCCTATTTAAAAAATTATAGACACAATAACATTCGCTAAAAGGAGCATAAATTCAAAACAATCGCTTAACTAAATGTCGGGAAATTAAGCGGATTTGTCTATAATAAAATCGGTCCCATCGTCCGAATATTGCTATCCAATATCGTTGTATTCGCTTTTATACCGTTGAAAAAGCTCTTAGCACCAGATATTAACTAACTTTGTCTTGCCCTGGAGTAAAAATTTGGGGTGATCAGTGTTGGAAAAGGTTGAATTATGCCATGTACCAATAATCTCTTTTTTATTGTAATGCAAAAAGCGAAATTTGCGAGGAACTATTTGAACGGCGTCGGGATGTGATGGAAAAAGCAGTTATCAAAGGTTTGGATTTAGCTGAGCTGGAATCCTGGATTATGAGTATCGGTGAGAAGCCTTACCGAGCACGGCAACTGTATTGCTGGATGTATCGCAAGGGAGCCCGCGCTTTTACGGAGATGACGGATTTGTCACGGGAATTCAGATTAAAGCTGGAAGGGATCGCTGATCTGGAATGCCTAAGAATTGAAATGCGCCGGCAGTCAAAGCTTGATCAAAGCCTAAAATACCTATTTCGACTGCCCGATAATCAGGCGGTCGAGGCAGTCTACATGGTTGAAGAAAACCGCATCACCGTCTGCCTGTCTACCATGATCGGTTGCCCGATTGGGTGTCCTTATTGCGCCACCGGGATGATGGGTTTTAAACGCAATTTGACCGCTGGCGAAATTGTCGATCAGTTTTTATGGATTCGGCGTGAGCAAAGCCAGAAAATCACGAATGTGGTGCTAATGGGAATGGGCGAACCACTGCTGAATTATGAGGCGGTGGTCAAAGCCACTGCTATTTTGAACAGTGAATTGGGAGCGGAAATAGCCGCCCGGCGGATTACCATTTCCACGGTGGGGATTGTGCCCCAGATTTATCGCTATGCGAGTGAAGGTCATCGTTATAAATTGGCAATTTCTTTGAATGCCGTCAACGACCAGCAACGCAACACATTAGTGCCGATTAATCAAAAATATCCGCTGTCTGAATTATTGAAAGCCGTCAACTATTATACACGGAAGAGCCGCCGCCGGGTTACTTTTGAATATGTTCTGATTAAAGGCGTGAACGATGATTCACAGCACGCCCGGGAATTAATCAGCTTGCTCGGTAAAATCTCCTGCAAGTTGAATGTCATTCCCTATAATGCGAATGAGTTTTTACCTTACAAAGCACCGGGCGAGAAAGAATTAGAGCAGTTTCTTGGTAAGCTTTATCAAGCACCCTTTGCGATCACCGTCAGACGCAGCAAAGGTCAAGACATCGCTGCCGCCTGCGGGCAGTTATATTTTCGGGGTCAATCCTTAAACGATGATTAGGTTTTTTCCGAAGCGCAATCAGGATTTTTCGGTCTTGCAAATGCAACTGCACATAATGCTGGCAATGGCATATAGGGCACAAACTCCGGCAAACAGCAGATAGCGCGACGGTTTCAAATCAAACAGCATGAAGCCGAACAGTTTCGCCAAAATCCCAACGATCAGACTCAAAATCCCCAAAAAGTAAAAGATCGGGAAACACACTTTCTGATACATCAAACCCTCCTTTTTTAATTGCCTAATTTTACTATAAATAATCTAAAAAATCTATTAATATTAATCAGTCGGGCATAATAGCAGAAAACGT
Source organism: uncultured bacterium (assembly GCA_964485745.1). Classification (GTDB taxonomy): domain Bacteria; phylum Fidelibacterota; class UBA2242; order UBA2242; family UBA2242; genus CAZAKO01. Next base: position 2,001 of record CAZAKO010000234.1, read on the forward strand.
CGGATGCAACTTTATAAAAACGGGATAGGCTTGATTTATAGTTCGTTTAAATTAACTTTTCGGTGGTAGGAAAAGTAGAAATGCGTCATCATCATACCCATAAGAGCCGGAAAAAGCGCCGCCTGGCACAATTGATTTTAAAAATCGGGCTGCTGATTATGGCTGCCTTTCTGCTGTTTTTCGGGATTGGCGAATTAATTCAGGGCAGCAAGATGATGGGGGTAGTGATAGTAGCTCTGGCGGCGGTTCTGCTCTTTGCCGCCTTTGGGATCAAGGTGGTTTCACGCCATCGCTAAGTTCATAAAAAATTCCAACCGTGAATTTGACGGTAATTGCCTTATTTTCGTGATTAGATTTGAGCCACCCGTCGGAATCGGACCGACGACCTGCTCATTACGAGTGAGCCGCTCTACCAACTGAGCTAGGGTGGCAGTGAAAAAGCGCCAGAATTTACAGATTTGTGGCAGATTATGCAACGCTCGGCTGCTAAAAGAAATTGACCACCCCACGTTTTTTTACTCCAGAGCGAG
>CAZAKO010000235.1:0-2522 GCA_964485745.1 uncultured bacterium
CATACTTTATAGGATCATAAACTACGCCAAGAATGACCTCATTCCGCGATGCTAAGGCAATTGAAGTTGAAAAAATCGGGAATCCGTGAATATAGTTGGTGGTACCATCCAGCGGATCGATAATCCATTTATAATCCGAGGTTGTGTTTATGGCTGGTCTTTCCTCGGCCATAATACTGTGATCTGGGAATTTTTCCTTAATAACAGAAATTATGATATCTTCTGATCCACGATCTACCTGGGTTACAATATTTGCCCGACCTTTATAATTGATTTCAAGTACTTTGTCAATACTTTCTAAGATGTATTGTCCAGCTGCCTGAACTGCCAAAAGAGCTGCCTGTAAAAGTTCGGTAATTAGAGAATTTGTAAGTGACATTGAATAATCTTTTGTAAATCTATCAGATAATATTCGTTTTTCTGTTTTGAAGATTATATACAATAACAAAAGAAAGAAAATTGCCCGCGATACCGATGATCATTCCGTCAATCCCAGCGGGATTATGGAGCAGGAAATTCCAAATTAAAACCGACAGTATTCCTGAGACACTACCGATAAACAACTGTTTTTGACTTGTCTTCAGTCCGAGAATAGCCGTCACTAAGGGAACTAAAATCACAGGTGACCAAAAATTATAGGAATATAACAGGATATCCAGAATGCTTTTAATCTGGATTGCAAAAATCACGGCGATAATCCCGATAAAAACGGTGATTAACCTGGCGGAGATTAGGATTTGCTTTTCTGTCATGGTGCCTCTTTTTACCGGTTCAAGAATATCATGAGTAAATGATATCGAAGCAGCATTTAAAAATGAATCGGCAGAAGACATTACAATTGACATGATACTGACAATAACCAAACCTTTCAAACCAACAGGAAGAACTTCCTTAATGATAAATGGCATTGAAAGATTTGGATTAAGGTCTGGTTTGATTGCCAGCGCCACCAAGCCAATAGTTCCAGTTATTGCGAAAAAAGGAATTGAAAATAGACCACTCCAGAAGGTTGCTCTTGTGGTATTTTTGGGATTCTTCGAAAGAAAAAATCTTTGAATATAAGGCGGGACTAAAGTTTCACCAAGCATGAAGGATAAAAAAAGGATAACAAATTGTAAAAAGGTTTTATGAGCGCCAGGGAATGTAAAATGACTTGCTGGAACAGCAGATTGAATTGCATTCCAACCACCAGCATATTGAATTCCCATGATTAGAGTAATAGGGATACCAATGGTCAAAACGATAAATTGGATTATATCAGTAAAAACTACAGCACGCATACCCCCAACTGTCGAATAAATGATCACAATACCATAACCAATCAAAATACCGTATAGCTGGGGAATATTCAGAAAAACATTGAAAATATATCCAATTGCTCCAATCTGTGCCCCCAGAATTCCACTGCATACCAAAACCGAGAGGATACCAGTTTCTATCTTTGCCAGCTTACCATAATGTATTTCCATAATATCGCCAACAGAAATTGCCTCAGAATAACGACTTATCCGGGAAGCAATAAAAATGGAAACTAATATTTCACCTACACTGAACCCCCATAGAGCAATTATATTTACAATCCCGAAAATAAATACCTTTTCGGCATTTCCCATTGAAAAACCACCACCGATGAACGAAGCTGATAGGGTAGCAAAGATGACCAGTGTTCCAAAGGAACGATTAGCGACAGAGAAGTGGGTCAGATTTTTAATTCCTTTTCCCGCCCAGATGCCTAAAATTAAAATACCAAACAGATATACACTGATTATAACAATATCCATCGTCTGAAATCCTTACCATAAACAATTTACAATAAATGAACAGTCCCAATTTAAAATTATTAATGGAAACTTAAAGCATTAATTTAAGTGAAATTTATTCCCCTGTAGCAAGATTTATCACAATTTGGTAGCGTGATATTGCTTTAAATTTATAAGATAAGTATAATTAAGCATGAAAGTCTTACCCTTTACTGATGAATATTGGATGGAAATAGCTTTTAAAGAGGCGGAGAAAGCCTTTGATGAAAATGAGATTCCTGTTGGTGCTGTTGTTGTGTATGAGAATCAGATCATCGGCAGAGGACACAATATGCGAGAAAGGCTCAACGATCCCACTGCCCATGCTGAAATAATAGCGATTACTTCGGCTGCAGCTATGTTGAATTCCTGGCGATTGGAAAATTGCACTCTCTATGTGACCTTAGAACCTTGCGCCATGTGTGCCGGAGCAATTATCAATGCTCGTCTCCCCAGGATAGTTTACGGAGCAGATGACAAACAAGCGGGAATGTGTGGCTCAATTGATAATCTTTGTGATCTGAACCTTTCGAATCATCGTGTTATCGTCAAGGGTGGGGTAGAGGAGAGTAAGTGCCAATCCATTTTGAATACCTTTTTTACCAAAGTTAGAAATACCGAATCTTCCCTTGAAAATTGAGATTGTGGAATTAAATTAGGACGCTTTTTTGGAGAGGTGGCAGAGCGGTCGAATGCGGCGGCCTCGAAAGTCGTTTCCCGACA
>CAZAKO010000236.1:0-2498 GCA_964485745.1 uncultured bacterium
TTGAAGATTTCGTCAATCGTGACCGTGGCGGTTCCGAGTTTGCCGACGACTACGCCCGCCGCTAAGTTGGCGACCTTGGCTGCGGTGAACCAATTCCCGGTCAGGATCAGACCGGCAGTGAAAGTCGCGATGAAGGTATCGCCGGCGCCGCTGACATCATACACTTCGCGGGCTTTGGTGGGAATAATCAGGCTCTCCTGCTGGTTATTCAGAATGAATACTCCTTTTTCGCCGAGGGTGATAACGATTCCTTGAAGCTCGAGGTCTTTGACCAGCTGTTTGGCATACTGCTCGAGTTCGACGTCCTGCATTTCCGGATGCCGGACGGCGTGGGCAAACTCGCGGCGGTTCGGTTTGATCGTCGTCGCACCGCGGTATTTTTGGTAATCGTAACCTTTCGGATCAACGACCACCGGTTTGTCGGCAAACATCCTGATTAGTTCGAGTATAAACTTTTCGGTCAGGAATCCTTTGCGATAATCCGAAATGATCAGACCGTCGAACTGCGCGATTTTTCCTCTTATCTCGTTCAGGATATTGGCGGTTTCCGCAAAGGGCAGCGGTTCAGAATTTTCTTCGTCAATGCGAACTAGCTGCTGGTGCTGGGCGATGATCCGGGATTTTACCGTAGTCTGGCGATTTTCGATGGCGGTGATCAGTGGCAGGATTTTTTGCCGCTGACAAAGTTCCAAGAAATTATCGTGATAGCTATCGTTGCCGCAGATTCCCGCCAGAGTCGCGTTGGCACCCAGGCTGGCTAAGTTGGCAGCGACATTGCCGGCACCGCCCAGGCGACTCTCTTTCTTGGCTACGCTGACAATCGGCACCGGCGCTTCGGGTGAAATCCGGTCTACCACGCCCCAGATATAATGATCCAGGATCAGGTCACCGACGACCAACAGTCGGAGTTTAGTAAAATCTTGGAAGATGGAGCGCAGGTTGTCTTTGGAAATATCGTGGTAAGGTGACATATGAATCTCGCTATAGGTGATAATATTCTTGATACCATTCGATAAAACGCTTGATTCCAACTTCGATGTTGGTAGTTGGCTGAAAACCTAATTTGGCATGGGATTGTTCGATGTCGGCAAAAGTTTCGGGAATATCGCCCGGCTGGAGTGGCAGGAAATTGATTTTGGCTTGTTTGCCGGTATATTGCTCGATTAACCGAATAAAATCCATCAGGTTTTCGCTGCGGTGATTGCCGAGATTGAATATTTCATAGGCGAATTGATGTTCGAGAGCGGAAATGACTCCACTGATAATATCGTCAATGTAAGTAAAATCACGCCGCATGTTACCATAGTTATAGACATCAATTGGTTCACCGGCGAAAATTTTGCGGGTAAAAATATACAGTGCCATATCCGGACGACCATAGGGACCATAAACGGTAAAAAAGCGCAGTCCGGTCGTTGGTAGTTGATAAAGATAGCTATAGGCATGGGCAATCAGTTCGTCGCTTTTTTTCGAGGCGGCGTAGAGTGAGATGGGGTGATCCACATTATCGGTGACGGCGAAAGGCAATTTTTGGTTATTGCCATAGACGCTGGAACTGGAGGCGAAGACGAAATTAGTGACCTGCGATCGTTTTGCGAATTCGATAATATTGAGAAAGCCCTCAATATTGGACTTTTGGTAGGCAAATGGATTGGTCAGTGAGTAGCGTACGCCCGCCTGCGCCGCGAGATGGCATATCTTTTCGATCGCATGTTGTTGGAATACATTTTCAAGGGCGTCAAATTCGCAGAGGTCATGGCGATAGAATTTAAAATTGGCGTAATCGTCGAGAATTTTCAAACGCGCTTCCTTCAGGCCAGGATCGTAGTAGTTATTGACATTATCATAACCGATGATCTCAGTTCCGGTTTCAAGGAGTTTTTGACAGAGGTGAAATCCGATAAAACCTGCTGCTCCGGTGACTAAAATTGCCATAAAATTTGCGACTCCATTTGCTTACACGCCGCAAAATTATCAATTTCTAATAAATAAAAAAATTCATTTTCAGTTAAAAAATCCTATTGGATTCTGAAGTTTTTTTATTAATTTTCATGGCTTTTTCATTTTTCGAGGTATCCGCGAGTGACTGGCAGGACAAAACGCCACCATAGCTCAGCAGGTAGAGCAGCTGATTTGTAATCAGCGGGTCGCGGGTTCGATTCCTGCTGGTGGCTCGATAAATTGAGCATGATATTTGAAATGGAGATTTGACAATTACCAATGCCCGGTTACTGATGGGTTTTTGGGAGAGAGTTTGTACTTTCGTTAAGTCAAATTGATTTTATTTCAATTGTACATCCCTAATCCCATAGATAAAAATAATGATTACAGGGTCGGTGGCCGAGTGGTTAATGGCAGCAGACTGTAAATCTGCCGGCGCAACGCCTGCGGTGGTTCGAATCCATCCCGGCCCACTGGCTTTGCGGGTGTAGCTTAGTGGTAAAGCTCCAGCCTTCCAAGCTGGCTACGAGGGTTCGATCCCCTTCACCCGCTCACCG
>CAZAKO010000237.1:0-2482 GCA_964485745.1 uncultured bacterium
GGAATGAGCTGACTGAAATTGCGGCAATCGCTTTCTCAGAAAATGCCGCCTTTGCGGCGTATCGGTTCAATGTTGATTGGGGGATTGCCTTTTTCAAAGTTGTCGGAGATAAGTATGAGTATCGCGAACGGTTCGAAAATTTCCCAGTGACGGTATTTGGGATATATGCACTTAGTGTAATTAATGATACCCTCTGGGTCTCGACCGACGGCGGATTGATTTATGCCGATCTAAAGCAAAGCGATTTAAAACCAACCTCTGCCTGGAAAAAAGTAACCGGGGAAATTGCGGGTACAGTTTCAAATGTAATTCAATATCGTGATACATTAACCGTAGCCTGCGGATCGTCATTATATCAGATTATCAATGAACAAGCCGTTCTACTGGACAGTACTTTCTCTCAGAATATCTCGACCTTATTTACCAATCCGTCCGGGATTTTATACTGCATTTCGAGCGGCGCCGTATATCGCCATAAAAATCCGGGCTGGAGCCGGGTACTGTCGGCATATATTACCAGTTGTGACTTTAACGATGATGGAACCTTATGGGGCGGCTCGACCACCAGATGTCTCTGGTCGTACGCCAATGGTAAAGCGGAATTCTACCTGCCCAATACAATGCTCGAAAACATCTATACTTCCCTGTATGTCGTTCCCGATGGGACTTTGATTGCTGGCGCTCCCGCGGGAATCAGTCTGAAAACAGCTCAGGGATGGTATAACATCAGGCGCTCGAATGATAAAATATTGGTGTACTCTCCCGCTGAGCGAGACTGGTCACAATTTGTTGCCGATACGATTGCTTTTAGCAATTCCGAACGTATCTATGCGATCGTCCGGCGCGGTGACGGGCACTATTTCTTTGCGCTTTACGGTTCGCAGCAGGCAACCCCGAAGCCCGGTGCGCTGCTGGATATTAACCTCGATAGTTTGGATTACTATCAAGTATATGGTAAGATTGATCAAAGGATTGCCAGTTCCGAGGGGAAAGGCGGCTCGGAAACCTACCTGAAAGTCGCTGCCCTGGAAATGGATCGCCATGACAATCTCTGGATTACAACCTCCAATGCGCAAAATGATAACACCCTCACTGTCATGACCAAAGATAATCAGTGGACTCACTTTTATATGAGTGATTCGCATAACTATCTGAATTATCATCCGACGGCGGTGGTAGTTGATTCCCAGGACCGGGTCTGGGTATCTTCGGAGGTTTTCAGCGGCGATACCCCGGCACCAGCGGCGGGTGGAATCGCCGTGTTAGATTACAATGGCACACTGGCAGATAAAAGTGATGACCAGTGGTACTGGATTACGACTAATGATGGTCTTGCCGATAACGCCGTATTTGCACTGGCATTTGATCGTGCTGGTGAGTTGTGGATTATGAGCGCTGATGGTATTCAGCGGGCGGTTGTGGCGGAAAATTTCCCAAATCTGGTATTCAGCCAGATAGATAACGCGGTATTGACCAGTGTCGCTTTTGCCAAGGAGTGTCGCATCCGCGTAGATGACTTGAATAATAAATGGATAACTACCGTCGGCATGGGCGTGAAAGTCTATACTTATAACGGCATCTGGCTCAATGATGTCGAGGGCTTCACCACTCATAATTCCGGTCTTCTGAGCAATACCGTTCTGGATGTGGCTTTTAATAATCAGGAGGGTCTGGTTTACATTGCGACCAGTAAAGGCATTTCGATTTATAAGTCGCCTTATGCCGTCTATGGCAAGCAGTACCGCAGTTTGAAAATCTTTCCCAGTCCCTACCGAATTCCCGATCAGCAGCCGATGATAATTGATGGATTGCTCCAGGATTCCGAAGTGAAAATTATGACCATTGACGGCACTTTTATCCGTCATCTGACTTCATTGAAAGGTGAGGTTATTGGTCAGCAGGCTTTCTGGGATGGCAAGGATCATCGCGGACGGTATGTCAGCAGCGGAGTCTACCTGTGCCTGGCATATACCAAAGATGGTGACACGACAGTCGGGAAGATTGCTGTCATCCGCAAGTAATTAATAAATTCATCTTACCTTCAAAAATTTTCTTGATTCAGGTTAACTAATGAGTTAACTTTGAGTTGTGGAACAAGAACGTAAGATTAAATTCTATGGCAGTTACTTTTTAGATTTTTATTTTGATCAATCAGCTGCGATTCAGGAGAAAATAGATTTTGTGTTGATGCTTATCAAATCTGTAGAGAGAATTCCTGAGAAATTCTTTAAATATGTTGAAGGCACTGATGCTATTTATGAGGTAAGAATTGAATACCATAAAATTCAAATTCGGATGTTCAGCTGTTTTGACATCGGTAACTCTATTATCCTTTTTAATGCTTTTATCAAAAAGAAGAAACAAACGCCAAAGAAAGAACTTGAGTTGGCGATAAAATTAAAAAAGAAATGTTTTTTAGAGAGGAATAAATGAGTAAAAGAAAAGCTAAAAACATCAAATCCTTTGATAAACTAATAGAGCA
>CAZAKO010000238.1:0-2419 GCA_964485745.1 uncultured bacterium
GTATTTCAGGGAACCTGAACCCGGTGAATAGTACAGGCGGGTTTTCCGGTAACACTATATTCACTGACAACTGCGGGAATGAGAAAGGATTGACCGCGGTGGAAAGCTATTCTGCGGCGCGGCTTACCCCATCTGATTGTTCCCCGACCGTCGAGGATCAGTAGGATTTCGACGCGCCCGGCAGTTGAAAAAAACTGGCGCTTATTAGCAGTTGAGAATCTACTAACGTTGAATTCGGCAGCTGGTGTCGGGTAGTGAATTTCAGCGAGAGCACTCGCAGGTCTAAAGATTTTAACGGGCTTATCCGAATAATCAAGCGCCGTCATCAGCGTTTTGACGTCCTGGAATTTCCGGGTTAGTCCGCTGCGAATGACATTATCCGAATTTGCCATACATTCAAGCAGATTACCCCTGAGGTAAGTGTGCGGCATGCCGGGGTGAATATAGAGGCTTTCACCTTGTTTCAAATTTATCCGGCGCAGGAAAAAGATGGCAAATAGTCCAATGTCCTTTTTACCATATTTTTGGTAGGCCTCTAAGAATAATTTTTCACGGATAGACGGTCGGTTTTTAGAGCGGAGTCGGCGCGCAAGATTAGCCGTTTTCTCCTGATAAAGAAGGGGCTTTGTAGAATATAGGTGAACAAAAGTTTGAAATAATAACCGGATTGATTCAGTTTGTTGCTCTTTGACTGTAGGAGTGCCGGGAAATATGTTTGCCAGCGCCTCAGTTTTGAAGAATTGAGCAATTTCGGGATACTTTTCAATGGTTATGCGTGACTCCTGATAACTGGCAAAGCCAGCCAGGAGGGTGAGGGAATCCAGGGCAATCGCGATTTCCGGTTTGTGATTATCGTCGGGATAGTGGTCTGGATCATTTTTATGCAGTAGGAATGCCAGTCCTTTACTGGGGTGTGCCTGAATCGAAAGCGGTTCAGCCACCGAGACTACTTTAAGCATAAATGGCAGTTGTTGACCAAATTGATTATTCAGGTCTTTTCCAAGAATTTCTTCGGGAAACCGGCGAATTAATGCATGCAGCGGCAGTAATTTATCTTCCACCTCAATAGTTGAAGAATTGCTGGGGTGAGCACCCATCCAGAGCTCGGCATAGGGTTTATCCGGTTTAGGCTTAATGCCTATCAATTGGGGTATGAAGGCCGCCTGATTGCGTGTGCCCCATTGATAATTTTGAATCGGGTTATGGAGAAGAAAGGGTTGGTTAAATATTGAACTCATTGATCAAGTTCCAATATGTTGAGTGGCAAGCAAAAAATTATAAGGGACTGCGATAGTATTCAAAAGTATACCCAGTGTTATTCCAGTTGTCAAATTTCCGGACTAAATGGCTCTGGTGGGTAAAATTGAGGCTGACACCCTCCATGACGTGTCCGGTAATATAGAGATAGTCCTTACGTCTGAGGGTATTCTGAAATACCCTTTTCAGCATTTTGGCAATGCCGAAATTGCGCTTGTCTTTTTGAACTACATAGGCGTAGGTATAAATTGTGTTGCCCTTGCCTAAATTTTCGTCGTATTGAGCCCACTCCTCTTTGGCGAAATTTTCCAGCGGCGCGCCGACGATAAATCCCTGAATTTCGCCCTTGTAACGGACGATGAATGGGAAGGTTTTGGGATAATTGAAATACTTTTTTATCGAATTGCGATTGAAGCGGGCATTGCTGCCGAAATTGTCTACGAGGGTCTCGGAAATGCGCACGATCGGGCCATATTCGACTTCACCGAGATGCTCGACAAGTTCGATCGAAATTCCGTCGGGAGTAGCGGCTAAAATCCGACTTTTCGTTTCGGAAAGGGTTACTTCGAACAGCTCCCGGGTAGTTTTATCCATTACATTTGGTAATATATGAATATTTTTGATTTTCCAAGAATAAGTTTTTCAATTGATTTAAAATAGATCATCAGATAATTCCCAGCCAGGCGGGCAGGGCATAAAATGATTCACGGTTCTGGACGTGATAGGTTTGTAGTCCGAGATTCTGAGCTGGAATAATATCGGCTGTTTCAGAATCACCAATCATCAAGACGTTTTGCGGGGCAATTCCGGATCGGGCAAGGATGTAACGAAACCCCGCGGGATGCGGTTTGATATAACGCAATTTTTCCGCTTTCGACAGCGGCATTTTCCCCACATCGGAAAAGGTCAGGCATTTCTCCGGTGGAAAGATATGCCGCATGCCGATGCGCTTTAAAATCCGATCGGTTATTTTGCCGTTATTGGTTGTATAAAGAAAAATGTCATAGTTTGCCGCAATCAGCTCGATAGTGCTAACGGCTCGCGGATCGAGCTGCAGATAGGCATTCACATCCATTCGCTGGTTGACTTCATCTTCAAATTCCGCAAAACTGACATCGTAGTAATACAGGAGTGTCAGAGTAGAGGTGGGTTTGCCCTTGAT
>CAZAKO010000239.1:0-2416 GCA_964485745.1 uncultured bacterium
TCGTTAAGTTCGCTAAGCAGTTGACTCTGCACCGGATTTATCAGGTTAAAAAATAGACTGGTGTAGGGTATCCTGTCTGAGATTAGATTCTCGTCAATTATATTATCCTCGTTGAGAGGGGTGAAGCCTTCGATGAGCTCCATCGCTTCCCAGGCGTAATCATTCAGCTTTAGAGATTGTTTAACTGAAACTGGTATTTTCAGCGATTGGGCATATTCGATCATCGCTTGCCATTTGGCGACATTGCGCTCCAGCGCAATTTCCTGGTTACCTCTGGAAATAATCATATTGATCGTATTTTGATCGTTGAGTTGCCAGTCATGCACGGCATTGGCAAAAATCCAGCCCGCTACAAGATCCTGATTTGTACCAGTTATCAGAAATTGGGTGGCGACCATCCCGCCCCAGCTATGGCTCAATAAGAATATTTTCGTAGTTGCATCATAACGGTACTTCAGCACCTGAATCACACATCTAAGGTCATCGCCGAATTGAGGCAGAGTTACTGTTTCTTTATTTGCTGTTCCTTGCGAGGCACTCGCGACCCGCTGATCCCAATAAGCTACCGCATAGCACGGCTCCATTTGACTTTGCATTATCTCCGTATGATAGAGAAACGAACTGCCGCCTGGACCTCCGTGGACGATTAACATGATTTTGCCGCTTTGGGTGTTGCCCTTAACTGACACACGCATGGCGGCGCCGTCATTTTCGACGTAAAATGTATCGTCGGCGTGCTGGCTTATGGTAATTTTTTCATTCTGACACTGCCAGAGCAATGACATGAGAATAAAAGTAACAACCGGTTTTAACTTATTCATTGGGTATCTTTTACTTTTTATGGAGTAATGAAGGTTTAGTTATGATGCCGAGTTCTATAGTCGGTCGAATATAAATGAAACTATTATAGGGTGCCATAATCAATAAGCTAACTCTTGAATACACTCTTATCGGTTTACTCCATAATTTCTGTAAATCATAACCTAAACCGGATGAGATGGAAAACAGGGCATAGGTGTATCCCGCCAGCGGTTTTGTGGAAACCACACCCGCATCACTTACCCGATAAGTAGTGCCGCCCAAAAACGTGCGACTGATACCGATGCCGGGAGCAAACTCGGTAAACCAGCCGCAAGGTCTGAGTCGGCGCCACTGCCGTTCAACCATTAGAAATGCATTGGTGTGGAAGTCGGCATGATAATACATGCCAATCGAGGCGTTGACGGATTTTTCTTTCCGATAGGTTTTTTCGCCATGTCGTTTACTTTTGGTAACTACGCAGGCGGCGGTTGGGAACTCCAAGGCAATTTTGGCACCGGGGTAAATTAGCGAACCTAAATACGCCGCTTTTAATGGCGGGGTATAATCGAAGGTTGAGTCTATAACGGTTTGCTTGTGTGCACCGGCAAGGATACTAAAAGCTGAAAGGACGATAATAAAAAGGAATTTATGTAAGGATCTCATTTTAGGAAGTTATAAAAATATATTCACTACGTTGATACTCACGTTTCGCCGATTTAAATGAATCCAAAATTCCAATTTATTTCCGTAAACCTTGTCTTCAATTCCGTCACAATTTAATGCCGGAACTTGATCGATAAAAACGAAATTTCTGGCAGTAAAAAATTGATATTAGGTATTCGACGGAAACCTATGGTGCGGGTATTAGGTTTAATGGCGTTTGTTACATTGGCTCACTACTTCAACAAAACCAATTTTTTGGTAAATGCAACTGAACCAGATTGTAACCGATAGAAATAGATTCCACTGGGAAAGCCCGCCGCATTCCACTGCCGTGTGTATTCACCGGCAGGCAATTCTTCGGCAATAAGTGAGGACACCTCTCTTCCCGAAAGATCAAATACCTTCAACGAGACAAACGATCTTGTCGGAATACTAAAAGAAATCGTCGTACTCTGGTTAAACGGATTGGGGTAGTTTTGCCTGAGCAAAAATTTCATCGGCAGCTGATTTTCCTGATCATCAATGCCGGACAGTCCGCCGTTGGAAGTATGCAGGATTACCCCGGAATCGCCCACGGCGAAACCATGATTTTCATCATAGAAATAGATTGCGTTCAGGTTTTGAGTTGTCGGCGTACCTGCCAGCCCTCCCGTTGGTCGGGAGCAGGCTGGGAGTGAAGCATTCCAGGTATTACCGCCATCGGTTGATTGATAGATCATCCCGCCGGTTCCGCAAACATAGATCACATTAGCCGATGGAGCTGAAACGCCGAGCAGCGTGCCGCTCTCCTGAATGCCTGTTGAAACAGCAGACCACACGGTGTCCGACATAGACTTTCGAATGATTGTCGGAGCAGCCCAAAAATCCCCCTGAACTCCCACGATAAATCCTGCTCCGCCACCATTGCAAAACTCGCCATCGAAGGCTTCCGACCCGAGACCACGAAATGGAA
>CAZAKO010000240.1:0-2411 GCA_964485745.1 uncultured bacterium
GTTAGAGTACACGTTTTGGGTGAAGTCCTGAAGATTTACTATTGAAAAATCTTTTAAAAGAGATTAACTTCCGCCTCGTGGAATCAAAAGGAATTGAGATAATTACCAGCAATAAGAAGGCTTTCCACGATTATGAAATTGTGGATAAAATCGAAGCCGGCGTCGAGTTACAGGGTTCTGAAGTAAAGTCTTTGCGGGCACGCCATGCAAATCTGAAAGACAGTTTTGCCAGCATTCGCGATGGTGAAGTTTTTTTATTGAAAGCCCACATCGCCGCCCATAAATTTAGCGGCAGTTATGACAATCACGACCCGGAGCGAGCTCGCCGACTGCTGCTCCATAAGAAAGAGATTACCAGACTGCGCCGGAATATGGAATCGAAAGGGATTACGCTAATTCCCCTAAAATTATATTTTAATCCAAAAGGAGTAGTAAAGGTTGAATTGGGTCTCGCTAAAGGGAAGCGCCAATATGATAAACGGGCAGCTATTGCCGAAAGAGACTTAGAACGAGAAATGGATCGTTTTAGAAAAGGAAAGTTGTAGATGTTTCCACCGATAAGAGCACAGCTTGAAATAATTAAGAAGGGTATCGAAGAACTGATTTCCGAAGAGGAATTGGTAAACAAACTCAATCGTTCACTGAAAACCGGCAAGCCACTCCGGGTGAAACAGGGTTTTGATCCGACCGCTCCTGATATTCATCTTGGTCATACGGTTGGTATTCGCAAGCTGCGTGAATTTCAGGATTTGGGACACACTGTCGTTTTGATAATTGGTGATTATACCGGGATGGTCGGTGATCCCAGCGGAAAGAGTGAGACCCGCCCGCGGTTAAGCTACAAAGAAGTCAGAGAGAATGCCCGAACTTATGAGAAGCAATTCTTTAAGATTCTGGATCGCTCCAAAACTGAAGTCCATTATAACGGTGAATGGTTTGCCAAGATGAAGTTTGATGAAATCATGAACTTAGCGGCTACCTTTACGATTGCCCGGATTTTAGAGCGGGATGATTTTACCAAACGATATAAAGAGGGTAATCCGATCAGTTTGCACGAATTCTTTTATCCTTTGATGCAGGGTTACGATTCGGTGGCGATTCAAAGTGATGTCGAACTGGGTGCCACAGAACAGAAATTCAATTTGCTCGCTGCGCGTCAGGTTCAGCGGGAATATGGTCAGGAACCCCAGGTGATTTTGACTTTACCGGTGTTGGAGGGAATTGATGGCAGTCAGCGGATGAGCAAGAGTTTGGGAAATTATGTTGGCATTGACGACCTGCCAAGTGAGATGTTTGGCAAACTAATGTCAATACCGGATAATCTGATCTACAAATATTTTATGTTAGTAACCGACTATACATTAGCTCAATTGCAGGCAGTAAAACAAAGGTTAGAAGATTCGCAGATCAATCCGATGAAGGTTAAATTGGAACTGGCTGAACATTTAGTTACGATGTATCATGGTGCTCCAGCTGCTCGTGAAGCACGGGAAGCCTTTGAGCGAATTTTCAGTAAGAAGGAACTGCCGGATGAAATACCTGAAATTGCAATTAATTCTGAAGGTAATCCCGTTTTGCTTATCAAATTGCTGACGGATAATGGGATTGTTGAGTCGAATGGTGAAGCCCGACGTTTGATTAAGCAGGCTGCGGTACGGGTCAATGATGCAAAAATCTCTGATATTAATTATCGGCTCGGAATCGGTGAGTTTATCGTCAAGGTCGGCAAGAGGCGATTCATAAAGTTTAGCGTTAAATAACCAGACTGATTCTCAAGTTGATAGAGATAATAGAAAAAATTCTTTAATGATTGTACTCTCCACTGTAACCAAGACATTTAATAAAACCGTAGCGGTTGACAAATTGGATTTGGAGATTCCGGCTGGTTCGATTTTTGGGCTGTTGGGTCCTAACGGTGCCGGAAAGACAACCACCATCCGGATGATTATGAATATCATCCGTCCAGACCATGGGGAAATCCGGATCGGGGGCAAATTTATCACGGATGAAATTTACCGCCGGATTGGCTATTTGCCGGAGGAGCGTGGTCTGTATCAGAAATCAAAACTCAAGGAAACAATTGTCTATTTTGCGACTCTGAAAGGGCTATCCCGGACTGCTGCTGTTCAACAAACAGATTACTATCTAAAGAAGTTCAATTTAACCGGTTATGCCGAACGAAAAATCGAGGAACTGTCGAAAGGTAATCAGCAAAAGGTGCAGTTTATCATTGCCATCGTTCACCAGCCGGAAATTATTATCCTCGATGAACCCTTTGCCGGGTTGGATCCGATAAATCAATTGCTATTAAAGCAGATTATCACTGAATTTCAGGCAGACGGTAAGACCGTCATTTTTTCGGCCCATCAGATGGAACAAATTGAGAAGCTGTGCAGTCGGATTTGCCTGAT
>CAZAKO010000241.1:0-2369 GCA_964485745.1 uncultured bacterium
CCTCGCTTTACTGGGATATAATCAAAAAACCGAAATACTTGGAAAATCCTGCACCAAGATCTTTGATACCGATAAATGTGACAGCTGTCCGCTTGCCGAATTTAGCCAATCCATAGCCCAGCAGGAGACCTTGTGCCAGAATATAAACCGGGAAAACATTCCCATCCTGAAGAGTGCTATTCAAATTGAAATCGAGGATGAAAAAGTTGTCCTCGTCGCGTTTGTGGACATTAGTAAAATCAAAGCCATGGAGCAGGAACTGATTTTAGCAAAGGAGCAAGCCCTGGAAGCCGCCCGGGCTAAAAGCGAATTTCTGGCGAACATGAGTCATGAAATCCGCACTCCGATGAACGCCATTATCGGCTTGAGTCATTTAGCGCTGCAAACTGAAATGGATGCCAAGCAGTTCGATTACCTCAGCAAAATCAAATCCTCGGCGCAGAACTTGTTAGAAATTATCAATGACATTCTTGACTTCTCCAAGATCGAAGCCCGCAAACTGAAATTAGAAGAGGTTGACTTCAATTTAGAAAAAGTCTTTCAGGATACCGCCAATATCTCGACCTTCAAAGCCCATCAGAAAAATCTGGAAACTGTCTTTACCATCAATCGGGATGTGCCTCGTTATCTGGTGGGTGATCCCCTGCGGCTATACCAGATTCTGGTAAATCTGACTAATAATGCAATCAAATTTACCGAACAGGGCGAAATTGCGGTTCGCGCAGATTTGGCCGCGACTTACGACGAATCGGTCAAAATCAAGTTCTCGGTCCATGATACCGGAATCGGTCTGACCACCACTCAACTCCGCAAATTGTTTCAATCCTTCACTCAGGCAGACTCTTCGACCACTCGCCGCTATGGCGGTACCGGCTTAGGCTTAGCCATCTGCAAACAATTAACCGAGATTATGAACGGTGAGATTTGGGCCGAAAGCACCTATGGCAAAGGCAGTACTTTTTACTTTACCGCGGTGTTCAAAAAACAACCTGCTCAGAAGATTGACGAATTCAAACCGGAGCCTGATCTTCGCGGATTAAAAGTATTAGTCTGCGATGATAACCAGACTTCCCGGGAATACCTGCAAGAAGCCCTGACAGCATTGACCTTTAGTGCAACTGTGGCAGCTTCGGGCAGTGAAGCTCTTGAAATTCTAAAGGAAAATCAGCGTAAACCATTTCAATTAGTGCTGATGGATTGGAAGATGCCCCAAATGGATGGTCTCGAAGCAATCCGCTTAATCCGCCAAAATCCTGAAATTCCACACACCCCGGCAATTATCATGGTCAGCGCTTATAGTGAAGACGAGGTAATCAAAAAAGCCGGAGAAATCGGGATTGATGCATTCCTGCTAAAGCCGGTCAGTTATTCGACATTATTCGACACGATCATGCAGGTATTCGGCAAACAAGCACCTAAACGCAAACGCGAAGTCGGTCGCGGTCAACAATTAAACAAGGAACTGAGACTAATCAAAGGCGCCAAAATCCTGCTCGTCGAAGATAACGAAATCAATCTGCAAGTTACGAATGAACTGCTCATTGCCAGCGGGATGAAAGTTGAAGCGGCGGAAAATGGCAAAGTGGCAGTGCAGAAATTCAAAGCCAACCTGCCCGTCGGCTACGATCTGATTTTTATGGATCTGGAGATGCCGGTCATGGACGGTTACGCCGCAACCAAAAAAATTCGCCGAATATCCGGCGGAGAAAATATCCCGATTATTGCCTTAACCGCGGACGCCATGAGTGACATTAAAACCACCGCCCTTGCAACCGGGATGAGCGATTATCTCACTAAACCGATTGACCCTAACGAAGTTTATAAGGTGCTGGTCAAGTGGATTCCGCCCAAGGCGGTTTTCTCCGACAATCAGGATGTGATTAGACTCAAAATGAGTGATGCTGACAGTTTTCCCCGCTTGCCTGGGATTGATACCGTAACCGGTTTAAAGCGGGTTGCCGGGAATAAAAATCTCTACGGGCGGATATTACACAATTTTGCCGCCGAAAATAAAGACCTGATTAAACAGCTGCAAATCAATCTCGCCCAAAATAACCAGGATGCAGCTGAACATTTGGTACACAGCTTAAAAGGCAGTGCCGGCAACATCGGCGCCCAGAATCTATTCGACATCGCCGCAGCCCTCGACTCCGAATTGAAAGCCCACCCCGATAACCCAAAGAAAATTCGTAATCTGATGCGCCAATTAGATCAGGAACTGAAATTAGTCCAAAAAGGTATCTTAAAAGCCAAGTTACTAACCGAATTCAGAACCGATATGCCCTTAAAAAGTAAATCCGCGCAACTCACCTTGAAGCAATCCATTCAGGAACTATGTCAATATCTATCCGGATACGATGCCCGCGCCG
>CAZAKO010000242.1:0-2338 GCA_964485745.1 uncultured bacterium
CCCGGGTGTCAATCTGATGTTTTTGCAGTAAGGCGATGGTCTCCCGGGGAAAATCCTTACCGGCGACACCGGCAATCCGGACTTTAGCAAAATGGGAAGCCGCCATCGAGAAAAAGATGGCGCTGCCGCCAATTGCGTTTTGGCGTTCGCCAAAAGGAGTCTTGACATCATCGAATGCGACCGAACCGACTGCCAGAACTGATTTTTTCATATTGACTTTAATCCCCGCAATTTGACACTGGAAAATACGAAATACTTGTTTTGTTTTCAATATCCGATTCATTGGGTAAATTAAACCGATGAAATACCGTTATTGCTATCACTGTGGTCAGCTCACGACAACCCGTCAGGTTGAGGGGCGAACCCGCAGCTATTGTGAAAACTGTCGAGTGTTACTTTATGAGAATCCGATTCCCTCCGTGGCAATAGTAGCGGTAAATCAGGCAAATCAGATCTTGTTAGTGCGGCGGAATGCCGAGCCCGGTATTGGTGAATGGTGTCTGCCGGGTGGCTTTGTCGAAATTGGCGAAACTCCCGAACAGGCGATAATCCGGGAGTTAAAAGAAGAGGTCGGGATCTCTCTGAAAAAACCCTCATTTTTAGGGGTCGGTTCGCATCTGAATGGTTATTACGGGGATGTCATCATTATCGGCTTTTCGGCAGATATTGAAGATCAGGTCGAAATCGTCCCGGGTGACGATGTCAGCGAAGCTGCTTTTTTCGATTTTAATAAACGACCGCGCTTGATTTTCCGGGTTCATGAAGAATTTATCAGCAACCGGTTAGCAAAAAGGCAGTAGTGATGAGTTCGAGTGTTCAAAACCAACGGGTAGTGGTGGCAATGAGTGGTGGAGTTGACAGCTCGGTGGCTGCTTATCTGTTAAAACAGGTGGGATATGAGCCGCTTGGGGTTACCTTCCGGTTGTGGTCTTTTCAGGGAAAACAGCTGACCGATGATTTGATTGCCAAGGCAGAGGAAATTGCCTGCCAGTTGGAGATACCACATCAGACTGTTGCCATTGAAAAAGAATTTGAAGAGCTGGTCGTCAAACAATTCGTTGAGGAATATCTACGGGGAATAACCCCGAATCCCTGTGTTTTATGCAACCGGCTGATTAAGTGGTGCTATCTGCTGCAAATTGCGAAAGAGATGCATGCTCCCAATGTAGCCACCGGTCATTATGTTAGAATTGAGAAGAGTCGCGATAATTCCCGTTATCAAATCCTGCGCGGTGTGGATCAGACCAAAGATCAATCCTATGTTTTGTGGCAATTATCCCAATCGGCTCTCAGCAAGACGGTCTTACCCTTGGGTTCTATGCAAAAATCTGAAGTACGCAAGATTGCCATTGAATTGGGATTGCCAATAGCTGAATCGCGTGAGAGTCAGGATATCTGTTTTCTGCCGGATCATAATTATCGTGATTTTCTCCAGCAATATGTTCCCGAAAAAATTGTGGCGATTGGGCGAGGGGAGTTGTTGGATGAGAGTGGTAAAGTGCTGGGTTTCCACAGCGGATTTCATAACTTTACCGTTGGTCAGCGGAAGGGCTTCAGAATGGGTTTTGATCAGCGCAAATATGTGAAGCAGATCCGGGCGGAAAAAAATCAGGTTGTCATTGCTAATGGTGAGGGTCTGTTCAGTTCCGGGATGCTGGTGCGTGATCTGAACTGGGTTAGTGAGCCTTCCCAAACGGTGCTTGAAGGTTTAGTCCAGATCCGCTATAATCATCGTCCGGTGCACTGCCAGGCGGAGATGGTTGATCAAGGAAGAATGAGAATAAAATTTGCTCAAAAACAACGGGCGGTGACACCCGGTCAATCGGCAGTTCTGTATCAGGATAATCGCTTAATTTTCGGGGGTATTATTCAGGAAAGTCTGAATTAAATTGATTAAAACGGAAGGATTAATGATGGATAAAAAGGTCAGGATTTCGACGATATTGGAGAAAAAGATCAAGGCTGAGAAAATCACGGCGCTGACCGCATATGACTATACTTTTGGGTATTTATTGGACGAAGCCGGAGTGGATATTATTTTAGTCGGCGATTCCTGTGGTAATGTGTGTGCGGGATACGCAACGACTCTACCGGTAACGATGGACGAGATGATCTATCATACCCGCTCGGTCAGGCAGGGAGTCAAACGGGCGCTCTTAGTTGGTGATATGCCGTTTATGTCGTATCAGGAAAATCTCGAGCAGGCGTTACATAATGCCGGTCGGTTTATGAAGGAAGGTGGGGCGGAAGCGGTCAAATTAGAGGGTGGCGAACACATCTGTCCAATAGTTCGCCGAATGGTGGAAATTGGGATTCCGGTCATGGGACATTTAGGCTT
>CAZAKO010000243.1:0-2335 GCA_964485745.1 uncultured bacterium
GGTGCAATGCCCTCCTGCAGCAGGTTTTCATCGGCATCCCGACAGGTGGTAAAAAGGTAATCGGAGATTGAATCGGTCACAATCCGGTTGATCTCCTCGGGCATACTCCAATCGCGGCTGCGCAAACCACCCTCGATATGCCCGACTTTGATATGCAGCTTGACGGCAACCAACGAACAGGCAACGGTGGAATTAACATCCCCGGCAACGAGCACCAGATCCGGTCTGTCTTTGAGAATTACCCTTTCATAGGCAATCATGATTTTACCAGTCTGCTCACCATGGCGTCCCGAGCCAACGCCTAAATAAATCTCCGGTTCCGGCAGTTCCAGTTCGCGAAAGAAAATATCCTTCATTTTCTCATCGTAATGCTGACCGGTATGCACCAGGCGGCAGTGGAATTCAGCCGGACATTTTTGCAGCTCGCGAAAAACCGGAGCGGCTTTCATATAGTTGGGACGAGCACCAACGATCAGGTCAATTTTCATGCAGACTCATGTTTAAATTATCATAAAAGCGCCGAAATTTAAAAAAATATACATAAACTAAAAAGATCCTGGTTCCCGAAATTTTTTGCATCCAATTTAAATATGCATAATTTTTGGGATAATGAGGTAATGATCAAAAAAACAGAAAAATACAATTCAACTGAAAATCTTTGGTTATTATTAAATCAGTTCTTAAATTCTTATCAGTTTTGTTAAATATTTGAGAAGTGCTATGTTATCCGAAAATGAAATTGTCCGACTCGCTACTGAATTACGCATTGATCGTGAGCGGATAGTCCGCGAATTCTACGAGATGCTCCTGCTGAATGAAATTGCGCAAAACAGCTTTAGCCAATGGCTGGTCTTCAAAGGTGGAACTGCTCTGCGGCTGGCTTATCAGTCGCCGCGTTTTTCCGATGATCTGGACTTTGGAATGATCCAACCAATAATTATGGATGACTTTTCCCAATTTATTTTAAAAACCGCTTCAAAATACAAACTTCTCGTAACCGATTGTCATGAAAAGCTGGCAACTATTCTGGCTGAGTTTAAAATCTCAACGCCAACTTTACCTCAACCGTTCCACCTGAAAATTGAAATTTCCAAGCGCCCGCAGCTCTCAGGGAAAACCGAACTGAAAATTTTATTCTCGCCTGTTTGTAGTTTACAAATTCTTATACCGGTCCTGACGATGGAAAGCATGATCACTGAAAAAATAGCTGCCTGGAATGAACGGCAGGCTTCCAGAGACTTGTTCGATCTTTGGTTTCTTTCACAAAAAATGAACCAATCCTTCGACCGGATTGTGTCACAATTAAATATTACGGGCGTCAACCGAGCTTCATTGCGTTCCGAATTAAACAAGTATTTACCGCTTAATTGGCGACGGGTAAGCGATGAAATGGATCAGATCATTCAGAGCAATCAATAAACTGTACTATACCAGCAACGATATTGTCAAGATCACCAAGTTGCCTCTGCCGTCCGTTTACGTCTTGCTGAACCGGTTAGTCCAGCAGGAGGAGCTAATCCGCCTGGCAACCAACTGCTATATTCTGCCAGAAAGGATTTCAGACTTAGAGCTAATCGCCAATCAGCTAGTCTTTCCATCGTATCTTTCTTTCGAGTCAGCCCTTTCTCAAGCCGGGATACTCTCCCAGATACCCTACACCCTCACATTTGCCTCTATCTTCAAGACTAAAAATCTGACCCTTGGTGACCGGCAGGTTGTCTATCGGCAAATCCAACCGGGGCTCTTTCGGAATTATTTTCAAAGATCAGATGGATTATGGATTGCCGAACCTGAAAAAGCACTTTTTGACCTGATCTATTTCAATCGGCTTGGTAAAAGCAAGATTGATTTTGCCAGTCTTGATGATTCCAAAATCAATATTTCACAACTGGAAAAAATGCTAACGGAGTATTATCCTGAGAAAAATATTCTCCGGGATTTAGGAATATTGGGGCATCAGGAGAACCGCACCGATAGGGACACTGGGGAACACTGAGAATTCACGGAAATTATTTTGTAAAAACAAGGATATTAAACAACTGATCATTTACCACAAATAAATAAACTTTGAATAATAGTGAATGCAATCTTTATTTGTAATCTCTAATGCCAGTGAATACTGGCAGAAAACTTACCTATGTGTGGAATAGATCAAGTTAGTATTAAGCACAAGGATCAGACGCGATTTCTCTTCGCTACGCTCATCGAAATGACACTTTTATTTGAAAGATCATTTTAAATGGCAGCAAATGCCCACTTTTTAAAAAGTCTGGCAGGTGCGGTGTAGTAGAGAAACAGACAGGAGTGTCTGTTATACTTTTTTCCTTGTCGAAAA
>CAZAKO010000244.1:0-2331 GCA_964485745.1 uncultured bacterium
TACTGGCAGTAATGAAATTCGACACCGAGGAAGAAGCCATTCGACTGGCGAATGATTCCAATTTGGGCTTGACCGCATCGGTCTGGTCGCGCAGTAGGCGCCATGCTAAGAAAATCGCCCACCAGTTGCAAGTCGGCACGGTGATGATCAATGATCACATGATGAGTCACGGATTGGCGGAGACACCCTGGGGCGGTTTCAAAGAATCGGGAATTGGTCGAACTCACGGCAAAATCGGCTTCGATGAAATGACCCAACCGCAGGTAGTTGTCAATGACATTTTACCTTTTGCTAAGAAGAATCTCTGGTGGCAGCCGTATAACCGGAAGGTGTATGACGGATTAGTCGGGCTGTTGAATTTTCTCTATGGGCAAAATTTCCGTCGGCGGATTAGCGGTTTGGGCAAGTTATTGAAAATTGTCGGGCGCTATTTTCAGAAATAATAGTAGTGAAACTTATCAGTCTTAGCAAATGAGAAAATAGCTATTGTTCTTGGATTTATTATCAATTAATTTTACCGCGTTTGATATATTGCGAGGAAAACTGATTTACTTGCTACTTCTGACAAATTAGCTCAAAGACTCAAAACCATTAAAATATTATTTCTTTGTAGGCTCTTGAACGGAGAATAAAAATGTGTGGAATTTTTGCCTATACCGGCAAAGAAAATTGTGCTAAGGTCATCCTCAATGGCTTGAAATCACTCGAATATCGGGGCTACGACTCCTGGGGAATTGCCCTGAAAACCAGGGATACAATTACGTTAGAGAAAAAGGTTGGCAAAATATCCGAAGTAACCAAATTGGAATCGGTAGATGCTTTTATGGGCATTGGGCATACCCGCTGGGCGACTCATGGTGAGGTTAATATTGAGAATTCTCATCCCCATTATGATTCCGACAAACGGGTCTATGTGGTGCATAACGGCATAATCGAAAATGTCGAAAACCTGATGCAATACGTCGAGGGTGATGTATTCTACTCCAAGACGGATACGGAGATTATTCCCAAATTGATTGCGCACTTTTTGAAAGATAGTTCTTTTGCAGAGGCGGTTCAGAAAGTTGCCGGGATGCTCCAGGGCAATTTTGCCTTTGTGGCAATTGAGAAAAATAGTGATACCATCGTTGCCGCCCGCAACGGCAGTCCACTGGTGGCAGCTCTTCAGGATGGTAATTTTTTTGTCTCTTCTGACCTTCAATCCCTGATTCCGTTTGTGAAATTTGTCTATTATCTGAATGACGGCGAGATGTTAGTCTATGACGCTCAAACTCAGGCAATCAGATTTTATGATTTTATCAAAGCGCAAAATATCGCAAAAGAATTACAGGCTTACGATCTGACCTATTCTGACTGCACCAAAGGCTCCTATAAACATTTTATGCTCAAGGAGATTTTTGAGCAGCCGGAGAAATTGAAAACCACTCTTAATGCGAATGTCGTCCAAACCGATATTCGTTTTCATTATGCAATCAAGCCGGATCAGTTTAGCGAAATTCAGCGCATAGTGATTATTGCCTGCGGTACCTCCTGGCATGCCGGTCTGGTAGCGGAATACTGGCTTGAATCGCTGGTAAAAATCCCGGTTGAAGTGGAATATGCCTCGGAATTTCGCTACCGCAATCCAATCTTGGATAATCGCACCTTAGTGATTGCCATTAGTCAGAGTGGTGAAACGGCGGATACCATTGCCGGTATTAAGGAAGCTAAAAAGCGCCAGGCGCAGGTGCTTTCGATCTGCAATGTGCCGGGCAGCACGATTGCCCGAATCAGTAATTTCACGCTGTTTACTCAGGCGGGACCCGAAATTGGGGTTGCCTCGACCAAAGCCTTTACTACTCAACTTGAGGTGCTTTTCCTGTTGACCTTGTTGATTGCTCATAATCGGCGCTTGATTGATGAACAGCAGTTGCAGCACTACTTGAAAAGCTTGCGTGAGATTCCCGTAAAAATGGAGCGGGTGCTGCAAAATTCAGAGCAGATTCAGACGATTATGAAAGTCTGCTACTCGGTATCCAATACCCTGTTTCTGGGCCGGGGCGTGAATTATCCGATTGCCCTGGAAGGCGCACTGAAGTTAAAGGAAATCAGCTATATCCATGCCGAAGGCTATCCGGCAGCCGAGATGAAACACGGTCCGATTGCCTTGATTGATTGGAATATGCCAACCATCTTCATTTGCATTCGGGATAACTCCTATGACAAGGTGCTTTCCAATATTCAGGAAGTCAAAGCCCGCAATGGAGTGGTGATTGCGGTTGCCAATGAAAACGACAAACGCATCGGCAAATTAGCCGATTATGTCATTTTCATCCCCGAAACAATAATGGA
>CAZAKO010000245.1:0-2320 GCA_964485745.1 uncultured bacterium
GGCAGTCCCGATTCCAGAAGCAGTTCGGCGATGCGCTGCTCTAAGCGGGCGGTAAATTTGGTTACCGATTTCTGCGGTGAGGTTTCATCCAGGCTGGCGGTAATATCCAGCGGTTTGCCGATGTTGATAACCATTTTGCGGAAAGGGTTCAAGCCTTCGGCGCCGTGAATTCCAATCGGGGTTATGGGTACGATCAGACCGTGGTCATGATAGAGTTCCCAGGCGATTTTGCCGAAGGTAGGAGTAAATTGCGGCATATAGGAATGATACCGACTGGGTTCCTTACTGACGATCTTTTTCTGCCTGATAGCTTCTAAGATGTTGTAGGGTATTTGAAAAATTACGACTGCCCGACCTTGCAGCAGATAGGATTTAACGTATTTAATGGCATTGCGAATATTATGGGCGAGAGTTACCAGATTGCCCTTATACTCCTTATTGATCGGAATCATCTCCAGCTCTTGCATGGATTTAGCCAGGAACCGGGCAAAACGCTTGGCAATGGGATACATGAATTGGAATAACCGCGGTCCCAGCGTCGGTTTGATATGATCCTGCATAAATATTTTTTCATCGAACAGGTAATGAGCGGCAAGGATATTCAATTTGCGCTCGTAGGCAGTAATCACTGCCGCAATATCGCGACCGATACCGGGATGGTTGGCGATGATCAGATTTGGTCCTTCTCTGATGATATTTTTCAGTCCAAGATAAGTGACATAATGGTCGAAGGGAATAAAAAATGGTTTCAGCACCCGCTTGGCGCGATTATATCGCTGTTTTGCAATAACTGGTGAAACTGGTTGGTTCATATCTTTTCCGTTATTTACCCAACTTTGGAAATATAGTGCAGACTGGTTATAAATGCAATAAAGGTTACTCATTCAGTCGAAACTAACTCCTGGCGGCAGGTACTATTTTTTTTAAGATTGTTGTGATTTAATAAAAATGTCAATATTTTTCGCTGGGATTATAATACTGATTAATTTTGTGGATAGGAGTGACTAATGAAAACCTTGATTATTTATGCCAGTAGACACGGCTGTGCTAAGAGAGCTGCAGAAAAGATTGGAGCTGCTCTTGGCGAAGGAGTCGAGATTGGTGATGTACGCCAGAGTGCCCAGTTTAAGCTGGATCAATTTGAGCGGGTAATCATCGGCGGTTCGATTCATATCGGAAAAATCCAGCACCGGATTAGGAATTTTATCGCAAAAAACTTGGTGCAGCTATTGGAGAAACAGGTTGGTCTGTTCATCTGTCAGATGGCGGAAGGAGCCGAGGCGGAACAGGAATTTAAGAACGCATATCCGCCGCAGTTGATTGAACATGCCACTGCCACCGGGCTATTCGGCGGCGAGTTCAATTTTGAAAAGATGAACTTTATTGAGAAGTATATGACCGAAAAGGTTGGGAAAGTCACCGCGAGTGTCTCCCGCATCAATGAGGATAATATCGTAAAATTCATTGAGAAGATGAGAAAGTAGCAGGTATAATATGAAGGTTTGGAAATTCAATGTTACTTTAATGATAATCAGCCTGTCGCTCTTGAGTTGTAAGACAATCAGTGAATTCAGACAGCGGATTGATGCCATCGAGATCGAAAATATTGACCTGCAGCAAGTTTCCGACGGTGAGTATGAGGGAGAATACGATGCGGCAATTGTCAAAGCCCGGGTCAAGGTCATCGTTAAAAATCATCGCATCGTGGATATCGAATTACTCCAGCATGAGAACGGTCGCGGCAAACCGGCCGAGGTAATTCCAGCCCAGGTGGTGGCTGCCCAGAGCCTGCAGGTGGATACGATCAGCAAAGCCACCCATAGCAGCAAGGTGATTCTCGAAGCCATCGAGCAAGCCCTGAGAAAGGGACTGACCCGACCGGATTGAATTGAGTCAATTTTACATTCACCTAATTATTAGCGTCGTTAAAAGAAGTATTCGAATCCATCCAGTGTTGTTTTTTTGAACAATTTGATTTTTAAATCCGGTTCAATAACACACAATTTTTATCTGGTTAAAAGCTATTGCTTTTTTGCTCAACATATCCTATAATGGAGCAGGAAATAGTAATGCTGCGAGGAGTGGATGGCAGATGAATGTTTTCTCTTTTCGGGCACTGGATTTAGAACCTCAACAAGGGTGGAAATTAACGGCATTTTGAAATTAGCCGTAAAGGTCAATTAAAAATGATCTGAGTAACAGGAGATAAAAATGAGAGCATTTCAAACGATTAAGCCTTTTATGATATGGTCTTGTATGGCTTTGATTTTCGAATTTTCTTGTCAACGGACTTCTACCGAACCCCAAGATGATATTGACC
>CAZAKO010000246.1:0-2298 GCA_964485745.1 uncultured bacterium
GAATCTATAGCTCGGCACCGCAGATTCTCCTGGGTTACGCTACG
The DNA here is from genome assembly GCA_964485745.1 of uncultured bacterium. Classification (GTDB taxonomy): domain Bacteria; phylum Fidelibacterota; class UBA2242; order UBA2242; family UBA2242; genus CAZAKO01. The sequence goes on from CAZAKO010000246.1 coordinate 45, forward strand.
GATGTCGAACCTTATGTCGAGGGCGAAGCCGGCACCGGACGGACAAAAATCACTGCCGCACCTTATCCATTTGTTCCCAAATTGGGCGAAGTCATTAAATACACTTATGAATATCCGACGAACTGCCGGGCAATTATCCGGGTTTATGATCTTTCCGGCCGATTTATCACAACATTAGTAGATAGTTATTTTGCCGTTTCCTGGAAAAGGGATGGTTTCTGGGATGGTCGGAATCAGTTGAATCAGTTAGTACCTCCCGGCAATTACCTCCTACATCTGCAAACCACCAATCGCTCGACAGGCAAATCCAAAGAATCCATTGCGCCGGTTGTGATAGGAGTAAAATTCTGATGAAAATCCTCAAACCTTTCCAAATTTGTATGTTAATGATAATCCCTCTGACTTTAGGAGCCCAGGTTTTCACCCAGATTAATGAAATTGCCGCGCCGATCAGCGCCACTGGTTCATCCAATATCGCCTGTATTGGTTCAGCCTGGTCACAATTGAGCAATCCCGCCGGATTAAGCCGCTTGAGCGCCATCGAATTAGTTGGCGGATTTCACAAACCTTACGGGCTGGCGTATTATTCGAATCAGGTGGCGGTTGCGGCAGTTCCTCTCGGCAAATTTGGGACAGTCGCACTCGGTTACCAGGGCAGTTCCACGACTTATTCCGGCAACTCCTTATCGAGCGAAACGGCTTTAAGTTTATCGCACGGCTTTTATCTGCAGAAGGATTTATTTTCGACTTTGGCAATTGGTTATACGATTCACCTCTATCAATTAGATTACGGGCAATCAGCCGGCGTATCCGGTGACGGCAGCGATGGAATCAATCTCGGCAGCGGATTAGGATTCGGTGTTGATCTGGGGATTCAGGGCAGCCTGCACGAAAGAACCTGGGTCGGTTTGTACGCCAAGAATATTAATTCGCCCGCAATGGGCAGTTCCCTGAGTGCGCAAAACTTGCCGCGCAGCTTAGCGATTGGCTTTGGTTACGAGCCGTACTATGGTTTGACAACTAGTTTCATGATTTTTCAGAGAATCGGTTTTAACAAGACTCAATATCGGGCGGGAATCGAATATCACATCATTCCCTGGTTAATCATTCGCACAGGTGTGGATACCGAGCCGAATCGCATCGGTTTCGGATTCGGAATCGAGAAATGGGGCATTCTAATGGATTATGCTTTTATCAGTCACCCGATCTTGCCGGAAACTCATCAATTCAGTCTGGGCTATTCCTTTGGCAAAAATGAACAGTAAATTCTTGAACGCCAGTAAATATTTCATTGGATTAATTCTCCTGACCATGTTATTGGCAGGTTTCACCCTTGCAGTCGAGTCTGCGGAAAAAATTGATCTGAACACGGCTTCGGCAGCCGAATTGGCGCGCCTGCCGTTGAATCAGCAGCAATTGATTGATATTCTTAACTGGCGCGAATATCTCGGTCCATTTCAGAGCATCTACGATTTGCACAGAATTAAAAGCATTGACTATGATACTTTCCTGAAATTGAAAGAACTGACGCAACTCTCACCGGTTTTACTCGAGGCTTCCGCACAGCGGGTAGAAGATAATTATTACAAAGTCGAGCAATGGATTTCCGATGACGGCGCCAGCGAGTATTTCGTCAATAACTGGATTGATATGCTGTCGAATCCGGAGAATGTTAACTCACTTCAGTATTTCGAATTATTGAACTTAGCCGGTCTTTCGCCTGGGGATGCGGTGGCAATCATTAAGCGGCAGCAACAGGGACTGATTAGAAACCGCAGTGACCTGCGTAATACCGCTAACTTGACCTATTACGGCTTTTCCAATTTAGAGGATTTTATCCGTTACACCGATGATGGAGAAGTCAATGCATTTGGTGGTAGTTTTGCGGCAATTGTGAAGAATATTACCTTGAGTCAGACTCCCAGCGATGACGCCGAGTCATTTTCGGAATTTATCCGGCTGGATCATCCACTGGATGTTTACTACAAATTGCGCCTACACTGGGGCACAAAATACCGGTTGGAAGGCTCCTATTTGCGCAACTTAGGTGAAAAGACAGTCTTCTACAACGATACCAAAATTCCCGAATTCAAAACCTTCTTCGAGGCAAATAATCTAAAAACCGGACCAGTGAAGATAAATAAAATCGTTGTCGGTGATTATCTTGCCTCTTTCGGGCAGGGTGTGACTTTCGAGGCAACTGACTTTTTCCTGCCGCGTAAAACCGGATTCGGGTTCCGCAAGCGGCTGATTG
>CAZAKO010000247.1:0-2262 GCA_964485745.1 uncultured bacterium
AGATACCCTTGCAATGCAATTTCTTGCAGGTAGTATTTTTACAATATGGACATTTATTACCAAACACAATTACCCTCATAATTGTCCCCTCAAGAATAAAAGCATTTATCGTTCAGTTAAATTCATCTTTCATTCAGACTGCAGTTGGCTCTTAAAATTCATTTGCCATTATAGTTGTTCGCTCGTAATATAGGTTGAAATTTTTGAAAACAAAATATTTTTAGGTAGCCAATAGTTCAATCATCAATAATCAATAACCCATCAAAATGATTCAGCTTGTTAATATTTTGAATTATATTGATCAAGATGAGCAAGGAGTAAACTGATGAGAGAAGTGCGATTTAAACCGGGTGACGTTATCATTCAGGAAGATTCATTCGGCGATTCGGCATATATCCTCAAACAGGGTATGGTGGAAGTTCGTAAAAAAACCACTAGTGGTGATTTCGTCTTGGCAACCATTGAAGCCGAGGACATTTTCGGTGAACTGGGTTTGGTTGAAGATAAACCACGCTCGGCTACGATTGTGGCAAAGACCGCAATTATCGCCGACGAAATCACCAGAGCCGATTTTATCGGTCTACTCGAAGATAAACAATCTTTCATCATTCCGATTCTGAAGGCTTTCTTCGAGCGGCTGCGACAAACTAACAATCTAGTCGTGCAGCTGGAAAATAAAATCGCCGGCTCTGATTCTGCGGTACAACCGGGTGTAACGCCAATGGTCAAGGTCAGAGGAACCACCCGCGAGGCGCAAAAATTGCTCAATGATAAAGAGACTAACATCAAAAAATTTCCTTTTAAAATCGGGCGTAAAAGTTCCCACACTTTCGATGAAATTTTCGTTGACAACGATCTTTACATTGAGGATGAAATTCCTTACAACGTATCGAAAAATCACCTGTCCATCAATTTCCAGGGTAATCAATATTATATTCTCGATCGCGGTAGCAGTATCGGCACGATCGTGAATAACATCAATATCGGCGGTAAAATAAACAATTATAAAGTGGTTCTAAAAAAGGGTGAAAATTCTCTGATTGTGGGGAGTGAAACCTCGCCGTATCAGTTTATTGTCACCGTATAAGTAATCTATGATTCCCCGAAAAAACCTGCTGCGAGTATTAAAAAAATCTGTCTCCCAGCCAAGCTACGCATTTCACAATCTTTCCCGGCGAATAAAAGCCGCCCTGTCTTATCGTCTGTACGACGGTAAAAGCGCCTGGCCCGAAACCATCTCTTTCTTCTTGACTTACGTCTGTAACTTGCGCTGCACAATGTGCGGTCAGTGGGGCGAATCGGGTGCATTCAATGAGTTTAGCAATGAAATACTCCGTCAACGCTTGTCGGTTGAGGAGTTTGGCAAAATAATCGAGGATGTCAAAGGCTTTAAGCCCAATATTACGCTTTTCGGTGGCGAGCCGATGTTACATCCGCAGTGGTTAGAAATTGTGCGCTTAGTAAAACAAGCCGGTTTAAGATGTAATATCGTCACGAATGGAACGCTGATTAAAAAGAATGCGGCGGAGATTATTGCGGCTGGACTAGATGAAATTATTTTTTCGCTGGATGGTCCTGAAGAAATCCACGACCGGATTCGGCGGATACCGGGTACATTCAAGCTTTCCATCGAGGGATTTCAGCAGTTGAACGAACTAAAAAAACAAAACCAGTCGAAGAAACCGATTGTCAACATTAATTGCACCCTGTGGGAAGACAATTACCGCTATATTGATGAAACGATCAAAGTGGCGGAATGGATCGAAGCGGCAGGGCTCACTTTTCACCACCTGCTTTTCTTGTCAAAACCAACCGTGCAGGATTTTCTGCTCTTTTTTACCGATCACTTCAAACAGACGCCGAGCGACTGGATCGGTTTTGCCCGGACTGACACACCGGAGATAGATGTAGATTTTTTATTGGAAAAAATCAGGACAGTAAATGCAGGTCATTACCGAACAAATGTTAGCTTCTACCCAAATCTCAGCGAAGCAGAAATCCGGCAATGGTACTCTCAGTTTGAATTTGAATCTACTTCATATAAAAATCGCTGCCTGAGTCTCTGGCTTACGGCTTATATTTTTCCCGACGGCAGTGTGCGCCCTTATCATTCGATGAATTATACCCCGGGCAATGTCCGCGAAAATAAATTTACCGAAATCTGGAATAATGCAGATTATCAAAATTATCGCAAATATATTAAAGAGCATAAGCGCTTCGCCGTTTGTGCCAAAGGCTGTACCGAATTCTTCCGCTATTAAT
>CAZAKO010000248.1:0-2255 GCA_964485745.1 uncultured bacterium
GCTTTCGGCAGGCGGGGACTCTGCAAAACATGCTTGAAGCCCGAGAAGTGGTTAAATATGACTATCAGAATGATAGCTATATTTTACCGGTTAAATTTCTAAGAGGTATTGTTAAAAATAAATAATGCTATGGAAATTTAAGTCAGATTCATGGGGTATTGCAATTTTGAGGTTACGCTGAGCGACGGATGCTCGGAATCGAAACATATCACTAAGCTGACCGATATCTATTATAACCACCTGGCTAATGGGAAAATTTCGAATTTAGTAGTAATTTTTCAAGAGCCTAACTGATGAGTAAGGGATGAGGATTACGATTATTTATGACAATATGGTTTACCAAAAAAACCTGACTGCCGATCATGGATTTGCCTGCCTGGTTGAAATCTTTCAACCGGTCGCGCGTAGAATCCTCTTCGATGCCGGGGCAGACGGCAAGATTCTGCTCGCCAATATGAAAAATTTAGATATTAATCCGGGCTCAATTGATGAGGTGTTTATTTCGCATGCGCATTTGGATCATACCGGCGGACTTTCCGCATTTCTCAATGAAAACGACCAGGTGAATATTTTCGTTCCGCCGAGTGTCCGAGGTATTCGCCGGGCAAAAAGGGTGATTCATATTGAAAAAGCAACACAGTTATTTGAGAACGTCTATTCCACTGGTGAACTGCTAAGTATCGAGCAATCACTGATCGTCAGAATTGACCAGGGATTGGTTATTATTGCCGGCTGTTCGCATTCAGGGATAGCGAATATTCTGGCTGCCGCAGCCCGGTTTGGCAAGCCTTATGCCCTGATTGGCGGATTCCATGGCTTTAGTCAATTCGAGCTGCTTGAGGATCTGGGTGTAGTCTGCCCCACGCACTGCACCCGCCATATTACTCAAATAAAATCGCTTTATCCTGAAAAATATAGCCAGGGTGGAGTTGGGAAGATAATCGAGCTCTTACCTGATTAGTGAAATATTTGATTAGCAACTGATAAAATGCCCAAGACAAGACCGTTTGAAGAACATACATCTCAATATGAAGCCTGGTTTGAGCATAATTATTTTGTATACCAATCGGAGCTTTTGGCAGTTGGACAAATGCTTTCTGCCGGAGGGCAGGGAATCGAAATCGGGATTGGTAGTGGTCGTTTTGCGGCGCCCTTTGGGATTTGCTATGGAGTTGAACCTTCTCCAAAAATGATTGAATTGGCAATCCGGAAAGGTCTCCGGGTTGCGCAGGGCGTAGCCGAGTATCTGCCGGTCAGGAATCAGCAATTTGATTTCGTCTTGATGGTGACCACAATTTGTTTTTTGGATGATGTTCGCCAAGCCCTGCGGGAAGTGCACCGGATTTTGAAGCCTGAAGGTTTCATTGTTATCGGTTTTGTGGATAAAGAAAGCTCCATTGGCAGACTATATCAGAAAAATCGCTCAAAAAGTGTTTTTTATCGCGAGGCGATCTTTTATTCCGTTGCCGAAGTGACCGAGCATTTAATTCAAACTGGTTTTGATGATTTTGAATTCAGGCAAACGATTTTTAAAGGCTTGGATCAGATCGAAGGAATTGAATCTGTGAACGAAGGCTTTGGTGAGGGATCCTTTGTTGTAATTAAGGCTAAGAAGAAGCCCAAGGACAGAGATTTTGAAATGTGTTTGTGAGAGATAAAGTTAAAACCGAAGGAATTGAAAGCAATGAATAGTGATCGGGATAGAGTCAAGCAAATGGAAGAACAAAACCGACGCATTGATGAGGTTCTAAAAACAATCAATTATCGGATTGTGATTTTCAGCGGGAAAGGTGGTGTGGGAAAAAGCACCGTCGCCGTCAATCTTGCCTATACTCTGCTCAGCAAAGATTTGAAGATCGGACTGCTGGATGCCGATATTACCGGACCGAATATCCCGCAGCTGGTCGGTCTTTCCGGTATGCCGGAAGTGATGAATGAGCATCAGCTATTACCGCAGATTAAAGACGGATTGAGAGTGATTTCGATCGCGCCGATGATTCCCAAGGATCAGCCGGTCATCTGGCGCGGACCGCTGCGGTCGGGCACGATTTCGCAATTTTTAGCCGATGTGGTCTGGGACGAACTGGATGTGCTGGTGACGGACCTGCCGCCGGGAACCGGTGATGAGATTCTGACGGTTTGCCAAAAGATGCATCCCCAATTGGCAATTGTTGTAACGACACCTCAGGAGGTATCGTTGCTGGATTGTCGCCGGGCGGTGAACATGGCAAAGAAATTGAATATTCCCCAAATAG
>CAZAKO010000249.1:0-2238 GCA_964485745.1 uncultured bacterium
AAAGTTGCCAACAACGGATCGTTAGCACTTAAAATTGCACAAATGATTCCCGCTCCGGATTTAATCTTACTCGACGTTATGATGCCCGGCATGGATGGCTTTCAGGTCTGTGAGCAATTAAAGCGCAATCCAGCTACTCAGGAGATTCCGATTATCTTTCTGACTGCCAAGACCGAAACTGCCGCGATCGTCAAGGGATTCGCAACCGGCGGAGTTGATTACGTTACCAAACCCTTCAATCCGCCCGAACTGTTAGCCCGGGTCAATACCCAGATTCTGATTAAAAAGCAAAAGGAACTCATTCTTATTCAGAATCGCGAACAGAAGGAACTTTTACATATTTTATGCCACGATTTAGCCAATCATTTCAGCGTCATCACGCTTGGTCTGGAAATGGTAAAAACTAACACGTCGAAATCCAAGAATTATCTAACTAAAATTGAGACCGCCAGTAACCACGGCGTGGATCTGATCAACCTCGTCCGGGAAATGCGTTCCTTGCAGGAAAAAACGATAACAATCGAACCGCTGAACCTGTACGAAATGTTAGCGGAATCGGCATCCTTGCTCAGCAATCGGTTCCAGCAGAAAAATGTCGGACTGGATATTCAGATCGATCCCGTAACTCAGATTATGGCCGAGCGGCGCTCGCTAATTAACTCAGTGATCAATAATCTGCTGACGAATGCCCTGAAATTCTCATTTGAAAATGACACGGTAACCATTTCTGCCACGGAACAGGACGATCAGGTTATCTTTACCGTTGAAGACCATGGGATTGGCATGCCGGCAGAACTAATGGCCCAAATTTTTGACTTCACCAAAAACACCAGCCGGATTGGTACCAATGGTGAAAGCGGAACCGGATTCGGGATGTCTTTAATCAAATCCTTTGTGGAATCTTATGGTGGCACCATTGCGGTTCAATCCAAGGATATTCAGGAGTATCCTGACGATCATGGAACCAAAATTGTGATCCGCTTTGTTAAAACCCCTTTAAAAGGAAAATATCATGATGAAGATCCTGATCGCCGAAGATAAGCCCGAGAGCTTAGCGCTGTTAGATTCTTTTTTGAAAAAAATGAATTACCAGACTTACTGTGCACCCAACGGCAAAGTCGCCCTGGAAATCCTGGAAAAGAACAAGGTTGATTTAATCATTTCGGATATTTTGATGCCCGAAGTTGACGGCTACATCTTCTGTCAGAAAGTCAAATCCGATCCGCGCTGGTCGCAAATCCCCTTTATCTTCTATACTGCTACTTTTACTTCACGCCAGGATGAGATTTTTGCCATCAAATTAGGAGCCGACCGATTTGTGCGCAAACCAATCAATCCCGCTGAATTCGCGAAAATCATTCTGGATGTCCTGCAAAAATACAAAAAAGGCACTCTGGAACCTGCCCGATACAAATTCAAGGAAGAAAAAGATGTCTTCCGCCTGTATAATCTGCGAGTGATCGAGAAACTCGAACAAAAAGTAAGTGAACTGGAAGAAAGCGAAAACCGGTATCGGATTTTATTCGAGACTGCCGCCGAGGGCATTCTGATTATTGACTCCGGCTCGCGCCAATTCAAATATGCCAACCCGGCGATTTGCCTCATGTTAGGATATCCGGAAGCAGAATTACTTAAATTAGGCATCGAAGATATTCATCCAAAGGATAAACTACCAGAAATTCGGCGGGAATTCGAGGCTTTAAACCACGGTCAGAAATCGCTGGCAATGGACATTCCCTGTCAGCGTAAAGATGGCTCAATCCTTTATGCCAATTTCAGTATCAATCAAATTACCATGGGTGGGGTCAAATATAGCGTCGCATTCGTGACGGATACTACCGAATATAAAAAAGCGATGGATGCTCTGCGCTCCAGCGAAGCCCGCCTTTCGACCGCGATGAAAATCGCCAAATTAGGTTATTGGGAAATTGATAATTCCGATAATCTGTTCACTTTCGACGACAATTTCTACGCTATCTTCCACACCACCGCCGCCAAAGAGGGCGGCTACAAAATGTCACCCAAACAGTACGCCAAGCGGTTTCTGCATCCCGATGATCAGATAATGGTTGCCATCGAAATGCAGAAATCGCTTCAAGCCACCGATCCGCATTACCATCGCCAATTGGAGCACCGGATTATCTATGCCGACGGCGGGACCGGCTGGATTGCGGTCAATTTCTTCATTAAAAAGGATGATCAGGGGCGCACTATCGGCGCGTTTGGCGTCAATCAGGA
>CAZAKO010000250.1:0-2227 GCA_964485745.1 uncultured bacterium
CCGGTTATTCAGGCGCTGATAGCGACCTGTTTTACCTGGCTAATGACCGCGGCGGGCGCGGCGGTTGTATTGGTGTTTAAATCAATAAACCGGCGGTTGCTCGATGGGATGCTGGGCTTTGCGGCGGGAATTATGATTGCCGCCAGTTTCTGGTCGTTACTCGCGCCGGCGATCAAGATGACTGAGCAGTCTGGGAGAGTTGCCTGGATACCGGCGGTGGTTGGTTTTCTTTTGGGTGGGGTATTTCTACGGATAGTAGATTATCTACTGCCACATCTGCACCCCGGTCTTGCTGATGATCAAACTGAGGGTATAAAAACCCAATGGCAGCGCAGTGTGCTGCTGGTACTGGCGATCACGTTGCATAATTTTCCTGAAGGCTTGGCAGTTGGTGTGGCTTTCGGCGCTCTCGGTGCCAATCTTCCGACGGCTACGTTGGCTGGTGCAGTGGTGTTGGCGATTGGGATTGGGATTCAGAATTTGCCTGAGGGTTCGGCCGTCTCGGTGCCGCTGCGCCGGGAAGGACTCTCACGACTGAAATGCTTTTGGTATGGTCAGCTATCGGGAATCGTAGAGCCGTTGGCGGGTGTAATCGGGGCTGCCGCAGTGATTATTATGAAACCGATTTTGCCCTATGCCTTAGCATTTGCTGCCGGAGCGATGATTTATGTAGTCGTGGAGGAACTGATTCCCGAATCCCAACTGAAATCTAACAGCGATGTTGCCACTACGGGAGCCATGTTAGGATTTGCTTTGATGATGCTGCTGGATGTGGCTTTGAGTTAATTTAGAGGAAGATTTATAATCAAGGTCAGAATATTTTTCTAAACGATTTCTGTAACCCAAATCACAGAATGGGAATCTAAGGTGTTTTACTGTGTTAAACATCACAGCCCTTTGTTGATTTATTGAATAGGTTTCAGACGTAGATGAGCAAGAAAATCCTAAATGACATTAACAATTTAGCAAAAATCAGGTTGACAACTTAAAAAACAAATTTTATATTGAGGCGGGAACCAATGAAATTAAACTCAGTATTCAAGTCATTCCACTATAAAATAAAAGAGGAGGAAACAATGAAAAAGGTTGTGTTAATTTGCGTAGCGTTGACTCTGCTTCTTTCGTTTGTTTGGGCGGCGAATGCCAATCAGACGATCAAGCGGGTTCAGTGGAGTCGGGAGATGACAGCCAAGTTCACCACCGATGAAAAATCGGATGCTAAACTAACTGCCAAACAGATTGTACCGGCTCAATTCAATGAGAGGGAAGTTCGACAGATTCAAAAGGCTCATGAACTACGGACCGGATCAGCTGCAAAAGAGGATAAGACCTTTAATCTTTTCAAATCAGAATCATTTCAGAAGCCCACACCATTGGGGCAGCCACCAATGGGTATGGATACTCTGATTGTCGGTCCAGATGGAATTCCAGATACAATTTCTTATGTTGCCGGTGATGTGATTGTTCTGATAGTCGTTACTGGTACGGATACGGCAGTTATCAATTTCCTGGTTGACGATGGCGATGGTATCTATACTCCTGGTACGGAACTCATGATTAATGATGATGAGGAGATGGTAGATATAAAATTATGGGATGGGATCGAATTTGACCAATCTCCTGTAGGTGATGGTATCTTTATGGCAACACTTAACACTGCCGAGTTGGGTGAAGGTCCTGGACCAATCATGGCGATCCAGAATGCCATTGTCTATATTGATGTAGCCTGGATTAACTCGATGATGACCAACCACGGAAGACTGGAAATTGGTGCACCTGATGAAAACACTAGCATATCAGGCGCTGTTACAGCTGTTGATGAGTTTGGTAATCCGATGCCTGCGCCTAATGTCATCGTGGTAGCGGTAATGCCTGGTATGGGTGATGGACCGGAAATCGGTTTTCTAACCAAGACCGATGTAAATGGTCAATATCGGATTGAGATTCCGGATATGTACCAAGGGCATTACTGGGTTTTCGCAGCTGATGTTTGGCAATTGTATCCCGGCGTTTTGCCTGATCCACCCAATTATGAATTGGATGTCTGGGGTGATATTCCCGGGGTAAGTTTTAGGTTCATAAAAGGCAGTGTCAAGATTTATGGATTTGTCAGGGACCAGTCTGAATTGGTTTTGGCTAATGTACCATTAACTGCTAAAAGTGAGTCAGATCAATCCATTGAAACGGTGACTGATGCTGATGGTTATTATGAATTCTGGGTTAATCC
>CAZAKO010000251.1:0-2227 GCA_964485745.1 uncultured bacterium
ACGATAAAAATAAGCAGCGACGGAATCATGTAGATCATCACGATAAACACCTTGTGCATGTTCACATAAACGAGGCTAATCCGCAGCAGGTGATATAGCGCCGCCATCAGCAAGAAGCCCACACCCACCTGAATAAAACCGCCGTAAAAGCCGATAAACAGCAGCGCGAGATAAATTTGCCATTTACTCTTTACTTTCGATTCAACATCCTGATACACTTTCCTGGCTTGAGGGATAAACATGGTCAGCACGATGCCGATCATGACCATCGCCAAAATCCGCTGGAACCATTCGTCGCTAACCCGAATCGACATCAGGGAACCCGACACTACCCCGGGTAGAGTAAACAGCGAATATGTGAGACTTTCGCGGAATTGATGAATTTTTTCCTTATGAAAGGCCGAAATCGCAAAAATATTTTGAATAAAAATTGAAATCCGGTTCGAACCGTTTGCGACTGCACTGTCTAAACCGAGAAAAATTAAGGCTGGCAAGGTCAAGGACGACCCACCACCGGCATTGACATTCAGGAATCCGGCGATTGCACCGACCCCAATCAGTAATCCGTATTTCCAAAGCTCGGTCATGATTACCTCTCAATTATTTATCCGGATTCCTCAAACTCATTTAAAAATTTCGACCAGAATTTCCTCTTTTCATCAATCGGTTTCCCGAAGTGGTTTTCCTGATCGTATTCCCATTTGGGCAGATTATTAATGATATAACGTCTTATTTTGTTCAGTTCCTCTTCAGAACGAATGACATGTTCATAATAATTGCGTTGCCAGACAGTCTGAATTTCGGTGTTTTTGCGACACCATTTTGTCACACCAGATTTAAATCCACGAACAATGGATCCAATTGATTGAGGAATAATATGTTGATATCTATTCTGTAGGGGTTCAAAATTTTGAACCCCTACATTGTCTATTTTCGGGCAAATAACAATAATCCCGTGCACATGGTTCGGCATACAGATAAATTGATCCAATCCCACATCCTTAAAATGGTTGGGAATTTCTTTCCAGCACCGTTCCACAATCTTGCCGACGTCATTTAATAACATTTCACCATCTATGATTTTACCGAATATCTCTTCGTGGTCTTGGGTACAAACCGTAACAAAATATGATCCGGATTGGGAATAATCATATTCTTTCAATCTAATTGAACGACGGTGAAAAATAATTTCCCTATCCATAATAAAATATCTATGAAGGATTCAAGATTTTGAATCCCTACACCTACTCCACCGTTTTATCACCTTGTCAAATTCTTGCCAATACGAGCCTGTGCCCGTTCAACTAATTCATCTGATATTTGCTGCTGTTTTCTTATCAAAGCCGGTTCGTCCAATCCGCGAACTCGCCCCTTTTCCACTACCACCTGACCATCCACAATTACCCAATCCACCGGATTCATGGCAGCGCAGAAAATGATTGCCGCCACTGGGTCATGCTGGGCTCCGGCGTATTCAATGCGATCCATGGAGATCAGGGTCAGGTCGGCGCATTTACCGGACTCAATCTGACCGATATCGTTGCGCCCCAACGCCTTGGCGCCACCAACCGTTGCCATCCACAATATTTCTTCGGTGCTCAACCAGAACTGACTCGCGCGCAACCGACTGATCAGCATCGCCTGGCGCATTTCCAACAGCATATTCGATGAATCATTGGATGCCGAGCCGTCAACCCCGATTCCAACTTTTATCCCGGCATCTAACAGCTCTTTGATGCGGGCAATCCCCGAACCAAGCCGCAGATTCGATGAGGGACAATGCGCCACCCCAATCTGCGCTGCACCAGCCTGCCGGATTTCAGCGTCATTCAGATAAATCGAATGCGCAAACCAGGCATTGTCACTAATCCAGCCTAAAGATTGCATATAATCGAAAGGTCGCTGCCCGAATTTATTGAGACAGAATGCCTCTTCATCCTTAGTCTCGGCTATATGGGTGTGAATCTGTAAATTGTTTTCCCGGGCGATCCGAGCCGTTTGCCGCATCAACTCCGGGGTCACCGAAAAGGGCGAGCAGGGTGCCAGCGCAATCCGGGTCATGGCACCGAATGAATCATCATGATACCGCCGAATAACTCGCTGAGTATCTTCAATAATCTGCGCCTCACTCTGAGTGACAGACTGCGGCGGCAAACCGCCATCCTTTTGACTCATTGACATCGAACCGCGAGTCGGCTGAAAGCGAATCCCCAGCTCCCGGGCGGCT
>CAZAKO010000252.1:0-2212 GCA_964485745.1 uncultured bacterium
TTCCATAAAAATCGGCTTCTGCTCCTATCGGTAATTGAAACAGCACGGCATTGGCACCTAACATCTCATTCATCTGCGTCACAGTATGGAAGAGGTCCGCACCGGGACGATCCATCTTATTGACAAAAGCAATCCGTGGTACCTTGTAACGATCCGCCTGATGCCAGACCGTTTCACTCTGAGGTTCCACTCCACCCACGGCACAAAAAACCATGATGATACCATCCAAAACCCGCAGCGAGCGTTCCACTTCCAGGGTAAAATCAATGTGACCCGGCGTATCAATCAGGTTGATCTGATGCTTCCGCCACTCGGTCGTAATCGCCGCTGAGGTTATGGTAATTCCCCGCTCCTGCTCCTGCTGCATGAAATCCATAACCGCCTGACCATCGTGGACTTCACCCATCTTGTGAGTGACGCCGGTAAAGAACAGAATTCGCTCACTGGTGGTGGTCTTACCGGCATCGATGTGAGCCACAATCCCGATATTGCGGATTCGTTGTATTTCAATATTCTCCATAATTCATCTTCCTAAAAATTAACCGGGCGGCAAATTTAATCTCTTTTCCAATAATTCCAAATTGGAATTATTATGTTCCGGAGTAGAACCCCGGAATTAGGAGAAAAAAGCCCAACATTTATCCTATTCTGATCCCGATTTTCGCAGTTTGGCTGCGGGATTCTACTCCGCAGCCCATAATTGTCATCTATTTTTTAACAGGCTTGGATCAACATAAGTCGGAGCATTTTTCGGCGCCTTACCTTTGCGCACTTCACGATAATAATCATAAGTCATCGGAACATCATCTACTTTTAATTGTTGACTTTCGACAACCTTACCGATAAAGAGCAAATGAGTCCCGAGATCAACAGTCTGGATAACCCGGCACTCAAAGTAGGCAATACAATTATCCAAAACAATCGGCGATCCGGTTAGGCCGGTTTGATAATTTACTTTTTCGAATTTATTTACGTCTTTGCCACTCTTATAGCCGAAAAGACCGAAAAGAGTCGCCGGTGCACTCTGACCAAGTACCGAAATACTAAAACTCTTACTCGCGGTTATCAGCTCACAGGTCAAATTTTGCTTAGAGCAACAGGTTGCCAGCTGCGCCGGCTCGGCGGTTACCTGAAAAACTGTATTCGAAATATAACCATTCAAGCGTAGATCATGGCAAGTGCTAACGATATACAATCCATAGCTGATTTTAAAAAATGCCTGCAAATCCATTACACAATTCCTTTTTAATTTTCCAAACCTAATCTGTTTACCACCTGTGATCCAATTTTACATGCTTTCCGGAATGCCCCTCCGAATTACTTTTCGATCAGGAATCCTGGAGTTAAAAGAACCCACCAATTTTAATCTAAAGCCAAACCTCTTAAAACCGGCACTGGATATCGAGGACTGCCCGAATAATATCTCTCCTTGAAACAATTCCGACTACTTTACCTTCTTCAATAATCGGAACCCGGCGAAAGCGGTTGTGTCCAATGGATAACGCAATGGTCTCAACCTCGGTGTCGGGTGAAAAACTAACCACATCTTTAGTCATCACCTCTTCAACTGTAGTATTTTTTAAATTCCCACTAAAAACAAAATTGAGCACATCTTTTTCGGTAACGATCCCAATCATTTTATCTTGCTCATCTACAACCGGCAGTCCGCTAATTTGCCCACAAACTAAAAGCTGAATCGCATCGTATAGGTTCTTTCCTTTAGCGATCGTAATCACCTTACTCGACATGACATCTTTGGCTTTTAGCATACATTCCTCCATCCTTTCAACATTATTTTTTTTGAATTTGCAATGCTATTGTTTTCGCACCTCAACTTTTGCCAATTTCTCATAAAACTGGATGATGCCGCCATGGTCATCCTGGGCTTTGCCATCAACCTTCAAAGCTTGCATTATCTCCATCACCTGGCTGGATAGAAAAGCCGGTACGCCCAATTCCTTAGCGGTATTCAAGGCATTCATTAAGTCTTTGATATGCAGCTCGATCCGGAAACCCGGTTTAAAATTACCCTTTAAAACTAACGGCATCTTGGCATCCAGCACCGTACTCCCCGCCAATCCACCCCGAATCGCCTGATAAACTTCTTGCGGATCAACTCCCGCCTTGGTCGCCAGCACCATGGCTTCACTCATCGCCGCAAGATTAAGCGCAACAATCATCTGATTAGCTAATTTGGTAATATTCCCACTCC
>CAZAKO010000253.1:0-2201 GCA_964485745.1 uncultured bacterium
CTTTTCCGGATTAAACCTGACTTGTCTAAGAAGGAGCGTCTGCTGACCCGGGCTTCGACCCCCAACCACGGTATGGCATTTATCGGAGTTGACTTAGTTGACGGTAAGCCGGTCAAATGGTTAGTGGAAAATTCCTGGGGTACGGAGGTTGGGAAAAGTGGTCTATATGCCATGTATGATAACTGGTTTGACGAATATGTATTTACGATTATTATTCACCAATCGCGTTTACCAAAGGACATTCTGGATTTACTAAAGACAAAACCGACCATGTTGCCGCCCTGGGATCCAATGATGAACCTAATACCCTGATGATTGTTTATGAAAATTGCGGTGTTGGCGGACATTCACGGCAATCTTGAGGCATTCCAAACGGTGCTGGAGGATCTGGATCAACAGGCAGTAGATGCCGTCTACTGCCTTGGGGATTTTATTGATTATGGTGCCGATTCGGAGGAAGTCGCTCGTGAGATTATCCGCCGCAAAATCCCTACGATTATGGGAAATCATGAATATGCCCTGTTGGATAGTCGGATTCTGAGTGCCCTGAATGAGATTGCTTATGAATCGCTGATGATTACCAAAAACAGGATCAGCGAAGCAACCCTTGATTTCATTCGCACGCTGCCGATTTATCTGGTGGCGGAAAATATTCGTTTCGTGCATGGAGTTCCGCCGGATTCCTTGGAGGACTATATCATTTACTATCCGGATCGGTATCTTAATTATATTTTTCAGTCTTTCCCCGAACAGATTGCATTTATTGGTCATACCCATACGCTTGGTCTCTACACCTACAATGGTAACTATGTCGTTATCGAGTCACTCCATGAGCGGGAATATTCTCTCGATCCTCAAAAACGGTATATTATCAACATCGGGAGTGTTGGTCAGCCGCGTGATAATAACAAGCAGGCAAAATATGTCATTTATAATAATCAGACGAAGATTTTAGCCGTTCGGTTTTTGACTTATGACGCCGAACAGGCTGCCAATAAAATTATCAAGGCTGGTCTGCCGGAATACAATGCGATAAGGTTGTTATAATTTGAAGGTTTATCATTTCTTGATTTTTCTGGCGATTGTCCTGACGTTTTATTGCGGTGTGAATCTGTACATTTTTCTGCATGGGCTGCAGGCTTTTTCGATTTCGCCGGTAATCCGCAAAATTTATATTTTTGCATTTATTCTCCTGGCAGCTGCTTTTTTCTTAGGTCGGATCCTCGAAAGAGTTAAAATCGGAATCATCTCCAATACTCTCGTCTGGGTCGGCTCCTACTGGTTGGCAGCGATGGTGTATTTTTTACTGTTAGTGCTGCTGATTGATATAGTTCGGTTGATTCAGTATCAAATTCCATTTCTCCCGCATATACTTTATCAGAATCCCCAAAAAGCTCGTTTTTATCTGGGGATTGGTTCGCTGGTAATTGTCGGACTGGTCTTGATCGCCGGACGGGTCAATACCTTATGTCCACGAATCCGTCAATTGGAATTGAAGATTAACAAAAAGATTGCGGGGGATAAGGAGTTCAAAATTGCCCTGGCGAGTGATCTGCATTTGGGAACGGTGGTTGGACCTCGACAAGTGCAGAAATTGGTTGAGCAAATTAACATCATTTCTCCTGACCTGATTCTGTTTGCCGGTGATCTTATTGACGAAGATTCTGGTTTGCTGATAAAAAAAGATTTGGGCAAGCAGTTGCAGGACCTGCGGGCGCCATTGGGGGTTTTTTCCGTAACTGGGAATCATGAGTATTTCGGGGGAATCGAGACTGTCACCGGTTACCTCGAAAGTCACGGAATTACTTTGCTTCGTGATTCCGTTATAACTTTGTCAAACGGTATAGTTCTTGTCGGTCGGGTAGATCGTGAAGCTCATCAGTTTACTAGAAAGAATCGGCGATCCTTAGGAGAATTGCTTAAAAGTATTGATCGTGGGAAGCCGATTATATTGATTGATCATCAACCGGTTAATCTCCAGGAGGCTGTCGAAAACCAAATCAGTCTGCAATTATCCGGTCACACTCATCACGGGCAGCTCTGGCCATTTAACTATATAACCTCGGCGATCTATCGGATCAGCCAGGGGCATCGGAAAATCGGCGATACTCACTTTTATGTATCATGCGGCTATGGTACCTGGGGACCACCGATTCGCACCTCATCGAGACCGGAGATTGTTGCTCTGAAATTAATTTTTA
>CAZAKO010000254.1:0-2196 GCA_964485745.1 uncultured bacterium
AATGTGTGACGACACATTGTATATCCCGAAAATGGTACCCCGCTTATCGCTTCCTTCAATAATCAAAGCTTTGTCCACACCGGGAAAAGGTTTTATAAGAGTCTGTATTACATACGTTTCCCATTTGCCTTTAATTTTACTCACATCGAGCTTTTTATTTTCCACCAACTGGTCAATAACAGGACTTTTGCCCAGCGTTCCCACAATTACCACCTCCTTTTGGGCAGGTAAATTGTTAAAAGCAATGTCCGGTTCGGTATCGGTTACTTTGCCAATATCCGTTTTTAAATCGTTTAAGGCGCGCAGTACACCCGGATAATCTGCGGAACTAACAAATAAGGTAGTTGATTTATCCGATTCGGAAAGGGTAAAGAAATCCTTGCCTTTCGAAGTAGATACGTAATCAGTCCCGCCATTAACCTGGGCAAATGCTGATACACTAAAAAGGAGTGAACAAACAATACTGTAGTATATTTTAAGTCTCATAAATTCAAAATAAATTCTATACGATTCAAAAGTAATAAATTGTAATGTGAATACGGTGTTATAACGGTCGCGTGTATGAAGCGTTGGGGATTGCGGGCTTCGTACCTATCCGCCGACACAAACGCCGATGCGGGGCAGAACGCTTGATTTAACAACTTAAACCCCAATGCTTTATACACGATGTTGTGCGTTCGCCTTTTGCATATTTCAATCAATGGAAGGTGCTAAATATTTTTTTGAAGCATCGTCAATAATAAGTACCCAATCATTTCCAAAACCTTCTGTAGGTGTTGTAAATTCCATAATCTTTTTATTATCCATTGTTTCCGTTTTTTGTACACTACCATTTTGTGGATTAATATACCAGACAACTATTTTTTTCCCAAACTTTTCAATATTCAATGTAATAGTTTTTCCAACAGGAATATATACCATAGTATAACCATAATCTGAGTCACGAAATGCCTCTATGTGTTCTCCTTTTTCTCCTTGACCTTTCAGAATAATTGTATTATCGGGTACACGCTCAAGCATTGGTCTTGATTCAATTAATTTTCGCAAATACCCAACCTGATAAGCACCTGGCCGATCCAGAGCATTTATCCAGCCTCTATCGGGATAATTGATTGCTTCCACTTTTGCATTCATAAACTGCCAAATTGCATGATGCCCATAGGTAACACCACAGGCTCCTGCAAAAACAGAACGATAACATTGTTTGCGTACGTCATAATCTCTAAAATAGCCATTGTCTGTATTCCATTTTGGCCATGGGCTTACTGGATGGTCTTCATAATTTGGCTCCCCGTCAAGTGTTGGTTTTACCGGAAAATAATTAAAATCTCTTTTAACTAGTTTCCAACAGGCAACATCGCGGCCACCACCATGTCCAGATTGAAACATATTTATATTTAGCCATGTCTCGTTATGTATCCATTGCGATGTAGAATTCTCACCGCCCCATGGATGATAGGTTATTATGCAATTATTGCTGGTTCCTTCGATGATTCCTTGTGCCATGGCTCGCCAAATTGGTCTCCAGTCATTGCTATCTTTTATAGCTGGCCTGTCGCCTCCCAAAATCCATATTAAGTTTGGTTCATTTTTATAGCGATTACCAAGCCATTTTCCATAGATATAGGCATTTATACTATCGAAAACAACTGGTCCAACACCCCATAGTTGAGTAACTTTATCTCCCCATGTTGGCAAAAATCCAATAAACAGGTTTCGTTCTCTTGCCATGTGAATTACACTATCAATCATGACAAAATATTTGTCATTGGGATGGTTTGGATCATTATTTAGAAATGGAATTTCGCCATATTGATTAGGAATACGAAGTCCATCCATTTCAGCTAAAGCAACTGCTTGAATTACAGTAAATCCTTTTTTACTTCGATTGTCTAGGTACTGCTTTATTTCATCACAATTCAGTCGGTGAAATAATTCCCAACCAGTATCACCTAACCAAAAAAATGGCGTACTATCAGTAAACTGAAGATAATGTCCATTTTTCGTCACTTGTAATTTTCCATGATCAAACATAGTTTGCCCTAAAATGGATGGGCTTAAAAGAACCATTAGAATAACGATAAAATTAAAAATTCTCATAGTAATTTAGTTTTATGAATGCGTTTTTTAAGGTGACGCACAACTACTACAATAACGCATTGCGTTTTTACTACAAATAACGTGTTAAAGATGCAC
>CAZAKO010000255.1:0-2196 GCA_964485745.1 uncultured bacterium
TTACCGGCATTCGAGAAATACAATTTTCCCCAAAAATCCGATGCTTCTGACCTTACAACATTATTTCCTTCACCGAATAAAAACCTGAAGAAAAACAAAGATAATAGTATGATTACAGCAAACTTTTTAAAATTCATATTCATTCTTGATAGTGGAAGAAAAAGTCATTTCTATCTATTATTAGCAACATTGCGGTTGATTTGGATAACAAACACCGAAAAATTGGATACAAATCCTTCTTAATTATACCCCAAACCTTCATCGCTATTTCCATTGCAAGTGCAAGCTAATTCTACTTTAGATAATAATTGTTGTCAAGATATTCTTATTCTTTCTGGTTGCGTGATTCGACTCGATTACCGGAAGATTTTTTGTGCATTTTCCATGGATTAATTGGATATTTGGAAAGTCTGATTTAATTTTTTCCATAAAATTAGGCTGGAGAGAAAATGACTGAGAAAGAATCTACCACCAAGAAGACGGTCAAGACTTTCGCGCTGGCGTCCTTTTTGAATGATGCCGGTTCCGATATTATCTACCCTATCTGGCCGTTGTTTGTCACCGAAATCCTCAAAGCCAACATGTCAATGTTGGGACTGATTGATGGATTAGGCGAGGCGATTGTCTCAATTGCCAAGGCGGTCTCCGGTTTCTGGTCGGATAAAATCCGCCAGCGGAAACGTTTTATCTGGGTCGGTTATTTAATGGGCGCAACTTCCCGCATTGGTTATGGTCTTTCGACTATCTGGCAGCATTTGATTCCATTTCGCGTTCTCGACCGTGCCGGCAAGATTCGCAGCGCACCGCGGGATGCATTAATTGCTGACATCTCCACCGACGCGACCCGCGGTAAGAATTTCGGTTTTCTGCGTATGGCTGATAATCTGGGAGCAGTGGTCGGTATTCTGATTTGTATCGCCTTATTCAATTTGATCGGCTACCGCAATTTATTTATATTAGCAGCGATTCCCTCTCTGATCGGTGCCATCCTGATTATCGTAAAAATCAAAGAGACTACCCCCGGCGACCGGACGATCTACAAAGGATTACGCTTTCGCGATCTGAGTGGCAATTTTCTTTTATTCTTAGTTCTCAGCGCTATTTTTGCCGTCGGGAATTTCACCTATTCCTTCCTGCTAATCTTTGCTAAGCAAACTGGATTTAAAGTTGCTTTTGTGCCGGTGCTCTATCTAATATACTCTTTCTTCGCCTCGGTCAGCTCTTACCCCTTTGGCAAGCTGGCTGATAAAATCGGTCGGCGAACCGTAATGCTGCTGGCTTTACTGTTCTGGGCACTGGTTTGCCTCGACATTGTTTTCTTCAAATCTTACTGGCTGATGATTTTAGTCTTCGTGTTGTATGGGATGCACAAAGGTGCCCTCGAACCCGTACAAAGTACCCTGGTTTCCGAACTGGCACCTGAAAAATTCCGGGCAAGTTGTATCGGCACCTACCAGATGGTCATCGGTTTGTGCGCCTTCCCGGCTTCCCTGATTGCCGGCTTACTCTGGGATAAAATTAACTTGTTGGCGCCGTTCTATTTATCGTTGGGGCTGACGATAATAGCTGGCATATTGATGCTCTTTATTAAAGAACCTAATAATAATAAACAATTAGAATATAAGTAAATCTTAGCAATTCTAACAAAAATCTATCTTGTTGCGACATAAAACTATTTCAGTAGGACACATTTTCTAGTTTTAGCGTAATCACCAGAAATTAGTTTGTAAAAATAGATTCCGGAGCTAGACTGTGAGGCATTCCATTGAATTGAATAGTATCCAGGAGTTTGGTACTCATTTATCAGTTTTTCGACTAATTGCCCATTAAGATTGAAGACCAATAATTGAACATGACCAGTCTTTGGTAGAGCATAACAGATTGTCATTACCGGGTTGAATGGATTGGGGTAGCCAGGATCAAGAGCATATTTTGTCGGCAAGGATTCTTCATCTTTCACTAAAACAGGGCTATACACGAATGTTTGTTGTTTTGCGAACGGTGAACCAGCGAAATTATTATCAATCGCCTGGACACTCCAGAAATAAGTACCAGCCGGTAAATTTTTAATAGTCCAGCAGGTGTCATGATTGACATTTCCAGCTTGTACCACCCGCCGAAAACCAGTGCTGGTATCAGACATGGCAGATTTAATCTGTCCTATAACATCGGCATTTTGGATATATATATTATAGG
>CAZAKO010000256.1:0-2168 GCA_964485745.1 uncultured bacterium
CCGCTCTTCGATCTTATCGGGCGTGAGTAAGCCTTCAAGGGCGGCTTTGATATCATCAACTAATTCATAGATGATATCGTAGTAGCGAATCTCGATGTTTTCTTTCTTAGCCAATTCCTTGCCCTTGGGGGTGGCGGTGGTATTAAAACCGATGATGATTGCTTCGGAAGCCTTAGCCAGAAGCACATCCGATTCATGAATTTGACCGGCAGCCTTATGTTTAATACTAACGGCAACCTCTTCATTGCCCAGTTTACTGATGGTCTCGCTCAAAGCCTCCACCGAGCCGTCTACATCGCACTTGAGAATCACGTTGAGCTGTTTGATTTTGCCTTCGGAAATCTGCTGCGAGATGGCATCCAGAGTCCACTCTTTGGTCTGCCGGAATTGCTGTTCACGGTGAATCTTATGGCGCTCCGAGGCAATCTTTTTCGCTTCCCGATCGTCTTCCACCACGGCAAAGATTTCCGCTAAAGGCGGTAGCACATCGAAACCGACAACGATGACGGGATCGGACGGACCTGCCTTTTTGAGGCGATGCCCGCGCTCGTCATACAGCGACCTAACCCGTCCAAATGCCGGTCCACAAACAAAAGTATTGCCAATATTTAAAGTCCCCATCTGAATCAAAACCGTGGCGGTGGGTCCATGCCGTTTATCAATTTTGGACTCGATGACCGTACCCTTCGCCATCGTATCGGCATTGGCTTTCAGTTCCAACATTTCGGCTTCCAGTAATAAAATATCTAACAGATGGTCTATTCCCTGTCCGGTTTTAGCGGAAATTTCGGCGGCTTGCACGGATCCACCCCAATCTTCAACCAGGACCCCATTTTCCGACAACTCCCGTTTAACCTTTTCGATATTGGATTCGGGCTTATCAATCTTATTGATCGCCACCACAATCGGGACATTTGCCGCTTTGGCGTGATTGATGGCTTCGATGGTTTGGGGCATAACCCCATCGTCAGCTGCAACCACTAAAATCACAATATCAGTCACCTGAGCCCCGCGCGCCCGCATTGCCGTAAATGCTTCGTGACCCGGGGTGTCGAGAAAAGTGATCTCTTTATTATTATCCAGCATCACTTTATAAGCGCCGATATGCTGGGTAATTCCACCGGATTCACCTGCCACAACATTAGTCCGGCGAACATAATCGAGCAGTGAGGTCTTGCCATGATCCACATGTCCCATGATTACCACGACCGGTGGTCGGGGTGTGGCATTGCGCAAATCTTCTTCCGATTCTTCGATTTTCAAGATTTCCTCTCCATAACGCTCGACCTGCTCGACCTTAAATTCAAATTCATCGGCAATCAGGGTAATCGCGTCAAAATCCAGGCGCTGATTAATTGTCACAAACATCCCCATTTGAATGCATTTGGCAATTACATCCGCCGGGTCAACATTCATCATATTCGCCAGGGTTTCGACACTCGAAAATTCACTGATGCGGATTTTTTGGGATTCCTCTTGCTCTTCATCCTTGGTAGTATCGGCTTTTTTATATTTTTTACGACCGAGTTTTTCATCCATCTTAGCCATCGTTCGGCGAATCGAGGCGTCAACTTTGCGGTCGTCAATCTCAATTAATTTGCCATGTTTGCCGCGCTTTTTGAGCTCCTCATCGAGCATCCGCCGTTTGGAACCTTTTTGGTCCAGCCGGGATTCGATCTCGGAAATTGCCACCCGGCGCAGTTTGCGCTTATCCTTTTTCTTTTTACCGGCAACCCCACCTTCTTCCGTAGCAGCCGCCTCGTGTGCGGCTTCAACGGCGGGAATTTCAGTAACTTTTTTAGGGATAACATCAGAGTAGCTAAGCGCCTCTTTGACCTCGGTCAAGAGCTGTTTAAGGATCTGCTGAGTATACTGATAAGTCATTTTAATAGCCATATCAATCAGGGGAGTCGCATGCTGATACACTTCGTTCTCGATCTTCTTCCGTTCTTCCTGGGCACTCTTGCGGGCTTCCTCTTCCGCCTTGCGTTTGGATTCGGCTTCTCGGCGAGCGCGCTCTTTGCGAAAGCGTTCAATAACATCCTTTTCACGGGCAAATTCCTCCAGGATTTTCAGATAAGTCGCCTCATCCACGGGAGTCATAATGCTCTTACAGCTAATCTCCTGACTTTCCAGAAACTTAATAATCTCGATATGGGAGATATTCA
>CAZAKO010000257.1:0-2162 GCA_964485745.1 uncultured bacterium
TCCGCACCCCGGGTCTCAATTGCGGCAGGCGGCGCTGGTAATATTCGACAGCTTCCTTAATGACACGATTGAGCGAAGCAGTTTCCAGGTGGGGAGTCGAACCGATATGGGAGAAGCGATTGGTTACCTTTTCCAGCCGCTTGATATCCTTAGTTATATCGTCTATATGTTCATTTTCAGGGAATTGGTTTTTGAGCAGCTCGATCCAGCCCATCAATGCCGTCAATGGCGTGCCTAATTGATGGGCAGTCTCTTTTGCCAGACCGACCCAGATGCTGCGTTTTTCATTGCTGCGGATAACCTGGAAGGAAATATAGCCCAGGAAAATGAAGAGGGCGACGACTGATATTTCGATATAGGGCAACATAATCAAATGTTTGATCAGTTCGGTGTCGCCATAGTGGATATATCCTAAAGTATAATCCCCATAAATCAGCGGGATCGGTTCGTTAGCGCTGTCCATATTTTTCATCATTTTTTCCAGCTTCTGGCGGCTCTCATCAGTCAGTTCACGGTCTTCGACCCCGACGCCGCGCCAGGCGGTGGGATTTTGATCTACGGCTGCCGAGATGATCATGGGGATCGAAGATTTGCGAATAATCTGGTCGAAAATGAAACTGAAGTCTTCGCCAGTCTGCGCGGTGGCAGCTTGAGCATATACCTGAGCATAAAAACGCACCATATTGGTTAAATCTACGCGCAGCTTGTTGACAATGTTTTGCGAGTATTTCAGGAGTGCAATGATGAGCACAATCGCCAGGATCAGCAGCATCCGTTTTATGTTGCTGGAATGGCGATAAATAGGTACTTGCATGGTGTTAACTCCAAAGATCCCGTTAAGGATTCAATGTTAAGTTTATTTTTTGTGCTTTATTAAAAATCTTTTAATCCAGGGTTTAATTCGATTTTGGTTGTGGTAGATTAATGCTACTGCCAGTAAAATCCAGGCACCAGAGAGAAAAATTGTCGAGATTCGGTTGGCATAAACGTAACTTTTCGGCAGGAACTGGAAAGTAATTTCGTGATCGCCGGGTGGCACGATAATTCCGCGCAGAATATGGTTTATCTGATAGATATGCGTCTTTTGGGAATCAATGATGGCATTCCAGCCAACCGGATAATAGGCTTCAGCAAGAACTAAGAAGGCGGTGTCTTGACAGGAAGCAGCGAGCTCGATTTGGTTGGGGGTGTAATTCCGGATGTTAACCTGACCATTCCCGGAATAGCTGGTATCGTCAATGGTTTCTGATGTCAGAGCCATCTCAGCGGGGTCAAAATCGGGGTTGTTCAGGAAGCGGACGACCTCTTTTTCGTTGGGAAAACGTTTAATTGTTTGGACAAAATAGGCGCGTGGTAAGGCGTTATGGTTTTTATAGAGAATAGTCCGGCGATTCTGATCAACATCTAAAATCGTAAGCGCCGGATTGGTGAGCTGAGCCGGCGAAACGATATATTTAGCATTCAGCATGTTGACCACCTGCCAGTTGATTGGCTGATCCGGGTCACCGGTGTACAGGTTGTTATCAATTACATCCTGAATCAATTGCGGTTTGATGGGCGAATAGCCACCGACAAGCTGGTGGCGGTAGGCAAGATCATCGTTCTGAAATAGGTTGCCAACCCCAAGTACCCGGTGGTAGGAGTCATCGGCTAAAATCATTTTGTCGAAATTGGTGAGTTTAAAATAAGAGCGCTCAATACTTTTTTGATTTACTAGGTGAGATTTATTTATGAATCGCGCGGAAACACTGATCAGATCCACCGAAATCAGCAAAAGGATACCGATAATTAATAAGTCTTTACCAATCTTATGTTTAGCAAAAAGGTAATACAAAATGACAAATGCGCCAAGGAATCCCAGCATCCGGATAGTATCGGTCTGCATCAGTTCCCGTCTTATGGTTTGCAGCATTGCTAAAACCTGCGGATTGGAAATGACCTGTTGGTCATTGGGCGAGGTGAAGGATAAGATGCCTGGCATCAGGAGTGGGATAAGACCAACGCAGAAGAAGAAACCCGAGACAATTAGTACCGGACGGAGTAATTTCGGCTGAGAATTATCAATGAGGGCTTTCAGTCCAAACATTGATAGAAGAATGGTAATGAAGGTAATGAGAATCAGGATCATCATTGGGACGCGGAACTTACTGAAATAGGGTAAG
>CAZAKO010000258.1:0-2162 GCA_964485745.1 uncultured bacterium
TCCGCACCCCGGGTCTCAATTGCGGCAGGCGGCGCTGGTAATATTCGACAGCTTCTTTAATGACACTATTGAGTGAAGCGGTTTCCAGGTGGGGAGTCGAACCGATATGGGAGAAGCGATTGGTTACTTTTTCCAGACGCTTGATATCCTTAGTTATATCGTCTATGTGTTCATTTTCAGGGAATTGACTTTTCAGCAGTTCGCTCCAGCCCATCAAAGCCGTCAGCGGCGTGCCTAATTGATGGGCGGTCTCTTTTGCCAGACCAACCCAGATACTGCGTTTTTCGTTGCTGCGGATGACCTGGAAGGAAATATAGCCCAGGAAAATGAAGAGGGCGACGACTGATATTTCGATATAGGGCAACATAATCAAATGTTTGATCAGTTCGGTGTCGCCATAGTGGATATATCCTAAAGTATAATCCCCATAAATCAGCGGGATCGGTTCGTTAGCGCTGTCCATATTTTTCATCATTTTTTCCAGCTTCTGGCGGCTCTCATCAGTCAGTTCACGGTCTTCGACCCCGACGCCGCGCCAGGCGGTGGGATTTTGATCTACGGCTGCCGAGATGATCATGGGGATCGAAGATTTGCGAATAATCTGGTCGAAAATGAAACTGAAGTCTTCGCCAGTCTGCGCGGTGGCAGCTTGAGCATATACCTGAGCATAAAAACGCACCATATTGGTTAAATCTACGCGCAGCTTGTTGACAATGTTTTGCGAGTATTTCAGGAGTGCAATGATGAGCACAATCGCCAGGATCAGCAGCATCCGTTTTATGTTGCTGGAATGGCGATAAATAGGTACTTGCATGGTGTTAACTCCAAAGATCCCGTTAAGGATTCAATGTTAAGTTTATTTTTTGTGCTTTATTAAAAATCTTTTAATCCAGGGTTTAATTCGATTTTGGTTGTGGTAGATTAATGCTACTGCCAGTAAAATCCAGGCACCAGAGAGAAAAATTGTCGAGATTCGGTTGGCATAAACGTAACTTTTCGGCAGGAACTGGAAAGTAATTTCGTGATCGCCGGGTGGCACGATAATTCCGCGCAGAATATGGTTTATCTGATAGATATGCGTCTTTTGGGAATCAATGATGGCATTCCAGCCAACCGGATAATAGGCTTCAGCAAGAACTAAGAAGGCGGTGTCTTGACAGGAAGCAGCGAGCTCGATTTGGTTGGGGGTGTAATTCCGGATGTTAACCTGACCATTCCCGGAATAGCTGGTATCGTCAATGGTTTCTGATGTCAGAGCCATCTCAGCGGGGTCAAAATCGGGGTTGTTCAGGAAGCGGACGACCTCTTTTTCGTTGGGAAAACGTTTAATTGTTTGGACAAAATAGGCGCGTGGTAAGGCGTTATGGTTTTTATAGAGAATAGTCCGGCGATTCTGATCAACATCTAAAATCGTAAGCGCCGGATTGGTGAGCTGAGCCGGCGAAACGATATATTTAGCATTCAGCATGTTGACCACCTGCCAGTTGATTGGCTGATCCGGGTCACCGGTGTACAGGTTGTTATCAATTACATCCTGAATCAATTGCGGTTTGATGGGCGAATAGCCACCGACAAGCTGGTGGCGGTAGGCAAGATCATCGTTCTGAAATAGGTTGCCAACCCCAAGTACCCGGTGGTAGGAGTCATCGGCTAAAATCATTTTGTCGAAATTGGTGAGTTTAAAATAAGAGCGCTCAATACTTTTTTGATTTACTAGGTGAGATTTATTTATGAATCGCGCGGAGACACTGATCAGATCCACCGAAATCAGCAAAAGTATACCGATAATTAATAAGTCTTTACCGATCTTATGTTTAGCAAAAAGGTAATACAAAATGACAAAGGCACCAAGAAATCCCAGCATCCGGATAGTGTCGGTCTGCATCAATTCGCGTCTTATGGTTTGCAGCATTTCTAAAACCTGCGGATTGGAAATGACCTGTTGATCACTGGGAGAAGTAAAAGATAAAATGTTTGGTACCAGCAGTGGAATCAGTCCAATCAGGAAAAAGAAACCCGATACGATTAACACTTTTCGGAGTAATTTCGGCTGAGAATTGTCAACGATGGCTTTCAGCCCATACAGTGATAGAAGAATGGTAATGAGGGTAATGAGAATCAGGATCATCATTGGGACGCGGAACTTACTGAAATAGGGTAAG
>CAZAKO010000259.1:0-2151 GCA_964485745.1 uncultured bacterium
GATAATTGATCCCGGTATTGATGGCAATCCGGTAAATCCAGGTATAAACAGATGAGTCCCGACGAAAATTTGAAAGATTTTTATACACTTTAATAAATGTCTCCTGGGTCAAATCATCAGCGTCTTCGTGGCTTGCCACCATGCGCCGAAACAGGGTGTAAATTTTTTCCTGATTTTCAAGAACCAAGCGATTGAAATACTCCGCATCAGGATATCCTTTTATTCGTGATTTCAAATGCCCCTTTTGATTTTTATGTTCGTTTGACATGGTACTAAGTGAAAAAGTTAAATCTTAATCTCAGGAGGTCAACATGGGAATTCGGATCGGTTTCTCTTACTTGACAAATTATTTCATCTTGATTCATTTAATCAATATAAAAATTTACCGATTTTAACTATGGGCGATCTCCTATTACTCAATTATCCCCGGTAGTCAATACTTCAACAATCAGGAAGTTCCCACTGCTTATTTTCAGCGCCTCTCTTTTTTCTTGAAAAAACGATCCCGACGGGGATATATTTCTTCTAATTAAAAACGAGCGCAAACATGGGTAGATCAATTCTGAAGTGGTACATTTCAACATCTCTATTAATCCGCCTGCTCGCCGGCTTTATTCTCGGTTCCCTGATTGGTGGACTGCTGTGGTATTTATCAATCCAGAGTGGCAGAGCCATTGCCGCTACGGTTGCGCCTTATATTTCCCCCTTTGGGACAATCCTGATCAACCTCCTAAAAATGATTGTCATCCCGGTAATTCTTTTTTCGCTGATTACCGGAGCTGCCTCGCTGCCGATCCGGCGCTTTGGCAAAATCGGATTGAAAGTCATCAGCTGGTATCTCTTTTGTTCCTTACTGGCGGCGATCTTGGGTGCCAGTTTGGCTTTAATCTTAGCTCCAGGCAAAGCCACCAATCTGGAAGACTGGCAGAAAATCGTCCGGGCTCTCGGTATCCAGCCCGAAGAATATATTAACACACCACCGGGTCAGGGTGGATTCACCAATATCCTGATGAATCTGTTTCAGAATCCTTTCCAGGCGCTGGCAAATAACAATTTTCTGGCAATTATTACTTTCTCGATTCTGTTTGGACTGGCGATCCGGATCATCCTCGAGTCGGTTGAGAATCCTGAAAACCATATTTTAAACCGCCTAATTCAATTCTTCGAGGCAGTTCGCGATACAATTTTTAAAATTGTCGAATGGATTTTGGAATATTCACCGATTGGTGTATTAGCGCTCACCATCGTGAATTTCGGTCTGTATGGACCCAATATTGTCGGACCATATATCAGGATCACCCTTGGAGTAATCGGTGGGATTTTAATCATGATGTTTGTTGTTTACCCTTTGTTACTTTTTATCGTCACCAGGCGTAATCCATATTCGATCATTAAAAGGATGGACGAGGCCATGATCACCGCCTTTATTACTCGCAGCAGCGCTGCCACCCTGCCGGTCTCACTGCATACCGTTCAAAAGCAACTGCGGGTGCGCAGTGAACTTGCCAGTTTTTCACTCCCACTCGGTGCCACGATCAACATGGACGGTGTCTGTATCCATTTGCCTATGTTTGCGGTCCTGGCGGCTAATATTTTTCACATTCCACTGACCATCAATAATTTGATCATGATGATACTTACTACCGTACTTGCCTCAATTGGTGCCGGTGGCGTCCCGGGTGGTAGTCTGATGCTCCTGTTCATTATCCTGCAGACACTGGGGTTGAATAACATGCAGACCGCCGTAATTGTCGCCCTGGCAACTGGCATTAATCCGATCCTGGATATGTTTGAAACAACCAACAATGTTACCGGCGATATGGTCTGTACTTATGCGGTCGCCGCACACGAAAAACTATTTGAGGATAGTCCCGAATAAATCTCCATCGGTTCTATTCATTTATAATTCGCTATTCCAATCCATATAAAATCCAAATCAGTCCGTCAAAAAAAGAAAATCCAAGACGCTCGATTCAAGATTAGTAATTGTGAGATTAAAAATTACTGGTAACTGATCTATCTTGATTCAGATTTTAAATCACTTATCATACGTCTCAGCTGTTGCTCTGTGTGCTGCAGATGATCCTCAGTCACCCTTCGCTCAATTAGTAAACCATTGCGGATAAAATACAGGCAACTTTGCTTGACCCG
>CAZAKO010000260.1:0-2148 GCA_964485745.1 uncultured bacterium
GATAATTGATCCCGGTATTGATGGCAATCCGGTAAATCCAGGTATAAACAGATGAGGCCTGACGAAATTTAGCAAGATTTTTATACACTTTAATAAATGTCTCCTGAGTCAAATCATCAGCGTCTGCGTGGTTTGCCACCATGCGCCGAAATAGAGTGTAGACTTTTTCCTGATTTTCAAGCACCAAACGATTGAAATATTCCGCATCAGGATATCCTATTATTCGTGATTTCAAATGCCCTTTTTTATTTTTACGTTCGTTTGACATGGTACCAGGTGAAAAAGTTAAATCTTAATTTCAGGAGGTCAACACGGGAATTCGGATTTTCTTATCTTAAACGACAAATTATTTCATCTTGATTCATTTAATCAATATAAAAATTTGCCGATTAAGACTTTGAGCAATCTTCTGTACTCAATCATCCTCCATAGTCAATCCTTAACAATCAGGAAATTCCCGATGCTTATTTTCATCAGCTTTCTTTTCTCTTGAAAATACGATCCTAATAGAGATATATTTCTTTTAATCAAAAGCGAGCGAAAAAATGGGTAGATCAATTCTGAAATGGTACATTTCAACCTCTCTATTAATCCGCCTGTTCGCCGGCTTTATTCTCGGTTTCCTGATTGGCGGGCTATTATGGTATTTATCAATTCAAAGCGGCAGAGCCATTGCCGAAACGGTTGTGCCTTATATTTCACCCTTTGGAACAATCCTGATCAACCTCCTAAAAATGATTGTCATTCCGGTAATTCTTTTTTCGCTGATTACCGGGGCAGCCTCACTACCAATCCGGCGCTTCGGCAAAATCGGATTGAAAGTCATCAGCTGGTATCTCTTTTGTTCTTTACTGGCAGCGATTTTAGGCGCCAGCCTGGCGTTAATCATAGCTCCAGGCAGAGCTACTAATCTGGAAGACTGGCAGAAAATCGTCCAGGCTCTCGGCATCCAACCCGATGAATATATTAACGCACCGCCGGGTCAGGGTGGGTTCTCCAATATCCTGATGAATCTGTTTCAGAATCCTTTCCAGGCGCTGGCAAATAACAATTTTCTGGCAATTATTACTTTCTCGATTCTGTTTGGACTGGCGATCCGGATCATCCTCGAGTCGGTTGAGAATCCTGAAAACCATATTTTAAACCGCCTAATTCAATTCTTCGAGGCAGTTCGCGATACAATTTTTAAAATTGTCGAATGGATTTTGGAATATTCACCGATTGGTGTATTAGCGCTCACCATCGTGAATTTCGGTCTGTATGGACCCAATATTGTCGGACCATATATCAGGATCACCCTTGGAGTAATCGGTGGGATTTTAATCATGATGTTTGTTGTTTACCCTTTGTTACTTTTTATCGTCACCAGGCGTAATCCATATTCGATCATTAAAAGGATGGACGAGGCCATGATCACCGCCTTTATTACTCGCAGCAGCGCTGCCACCCTGCCGGTCTCACTGCATACCGTCCAAAAAAAGCTGCGGGTACGTAGTGAACTTGCCAGTTTTGCTCTCCCGCTTGGTGCCACGATCAACATGGACGGTGTCTGTATCCATTTGCCCATGTTTGCGGTCCTGGCGGCTAATATTTTTCACATTCCATTAACCATTAATAATTTGATTGTTATGATCCTTACCACCGTACTTGCCTCAATTGGCGCCGGCGGCATCCCAGGTGGTAGTCTGATGCTTCTGTTCATTATCCTGCAGGCACTGGGATTGAATAATCTGCAAACCGCCGTAATTGTCGCCCTGGCGACTGGCATCAATCCGATCCTGGATATGTTTGAAACAACCAACAATGTTACCGGTGATATGGTCTGCACTTATGCAGTTGCCGCACACGAAAAACTCTTTGAAGATAGTCCCGAATAAATCTCTATCGGTTCTATTCTTCCATAATTCACTAATCCAATCCATATCAAATTCTAATCAGTCTATCAATTAGATATAACCCACAAAGTTTGTTCGAAGATTGGTAATTGTAAAATTAAAAATTACTGGAAAGTGTCTATCTTGTTTCAGATTTTAAATCACTTAGCATGCGTTGCAGCTGTTTCTCAGTGAGCCGCAGATTATCCTCAGTAACCTTTCGCTCAATTAGTAAACCATTGCGGATAAAATACAGGCAACTTTGCTTGACCCG
>CAZAKO010000261.1:0-2145 GCA_964485745.1 uncultured bacterium
GCTGTTTTTCGATCCATTCTATCCCTCCTAATAGAAATTCATTTATATCAATATGCCGAACAAATCAAAAACTCTGAGAAAAAACCGATTTCCACTATCCCATGGAAATCGTTAATGAAGAACCGGTAAACGGAGAGAATACCAATACCTCGGAAGCCCAATTTGAAAAAACGCTTAAATTTTAATTACTACTTTTTGATATGTAAAGATATTTTTCATCTTTTCTCAAACCTCCCGAAGGTTTGAATAATACGACGCAAGTGATTTAAAAAACGAACTTTCGGGAGGTTGTAATCTGCGTGGGTCGAATTGGCAATTCGACCTACAAATGTTACTGACATTGACTGATTAAAAATCCCTTATCAATAATGATTTTTCCACTTGCTGTTCGCCAGAAGACTCCCAGGATGCCGCTGCCGTTTTCCACATTGCTGTAGGCGTTGATGGGAGCATTGAAGCCGCTGAGTTCATCGGGTTGAACTTCCCAGCGCTGGATATTGTACAGAGCTTCGTTCAATGAATAAACATAAAATTGAAAATAAAATACATCAAATTGACTCAAATCATCCATTTCAGATATAAAAAACCTAATCTGTTCAATCATAGACTTAACAGAATACTGAATTGATTGACCTTTTTGTGGATATACAGATGCACCGGATGCTCCTGGTTCACCATCTGTGTAATAAATTTCCCAATCCAAATAAATTTCCTGTTGCCAAGATTCACCATCATCTTTTTCTGCAATGAACAGTAATAACGGCAAATACCCCTCAGCTCCGGTTGCCTGAGTCCAGGTGAAGTTCAACACTCCATAAGATTCTCTAATCGTATCGGTTGGTTGTTCGATAAACTTCACGGAATCCGGCACCACCGTTTCCGCGTAGAGACTGTCGTAATCTGGATGATAGACAGATAACTCCCAATGCTGTCCCGGATACACATTCACATTAGGAAATTTATAGTAGTAGTAATGATTAACATCCCAAAAATTATCATACTCTTTAACTGAATCTTCCATAACAGGTAAGTAATTTCCATTAACTGCAATTTTTACTTTCGCTCCCGAAATACTCCAATAATCAGGGTATCTTATATAATCATAAAAATCATACTCATACTCACTTAATTCATTCCACTTCGAGACAAATATTTTCAAGGTATCCTCATAAGGACTGATCAAGCAATTCACAGACAAATTCCTACTAATATCGGTACTGGGACCTGTTGGCGGACCGGCCGGACAGCGATATAATAAAGGCGATAAAGGAATTATGAAAATTAATCCGCGTTTTACCATATTTTCCCCCTTATCCCGATTGTCGCTAGCGGCGGCATCTGAATCCAGATATCATCATGTTCGGCATAAGCCAGGACATTCAGACGGGCATACACATTGGCTAAATCAATATAAAATTCCATCGGACGAGATTTCCAGTCGAACTTCTTGACGAAATTTATATCCAGCCGGTGATACGCCGGATAACTCCAGGCATTCCGCTCCCCATGGACTTCAATTTCCCGGGGATAACTACCTGTCAGAAAATCTTCATAGAGCGGTTGGCGAATATATCCGATGATCTGAGTAAAAGGCGTTCCGGAGTGATAGACAAAACGACTGCCGATGGTCCACTTTTTGGTGAGTTGATAATTCAGGACCAGGTCGAGGTCATGCGGGCGGTCATATTTCGGCGGATAGGTAATGCCATTGACGGTTTTTTCTACCTGCGAATATGAATACGACAGCCAGCCTTGAATTTTCCCAACATTCCCTTTTAGCAGAATCTCTAGACCATTAGCTATGCCAGTGCCATCAATAAAATCCGGATCAATGGGTGAATACTTGGTGGTATTATATTCAACCAGATGATTAAAACGCTTATGATATAATGCCAAATCCAGAGCGAGGTTACGCTGGATTTGCCAGCTATAGCTCATTGCAATTTGCTCCGCCGCCATAACCGGCAGGTTTTCCGGAACTGTCACCCAGGCGTCAAACATCGAAAGAATGATCTCTTCCGTGCCAATCGTCATCAAATCCTGGTGATATTTGCCCCAATGCAGTTGAATTTCGTGAGTTGGCGTGATTTTCCAGCCCAGGGATATTTGCGGTGCGAATGTCAGCGTATCCTGAATGGAAAAATG
>CAZAKO010000262.1:0-2138 GCA_964485745.1 uncultured bacterium
CAAGTTCATACTTCCTCGACTTTTGTCTAAGATAAATCGCCAATCCTGAAACCATTAGTACCAGGAATAAAAGGATTAGCGCACATCCATAAGCAATCATTGTCTGGCGTTCTGGAAAAGTACCTTCGGTCATCAAAGCGTAAATATGATAAGGCAAGGCCATGACTTCATCCATAATTGATTTCGGAAAGCCGCGAGTATAAAAGGTCGCCGCAGTGAACATAATCGGTGCGGTTTCTCCCGCCGCCCTGCCAATGCTCAGGATGACGCCGGTCAGAATTCCGGGCGTTGCCGTCGGCAAAACTATCTTGCGAATCGTTTGCCACTGAGTAGCACCTAGCGCCAGGGATGCCTCCCTCATTGACTGCGGGACCGAGATCAAGGCTTCCTGAGCGGCGGAAATTATACCCGGCAGGATCATAATGCCGAGTGTCAGACTGCCGGACAAAATCGATACACCAAATCCCAGTAACTTGACGAATACCGTCAATCCGAACAGACCAAAAACCACCGACGGTACGCCGGCCAGATTATTAATACTCATGCGAATTACATTGACCACGGCGCTTTTCGGGCTGTATTCAGTCAGGTAAATGGCGCATGCCAGCCCCATTGGTAACGCAAACAGGATCGCGCCAATCGTCAGATAAAAGGTTCCAACCAGTGCCGGCGCAACTCCTCCGCGTGTCATCGCCCGTCGCGGCACCTGCGTCAGAAACTCCCAGCTGATGACTTTGATGCCGTTCACCATAATGAAGTAGATAATTGAACCGAGTACTAGAACGGCGATAAAAATCGTCAGATATAGGAATCCAAAGCCGAGATACTGGATACGGGCATTTCTTTTCATCGTCCCAATCCCAATTTCAAGCGATAATTACGGCTGATTAATTCCGCGATTATATTGAAAGCCATCGTAATCAGGAAAAGTATCAAGCCGATGGCAAACAGAGCATGATAATGCGGACTGCCGACTGCGGTTTCACCCATCTCAGCCGCAATCGTTGCCGTCATCGGCCGCACCGGGTCGAAAATACTGCGCGGAATCACAGCTGCACCCCCGGCAACCATTAAAACGGTCATTGTCTCGCCGACGACCCGGCTCATTCCGAGAATAATAGCGGTGGAAATTCCCGAACCGGCGGCTGGAATCACAACCCGCGTCAGAGTTTGCCAGCGGTTAGCGCCCAATGCAAAAGATGCCTCGCGAAAGCTCTTCGGCACAAAATTCAGCGCGTCTTCCGCCAAACTGCAAACAGCCGGCACCGCCATGATGCCCAGGATCAGACTGGCAGTCAGAGCGCATTGCCCGATTGGAATATCAAGCAGTTTTTGCAGAAAAGGTGCGATAATCACCATCCCGAAAAAACCATAGACTATCGACGGAATGCCAGCCAATATCTCGATAATCGGTTTTAATATTGAACGCAAACGAAAGCCGGCGATTTCATGCAGGAAGAGCGCACTTCCGACACCAACCGGAATACAGAAGATCATCGCGCCAAGTGTGATCCATAACGTACCCAGGATCAACGGCAGAATACCGAATTCAGCCGGCTTAGCCGTCGGATACCAGGCTTTACCGCCGACGAATTGAAAAAGATTGACAATCCGAAAAATTGGTAAACCTTGTTGAAATAGGATCAGAACTATTCCCAGCAGGAATATAAGCGAGGCAAACGCCAGTAAGCCGAAAGTCTTTTGAAATATTTTATCGTCAAGTCTATTCATTCTTTTATTTCAATAACAGCATAACTGACCTAAAAATTAACCTTTTATTTTTACCTTTATTTGTCATAATAATCATTGCATCATCAGCCAAACATATGCGATTCCTCGACACCGCTCGGAATGACGAATCATATAGGTTTATTAAATAAACAAATTTCGAGTTATACATAAATATTATTTTAATCCGACATAACCCACGGCTTCAACCAACTCCTGCCCTTCTGCACTCAGGATAAAATCAATAAACTCTTTCACAGCGCCTTTGGGCTTGCCATTGGTGTACATGAAAAGCGGTCGCGAAAGTGGATAAGTTTTGGTCAGGATATTTTTCTTGGTACAGGTGACATTTTCTACGGTAATGGCTTTAACTTTTTTGGTAATGTAACCAACGCCAACATAACCGATCG
>CAZAKO010000263.1:0-2114 GCA_964485745.1 uncultured bacterium
AAAGTACTTCCTCGCATCGTCTGCGACGATCTGGTAGATGTACAGACCGCTGGCGACTGGCTCGCCGTATTTATTTCGTCCATCCCAAAAAATCTGATAAAACCCCGGCAATTGACGAGTATTCAGCAGTTCAACGATACACTCACCACGCAGGTTAAAAATCTGGAGTTTGACGGCTGTTTCGGTTGGTAATTGATACTTCAAGGTAGTATAGGCATTGAAAGGGTTGGGATAGTTTTGATAGATAGCAAATTTTCCCGGGATGAGTAGTTTGGTGTCGATTGCGATGCTGGCGCGACCGGATTCTATCAGGTCGGTCGTATTAGAATATACCGAGTAGAGATACTGCAAATCGGAGACGCCGCTTTTCAGCGCTGTGAACTTCATCCTGATCACGCCCCGACCTCCACTCTGAGAGACATTTGTCCCAACAAGGTTCAACACTAATAAACCAGCCATGCTCTGCTGAAATACGATTTTATCTGAGACCGTTTGGATATTTTGAGCAAGTTCAGTCTCTAAGACTTTCAGCAAAGGCATGGCGTATTTTCCGGATGGCTCATCAGTTATAATTCCGGAATAATTGAAAACCTGCGGATCATATCTGAGAATGAGTTCCAAACCACGCAGATCAGCTGGCTTGGTATAAATAACCTCAATCTCAAACTGCCCGTTTTTTTGGTTCAGCCAGGGGTTGGAATTAATGAGCGGATTAAGATACAGCGATTGTTTATGCGTTATATTCTTTTTGTATTTCGCGAAATGGGAATCCGTAAGCACTTCTTTATCATTCAGAACGCTCGCGGAACAGCCAGCATCTGGCACAGATTTCGACAAAATAATAGCGTTGGGCTCGTCATTATCACCGTCGAAAAGGGCAAAGATTTTACCAAGGCTCAATGACCAGTTCCACATCCGCGCCAAAGTAACAAAATCCTCAAAGTCTATTTTATTATCCGGGACGAGTTTCAGATTGGGAAGCGCCCCGGTTGCTGGTCCGACTTCTTTTCGCAGGTCTTGCGGCTCTGCGATCCAGGCATTGACAAACTCAATCAAATCCTCGACTTTAACCTGACCGGTGTTGTCATAATCCGCTAAATACGGGATAGTAAAATTCCACGTATAATCATCCACCGGCGAACCTTCCGGGTCACCATCCCCATTGCCATCGAGGGTCTTACCGTAAACATCCTGTAGATTAGAATTAAGAGTTACGCTAATCGTATCATTGCAGATGAAACTCGAATCCGCTCTGAAAGTCAAACTTTTAGCATCCGGAGACAGCGCGGCGCGGCCGCTTACTTGCCCGACTCGCGAACTTATCACTGCAAGATTTCCTTGAACCGAAATCGGAGATAATTCACGATCAAACCGGATTACAATCGTATCTTGCCACAACCCATAATTTGTCGGGGAAACACTCTGAACCATCGGACCGGTTTCATTGTCAATGTGGAAGTCAGCGGTCATTTCAGAGTAACCGGTATCATTGTCAAAGGGTATTATTCTTAGCCGAACTGTTGTCAGGTCTAAATTCCAAAGGTCAACATGCGAATGCCAGATCAAAATAATCGTATCAGCGTAAATCGAAAAATTGTCCTGACTACAATCGACCGATGCCATCTGCCAAGCAGTGCCTGAGTCAATTGAATATTCCGCTTTGTAAGTCAGTGTATCATTTTCCGCATCGTCTGCGCAAAACTTCAGCGCCACGTCCCCAGACTGTTCACCCGGTGGCGTTATGACCAAAGTTACTCTCGGAGGGTCGTTGTTGTCTAAATGGAACTCCATCGTCTCATCCGAGATACCTATACTAATATCCTTCGGAGTTATTCTGAATTTTACAGCATTTTTATCAATGCCGGGTAAATCAACGTGAGACTTCCAGATAACACTACCAATAAATTCTGATGCAACTATTTGATTAGTTTTTCCTTCTGTAGTAGCTGATGACCAATTAATTCCGGAATCGTCCGTATATTCGCATATCAGCGATATAGTGCTTAAAGAATCGTTACTAATTATATAACTTATTTGCACATCCCCACTCTGTTCTCCACTAATCTCAGCCAGACTGATTGTGGGAATAACATTATCAACTTTAATTGTAATCG
>CAZAKO010000264.1:0-2068 GCA_964485745.1 uncultured bacterium
CCGAAATTGACACCTGGCAGGATCAGAAAAATGCCGTTTCACTGATGACCCTCCACAGTGCCAAGGGATTGGAATTTACGGTGGTGATTATTTGCGGCTTGAATCAGGGATTACTGCCGCTGGAGCGTGATGATTCGCTGAACGCCTTTGAAGAGGAGCGACGACTATTTTATGTTGGCTTAACCCGGGCAAAAGAGAAAATCTATCTGTCATCAGCCCAGATCCGCAATCGGGCAGGATTGACTCAGTATATGCCCGATTCAATTTTTCTGCGCGAGATCCCCGCTGAGTTAATTGAAGTCAATACTTTCAAAGAAGGAATTATCACCGGTAGACGCCGCGCTGTACGCCCAAGAAAGGCAACTGTCGTGGACGAATTTGACGAGCCGCCTCAACATTCGGCAAATTGCACTATTCAACTGGGAATGAACGTCGCCCATAAAATCTTTGGGGTTGGCAAGGTAATCGAAATCAGCGGCTCGGGTTCGCAGGCACGATTGAAAATTAACTTCCGCAGTTGCGGTCCGAAAACCATTGTTGCGAAGTTTGTGACTCTAGTATAAATGTCCGGCTACGGCTTGTAAAAGTACTTAACTAAGCCAGGGTGAATTTTAATAATTTTAGTGCACCGATCTGATAATTCTACTCGACGTTTTGCCAGAGAACTCGAGTCTTGATGAAGTTGCGTGCAATGCGGTCACATTCTTCGTTGAAAGGATTGCCGATATGTCCGGTCACATAGCGCCACTCGATGTTAGGATGATTTAGTGTATCCAGGAGTGACCAGAGGTCTTGGTTCTTAACCGGTTTTTTATTGGCTGTTTTCCAATTTTTTAGTTTCCAGTTAGATAACCATTCGGTTATGCCTTTACGGACATATTCGCTGTCGGTGTAAATAGTGGCAGCTTCACCCGGTTTGATTAATTTAAGGGCTTCGATGACCGCCGTTAATTCCATCCGGTTGTTCGTAGTTTGAGCTGCGAAACCACCCCACTTCCGGTAGGGTTTACCATCAACTAACCAGATGACTGCCCAACCTCCCGGTCCGGGATTTCCGGAGCAGGCACCATCAGTGTAAAATATATTCAACAAAATCCCTTTCGCTTTGGTAAAAATTAAATTTTAGCTAAAACTTTTCTATCTTCGATAAAATCTGGTTGCGAAAATAGAGGTGAGTGTCGCCGGTTTTGTCCAATTGATAAATCCAGAGCTCATAATGCTGGTTACTGATTGTGTCCAGTTTTTTTTGATAAAAAGGTTCACCCAGGACGCGTCTAATTTCTTCCTGTTTCATTCCGATCTGCAGGGTAAAACCGGTAGGTTTGGCGGGGTTGCGGGTTGCCTCGATGGATGTTTTTAATTTCTCCAGGGCTGCCTGCTCGCGTAGATAAGCGATACCCTGTTCGAGAGTTTCAATTGGTTCCCTGGTAATTGATGAGATTTCGGGGCGGAGCGCGGTAGCCTTACGGAGTGATTCTAAGGCAAAAGTGACGTTTTTTTGATCTACCGATAGATTAGCATCTTCGATATAACCAGCGGCAATTTTCAGAGTCCAGGGATCAACCCGCTCGTGAATTGCCGGATTTTTCTGCAGCGCCTGATCAAAAAACGAGAGTGCCTTCTCCCAGTTGCGGTATTCAGTGAAGATAGCGCCTCGATGAAAATAGATTTCACTCCAGTACTGATCGCATAGACCGGTACTATTCGGTAAATTTAACGTTCTGATATTAATTAACATCTGCTCCGCCTGATCTACCAGATTATTTAGCAGTAACGAATCCATGGTAGCAATGAACCACTGCGTGATTTTTGTATAATTTTGAGCGATTGAGTCGGTCAGTTCGGGGTATCCCACTTGCGTAGCCGATTTGAGATACTGAGCGGCTTTGGAGTAATCTTCAACCGTGATGAACTCTTTTGCCAAGTTTACTTCCTGATAAGGTATTTGCGCTGCTGCGCGGGCAATCAGCCATTCGGCTTTGAATTTTCTCGGGTGTTTGGGATTTTCCTGAATAAAACTCTCGAAGTTGGCTTTTGCCGCAATGAAATCACCTTTCCGATATAAGGA
>CAZAKO010000265.1:0-2040 GCA_964485745.1 uncultured bacterium
CCAAGCCGAAGCGCGAACCCAAATTAAAGAATATGATCCCTCCTTGATCCTTCTGGATATCAAGCTCCCTGACGGCGATGGGGTCACCTTCCTCAAGGAAATTAAAGGCGTTTCACCCAAACTTGATGTAATCATGATTACCGGCATGGCAGATCGGGACATTGCCCTGCGGGCACTTAATAACGGTGCTGCTGACTATATCACCAAACCAATCGACCTCAATTATTTAGTTAACAGTGTGCTTGCCAAAGTTATCACCGGCTATTCCGGCGAATATTGAGACTTCACTGAGGTGATAATCTTAGCCAATAACCAAACAACTCAAGATATTCAGAGACATTCAGAAAAATAGCTCTAAAACTTCATATGATTGCCATGCAAAAACTTATTTTACCGCTGACTGCAATCCTAATTCTCCAGGTAATTCTTAATGCTCAACAAGAGGTACCGGTTCAGATTTCCGAAGATGCGATGATCGTCTTACAACCCGCTGATAAAATTACCGTTAGCTATATTGATGTTGGGCCCCAGGGAAACCCGATCGAAAAAAGCAATATCTTTACCATCCGCCCCGATGGAACCATTTTTCATGAACTTTTGGGTACGGTTGCACTTGCCAATCTTACCATTTTGGAAGCTGAGGAACTGCTGACACAAAAATTCGCGCAATATTTTACTCAACCAAAAGTCGCCGTCAGCGTAATTGAAAAAACCGCGATTAAAGTCATTCTATGGGGTGAGGTAAATAAAGCTGGTATATTTCCGGTCAAACCGAATACCTTCCTTGCCGAATTTATCATTGATAAGGGCGGCGCCACCGCTGAAGCAGATTTAAAACGAGTCACGGTTTCGCGGGCTGACGGTACCAATATCGTGTTCGATATGGAACGTTACCTATTTTCCAATGATCCAACTAATAACGTTATTCTGAAAGATCGCGACAAAATCATCGTCCCCCGTTATAAAATCCAGGAAAGATATGGCAAGCTTTCGAAGAACTACGTCCTGCAATATGGCAATGTTTTGGAAATTTCGATCAATGAGCTGGCTTTAGTGGAAACCAATCCAACCCAATCCGAAACCTATGTCATTAACAGCGAGGGTAATATTTTTCACCGCCTTTTCGGCTTGGTCCATCTGGGTGGGATTACAGTTGATAAAGCCCAGTCCACACTCGCCGAAATGGCAAAACGCTATTACCGTGATCCCATTGTTTCGATTGACGTAATTGAATTGAGTTCACGAAATGTATTTGTCTTTGGTGAGGTTTTGCGACCGGGAATCTATCCCATTGAGGGCAATATTCAGTTAGCCGAATTTTTAGCGAACATTGGCGGCTTATCGCCAAGTGCTGATCTGCGCGAAATTGTCGTCACTCGCAAGCAAGGCAAACCGATAGTCTTTAATATGGAAGATTTTCTCTTCAAGAGGATTGATAGCAAAAATGTTTACCTTGAAGACGGCGATCGGATTATTGTACAGAAACGAGTGCGGGGCTTTTTCGTCAGATTATCTGAAAGGGTCCAACCATTCTCAATATTCATCAGCCTAATTAGCACATCTTTAGCAATTTTTGTCATATTAAACCGAATGTAGCAGGAACATGCCGAAATGGCCCAATATGAACTAAACCTCCGCGATTACTGGCGGATTATTAGAAAGAAAAAAGTGATCGTCATCGTGACGGTCATTATGCTGAGCGGTTTTAGTTTCTTTTTTGCGATGATGAATAAACCTGAACCGTTGTATCGGGCAGTATCTACCCTGCGCATCGAAAAATCCACCGATCTAACCGGTCTTTATCTTTATAGTATATCTTATGGTACTGGTGACGATTTAGCCACCCGTTCCGAAATTATCAAAAGTTATCCCATGATGGAGAAAGCCGCCCAGGCGATGGGTTTACTTGATTCTAACTTAACTACTGAGGAAATTCGCAATAATAGACAATACTTTGATGTTGTCGAAAGATTAAAAGCCCGGGTCAAAACCGAACAGGAAGGTTATACCAATTTAATTAATGTAATAGTAACCGATTAC
>CAZAKO010000266.1:0-2032 GCA_964485745.1 uncultured bacterium
GCCTGAAAGCGGTAGAGATAGACACCGGAACTATACTTTACGGCATCCCACTGAATTGAGTAATATCCAGCAGGTTGAGTTTGATTCACAATCGTTTCCACCAGGCGACCCCGGAGGTCAAAAATAGTCAGAGTCACTCTGGACTCCCGGGGTAATTCGTAATTGAAAGTTGTGATTGAATTAAAGGGATTTGGATAGTTTTGATAGAGTGAAAATTGTACCGGCAGGATTTCGGGCATGGTAAATTCAAATACATCGTGTGCCAGGAAAGGCTTATTGAGAATCAAATTGACATAAGTTCCAGGACTGGGCGGAATCGAATCAGCCTGAACAGAGGATTCAATCGTACACCGGAAAACCCAGCTGGCAATCGGATCAAGAGAATCCGGATCCGCCAGAAAAATAATTTCATCCGAACGCCGTTTGAGCAAATCAAACGAAAAGGCCCCATCATCCCCCGCTCGTTCTCGAAAGGCAAAGGGCACTTTTTCATTGGTCAGGGTATTGATGACCGTGAAGTTGACCGGCCTCGGGGGCAATGTTATACCTAATTCGGTTGTACCGAAATAGTATAGTTTCGAGGTATCTATCCCGACATCTCCAAAAAGAATCTGGAAATCCCCTACAATTAAACGAACCGGGCGACTTGAGGGTGAGGGCATGTACCGCACAAACTCAAAATCCGGAATTCCTGCCTGACTCCAACCCGATGCAGATTTATTTAAACCCAATTTACCCTCATCCGGATTTTGCAATGACAGCCGAAAACCATGCACAACATGATGACTACTTATTCCATTTAAAAGAACACTCTTATTGATGACAACTTCATTTGCAGTAATATCCGTTAAGGTAAAATTTTTTGTCATATTGTATAAATTACTGCTTAACGTATCTTCAAATGTGATCTGATAAGTGTGGTTGCTGTGCACCAGGCTGGGATCCACGATCTCACATTGGACAGTACCATTGGTCATGCCAGTCACTAATGTTACCTGATTACTATATCTACCTGCATCCGGCGCAACCGGGCGAACCACGGCACTATTTTTT
Source organism: uncultured bacterium (assembly GCA_964485745.1). Classification (GTDB taxonomy): domain Bacteria; phylum Fidelibacterota; class UBA2242; order UBA2242; family UBA2242; genus CAZAKO01. The sequence goes on from CAZAKO010000266.1 coordinate 1,054, forward strand.
AATAAGTAGGTATCATTATGATCATCTATTGTTATCCCGACTAAACATTCGGACGGCGGAATATCTAAATCAATATCCCCTCGATCGTAGGAAGTAACCGTATAATAGTAATCACATCCATATTGACTAATTTTATCCACGTAACTATGCCTTAGACCGGTGTTGCTACCCAACCAGAAATATTCCCCATTATATGGGATTTTTGCATAACCGGAATATTCATTATCCAAATCAAACTGAGCAATCAGCTCCTCACAGGGATCTAGCGGATTGGCAGATTTATAAACTCGATATCCCTCAAAATCTAATCCCAATACCGGATCATAGGATTTTTCAGCTGCATCATCCCAACTCAGGATTACTTGTTTATAACAAGTAGAAGTAGTCAGTTTGGGAATGACGGGTCTTATCGGTAACTGATAATTTTCATTTAATGCCAGTTTTGCGTCCCGTTTGATATTAATTAATTCCTCAAGATCATAGGCAAACAAAATGCCCAGCGAGACCCGCTGGTGCTGACCGGGAGACATCGAAAAATATCCCGAGCCAAATAATAATTCGACATATGTAGCGGTCATATTCTCAATAAATAAACCCGGCTGCATTGCCTTCCAAAAACTATTATCATCATACTGCATTAAAGTAGTCCAATCATAGAGACAGAAGCTTGTCAAGCCTAACATGTCGGCTTCGTCAATGTCGGTTTCATCGAAGTGCGGTTCACCAGGCGTCGGAATACCATCATTTTCACCTTTATCCGCACCCGGATAATCCGGATGCCCGGGAAGTAAACCATCGGCGCCTGTATCATCAAATTCCGGATTCCAGTTGCCATTATTATCAATTCCGTCATCGCGCCTCTCATCAATAAGCAAATTATCAGTTCCACTGCCACTAAAATAATCAATGCACTTATAACCTTCGTACAGATAGGTCATCGTACCGGTTCCCGCATCCTGGCCACGATTTTCATCAATCA
>CAZAKO010000267.1:0-2024 GCA_964485745.1 uncultured bacterium
AATTTATCCCCTTTGACACCTCAGAATTTGCTCAATCGGTACTGTTTGTTCTGAGCGATGTTGTGTTTATTATACTCGCTTTCATTTTGACGTATAACTGGCGGATTATCCCATTCCTGCCTTATCAGTATTTTTTCACAACTGCCGAATTAACCCTCTGGGCAAGCTGGTCAGTTATTTATTGGATTATTTTGCTGGGTGCTAATGACCTTTATCGATTAGAGTGGGATACTTCGCGAATTGACGAAATTTTTACAGTGGTTAAAGTTATCTTTTTAGGTACCCTGTTTATCTTCTTCCTCACTTTTGAATTCCATTTTCCAATCATTATTGCCCGCCGGGTGCTAATTGTGTACGGGATTCTATTAGTAACCGGTCTGAGCATCGGTCGCCTGTTGCTGATTGGATTTCTGAAAAATAATGATTTGTTGGGTTTCAAGAAGCGTCCAACGCTGGTAATCGGTGCCTCCCGCAGTGCGATTGATGTGGTTCGGAAGATTAAAAGCGTGCCGATTCTGAAATTTAAGATTGTCGGGTTTATTGAAGATCGGGCAAACGGCAACATTGGCAAGCAAATTCAGGGAATTCCAATTATTGGTGACTTTGATGATATTCCGGGAATTGTCAAACGGGAAAAAATTAAAGAGGTAATTATCGCCTTAGATAATTCTGACAGCGACATGGTAATGAATATGATTGCGCTTTTCAGTCAATACAATGTCTCCATCAAATTGTTGCCCAATTTCTACAATCTGATGTCCGGATTTAAAACCAGTCATATTTACGGAGTTTCATTGATTCGGTTCTTTACTTCCAATATGAAAACCTGGGAATGGTTATTGAAACGAATCATTGACATCTTTATTTCACTCATCGTATTGGTCGCCTTTTTACCAATCTGGATCATCCTTGCTTTGGGAATTATGATTGATTCGCCGGGACCAATTTTCTACAAACAGAAGCGGGTTGGTAAGAATAAACAGGAATTTGATCTGATTAAATTCCGGTCAATGGTCAAAAATGCCGAGGAACAAACCGGTCCTAAATGGGCAGTAAAAGAGGATCCACGAATTACCCGTTTTGGTAAATTTTTAAGAAAAACAGGGCTGGACGAAATTCCTCAATTTTTCAATGTTCTGATGGGTGAGATGAGTATCGTCGGTCCCCGTCCGGAAAGAATTTATTTCGTCAATGAACTGGAACATTCTATTCAATTTTATTCCCGGCGTTTGATTGTCAAACCAGGGATTACCGGTTGGGCACAGATTAAGTACAAATATGATGAAAGCATTGATGATGTCCGCGAAAAATTGCGTTATGATTTATATTATATCGAAAATATGTCCATTATACTTGACTTAAAAATCATTGTCCAAACCCTTTTAATTGGTATTCGTAAGAAGCATCAAGCCGCTTATAACTAATCCTTTTCAATAATTTCATCTACTCTTGATTAAAAATATTTTATATTTTATACCCTGTGCAGGATTGAATTCAGAATAATATTAAGGCATAGGTGAAGGAAGTATGTTAGATATTAAGCAAATACGCCAGGATCCGGAGAAGTTCAGAAGGGGATTGACGGCCAAAAATAGTGCCGAAAACTTGGATCAATTACTGAAACTCGACCAGGAACGACGGGATCATATCACAAGAATTGATGAACTGAAAGCCATTCGCAATCGAGTGAGTGATGAAATTGCCCAGTTTAAAAAGTCGCATCAGCCTGCCGAAGATAAAATTTGGGAAATGAAGCACCTTGGTCAGGAAGTCAAAATGCAGGATGATAAAATTCGGATCATTGAAGAGCAAATCCGGGCAATCATGCTTTCTCTGCCTAATATTCCCCATGAGTCGGTAAAAGTTGGTCGCTCTCCGGAAGATAACGTCCTTATTAGGGAGTGGGGCAAGAAACGTGTTTACGACTATTCGCTCAAAGATCACCTTGACTTAGGTGAGTCTCTGGGTATTCTGGATTTTTCGCGTGCGGCTAAAATCGCCGGTAGTGGTTTTCCTCTATATAA
>CAZAKO010000268.1:0-2023 GCA_964485745.1 uncultured bacterium
ATTTTTTCCTTAAAATATCGGGCTAAAATTTGTAGCTTCGGCAAGTTTTTGATTTTAATGATGAAGCGCAGAAGGATTTAATAATGAAGGCAAAGTTAAAGAATATTGTGTACGAATATGCCGGTCTAACCATCGGCTCAATGGTGATGTCATTAGGATTGGTCCTGTTTTTAATTCCGGGTAAAATTGCGCCGGGTGGCGTCAGCGGAATCGGAATTGTCCTGTATCATCTATTCGGATTGCCAGTCGGTATCGTGATGCTTGTTGTTAATATTCCCCTTTATTATATTGGGTTGAAACTGTTGGGGAAGACCTTTGGAGTGCGCACGCTGTATGCATTTATATTGGTTTCACTCTTTACTGATTTTCTGGGCGATATCCTCCATATCCCCATACCGGATACCGAACCATTTCTTGCGTCACTTTTTGGTGGTATTATTTTAGGAATCGGTTTGGGGCTCGTATTTCGGTTCAAAGGCACGACCGGCGGTTCGGATATTGTCGGACAATTCATCAATAGGTACACCAATATTTCGGTTGGCACAGGAATCATGATCGTTGATTTCTTCGTGATAACTTTTGCCGGGATCGCTTTTCGTGATATCAATTTAGCCCTTTACGGTTTCATCAGTCTCTATGCGTCGAGCAGAGTGCTGGATTTCATTTTAGATGGGATGGATTATGCCCGTTCGTTTTACATTATCAGTGAAAAAAAGGATGAGATTATCAAAGTAATCACTGAAGACATGGAGCGCGGCGGCACCGAAATCTTAGGTAAGGGATTTTTTACTAATGCCGATCGGAATATTCTGTACACAGTGGTGACTCGCAAAGAGGTGGCGACCTTACGTCAGATAGTTCAACAAATTGATCCCCAGGCGTTTGTGATAATCGCTAATGTGCATGAAGTTCTCGGCGAGGGTTTCCGCCCGAGAGTTTGAGTGGAATTGAACCTACGGAAGGAAAATCATGGAAAAGCGAATATTAGTTAAAGTTAAAGACCTGACTGATTTTACCATGGAAGTTTTAATAAATGTTGGGCTGTCGCGGAAAGATGCCAAAATCACTGCCGAGGTTCTGGTAACTGCCGATCGGCGCAATATCGAATCGCATGGTGTGGCACGCTTGAAACGTTATGTGGATGGTCTTCGCAGCGGAGTGATCAATCCTGCCGGGAGTATCACCATCATTAAAGAGACGCCGGTTTCACTGGTCATCGATGGCAATGGTGGCATGGGGCAACCAATTGCCCGGGCAGCAATGGAGTTGTGCATTGCCAAGGCAAAACGAAATTACTTAGGTTTTGCCGCCGTGCGCAATTCGAACCATTACGGAATTGCCGGTTACTATACGATGCTGGCTTTGCGCCAGAATCTGATTGGGATTTCACTGACGAATTCTGCGCCACTGGTCGTACCGACCTTTGGCAAAGATATGGTCGTCGGCACTAATCCGATTTCAATCGGTTTCCCGACGAAATCTCATAGACCTTTTCTGTTAGATATGGCGACCTCGACGGTTCCGCGCGGGAAACTGGAAGTCTATTCGCGTAAGGGCAAGGCGATGCCAGATTCCTGGGCATGTGATGAACAAGGGCGTCCCACGACTGATGCTACCCAGGTGCTGGATAACCTGATCAATCGGCGGGGTGGCGGACTTCTGCCATTAGGCGGTGGTGCCGAAACAACCGGTGGACATAAAGGCTATGGTTTGAGTGCCGTGGTTGACATTCTTTGTGGCGTACTGGCTTCGGGGGCGGTGGGCTTGGATGTTTATGGTAAAGAGGGTGCCCCTTCGGAAGTGAGTCATTTCTTCGGCGCAATCAATCCCGATGCCTTCGTAGGATTGGCTGAAATTCAGGCAAATCTGGATTACTTTATTGATATGTTAAAACAGAGTGCGAAAGCCAATGGTCAGTCAGTTATCTATGTCGCCGGTGAAAAGGAGTGGGCTGCCGAGGAGCACAATCGGAAAACGGTTTCAATTCAGGATAAAGTCTTTGCGACTCTCAATACAATTGGCA
>CAZAKO010000269.1:0-1993 GCA_964485745.1 uncultured bacterium
ACCTGCTGGAAATCGCCCGCCTGAAATCGGTATAAATAAACACCGGAACTATACTTTGCGGCATCCCACAGCACTGAGTAGTAACCAGCAGGTTGAGTTTGATTCACAATCGTTTCCACCAGACGTCCCCTAAGGTCAAAGATAGCCAGAGTTACCCTGGATTCATGGGGTAATTCGTAATTGAATGTGGTGGTCGGATTAAAGGGATTCGGATAATTTTGAGATAGTGAAAATTTCAATGGTCTATCAGATATATTATCTTCAACACCATATGGGTGGATTAACGGCATTGAAAACTCAAAAACATCATGCGCAAGGAAAGGCTTATTAAGTATCAAATTAACAGAAGTTCCTGGTCCAGGCGGAATTGAATCAGCTTGGGTTGAGGACCTAATCACACACTTAAAAACCCAGCTAGCTACTGGTTCAATTGGATCAGGATCAGCCAGGAAAATAATTTCATCCGAACGCCGTCTGGCCATATCAAACGAAAAGATCCCATTATCCCCTGCTCGTTCTCGAAAAGCAAACGACACTTTTTCATTAGTCAGGGTATTGATGACCGTGAAATTGACCAACTTTGGAGGTATTTCGGTCGTACCTAAATAGTATAGTTTCGAGGTGTCTATCCCGACATCTCCAAAAAGAATCTGGAAATCTCCCACGATTAAACGAACCGGGCGACTTGACGGTGAGGGAGAATACCGCGCAAACTCAAATTCCGGAATCCCTGCTTGACTCCAACCTGATGCAGATTCATTTAAACCTAATACTCCATCACCCGGGTTTTGCAACGACAGCCGAAAACCATGCTCAATATGATGACTGCTTGCTCCATCTAAAAAAACACTCCTGTCAATTACAACTTCATTGGCGGTAATATCTTTTAATGTAAAATTTTTTGTCATATTGTATGAATAATCACTTAATGTGTCTTCAAATGTGATCTGATAAGTGTGGTAGCTGCGTACTAAGCTGGGATCCACGATCTCACATTGCACAATACCAGTAGTCACTCCACTGATTAAAGTAACTTCGGTACTATATTTGTACGCATCCGGTGCAACCGGTCGAATTGCAATACTATTATCAAAAAGATACATGTTGCTATAAATATCTATTGACATCCCAACCAAACATTCAAACGGTGGAACATCCAATTCAACATCCCCATGATCGTAAGAGGTAACCGTATAATAGTAATCACAACCATATTGACTAATCGTATCTACATAACTATGTTTAAGACCAGTGTTACTACCCAACCAGAAATATTCCCCATTAAACGGGACTTTAGCATAACCGGAATATTCATTATCTAAATCAAACTGAGCAATTAGCTCCTCACAGGGATTTAACGGATTGGTAGATTTATACACTCGATATCCCTCAAAATCTAATCCCAATACCGGATCGTAGGACTTTTCAGCTTTATCATTCCAGCTAAGGATTACTTGTTTGTAACGAGTAGACGCAGTCAGTTTGGGAATGACCGGTCTTATCGGTAATTGATAATTTTCAGTGAATGCCTGCTGCGCATCATGTTTGACATTGATCAATTCATCAAGAGTATAGGCAAATAAAATGCCCAACGATACACGCTGTCGTTGACCGGGAGACATCGAAAAATATCCCGAACCAAATAACAATTCGACATTTGTGGAAGTCATATCTGCAATAAATAAACCCGGTCGCAATGCCAGCCAATAGTTTTCATCATCATACTGATTTAAAGAACTCCAATCATAGAGGCAGAAGCTTGTCAAGCCCAATATGTCGGCTTCATCAATATCGGTTTCATCGAAGTGCGGTTCACCATGTGTTGGAACACCATCATTTTCACCTATATCCGGACCGGGATAATCCGGATGTCCGGGAAGCAAACCATCGGCACCAGTATCATCAAACTCCGGATTCCAGTTGCCATTATTATCAATCCCGTCATCGCGCCTCTCATCAATAAGCAAATTATCAGTTCCACTGCCACTAAAAT
>CAZAKO010000270.1:0-1965 GCA_964485745.1 uncultured bacterium
TTCTGAATACTCCGGGTCGCTGACCGCTTTTCCAGACACTTTGCTGCTCTCCTTGCCGGAAAGTAATGGCGCTTTGCAGCGGTTCGAAATGGATCCGCCGGTAATATTCGATGGCGACCGAAATGGCAATCAATTCCTCAGCGGATAAAATCGCCGGTTCAGATTTTTTTATTGGATAGGTCTGTTGGGCGGAGCCAGTTAAATTTTTTCCACGCTGTATATATTTAAAGGAAATATTAAAGAGGAATATTGTCAGGGCAATCAAAATTAAACCGCTGAAGACGACTACTAATCCACAGATGGCGATCAGAATTCCGTTACTTTGCATTAGAGATTCAAGCATTTAATCTCCTAAAGGGGGATGTTACCGTGTTTCTTGGGCGGATTTTCGTCACGTTTATTAGCGAGCATTTCTAAGGCTTTGATCAACTTATAACGCGTGATTTTCGGTTCAATGACTTCATCAATATAGCCTTTGGATGCGGCAATGTAGGGATTGGCAAATTTATCCCGATACTCCTCGATTAATTCCTCCAATTTCTGTTCTGGTTTATCGGCTGATTTAATTTCTTTGGCAAATATAATTTCGCTGGCACCCTGAGGTCCCATAACGGCGATTTCAGCCGAAGGCCAGGCGAAAATCATATCCCCGCGCAGCTGCTTGGAATTCATCACGCAAAAGGCTCCACCGTAGCCCTTGCGAGTAATCACCGTCAGCTTGGGCACGGTCGCTTCGGCATAGGCATAAAGCATTTTTGCCCCGTGTTTGATAATTCCGTTGAATTCCTGTACCGTTCCGGGCATAAAGCCGGGGACGTCTACGAAAGTGATAACCGGGATATTGAAAGCATCGCAAAAGCGTACAAATCGGGCAGCTTTATTGGAAGCATCGCTGTCGAGCACTCCGGCTAAGTATTTTGGCTGGTTAGCAACGAGTCCCACCGAACGACCATTTAATCGTCCAAAACCGATGATGATGTTAGGTGCATACAATGCCTGAACTTCCATAAATTCGCCGGTGTCCAAAATACGGTGAAGGATTTCCTTCATGTCATAAGGTTTATTGGGATTATCAGGGATCAGATAGTTCAATTCCTCATCAATTTTATCCACCGGATCATGATTAGTAACCAGTGGTGCTTCCTCCATATTATTCTGTGGAATATATGATATCAGGTTGCGGATACTTTCGAAAAGTTCCTTCTCGTTGTTATAAATAAAATGCGCTATTCCGCTTTTAGAGGCGTGGACTTCGGCGCCGCCTAACTCCTCGGCGGTGACATCCTCATGAGTCACAGCTTTGACGATTTTGGGACCGGTTAAGAACATATAGGCAGTTTTGCGTACCATAAAGATAAAGTCCGTCAGAGCTGGCGAGTAGACCGCTCCTCCGGCGCAAGGTCCGACGATGGCACTGATTTGCGGAATCAAACCAGAGTAAAGTACATTTTTCAGGAAGATGTCCGTGTAACCTGCCAGAGAGTCAACGCCCTCTTGAATCCGCGCACCGCCCGAGTCATTAATGCCGATAATGGGCGTCCCGACCTTGGCAGCCAGATCGAGCACCTTGACCACCTTTTCGGCGACGGTTTTCGAAAGCGAGCCGCCAAAAACGGTAAAGTCAAAGGCATAGACAAAGACCAATCGGCTGTGAATCGTGCCGTAACCGGTTATCATCCCATCGCCCAGAATCTTCTTTTGATCCATGTCAAAATCGGTGCAGTTGTGCGTTCTGAACATATCAATTTCTTCGAAGCTGTTCTGATCCAACAGCAGTTCGATTCTTTCCCGGGCAGTTAGTTTACCACGTTCATGCTGTTTCTCGATGGCAGTTTCGCCACCGCCTAAGCGGGCTTTTTCGATATTCTGCTTTAAATCCAGGATTTTACGTTCTCTGCTCATTTATTTTTTCCTTTGATTACATCGGTATTAACCAGTTGATTTGCCCTCAAGTTAATTAATTTG
>CAZAKO010000271.1:0-1885 GCA_964485745.1 uncultured bacterium
GGCATGAATCCACCAAAAAATGCCAGTTTAGCTTTTTTATAAGCAAAATAAGCATTAGGGAAAGTTGGTACAAAAGTCTTACCTTCAAAGGTTGGGCTATTATAGGCGGGAAAGGCGGCTTTGACCGTTCTGGATTGCCAGATAGTCTGACTGCTTAAATATAGAAATAATCCATCTTCCAATTGGGTCAGACCTGCCGGATTATAAAGAGCTGCATCTAAATCGGTAGATGCATTGCGATTCATCATACGGATATATTCGGCACTTTGATTGGTATTAATAACCATTCCAAAAAGGAGAGTAGGAATAAAGCCAAACATGAAAATGATACATAGATTCTTCTTGTTCATTTTTCTCCTCACAATTAGTTAAATTTTTCGGAATAAATGGAAAATTAATTTCTATCTATTCCGATGGAATTATTCTCAATACAGTATTTTTGCGCCAGATTCTACTGCTTTGTCCAGCCCAACGTAGTAGTTGCGTCTTCAGTTATCGGAATACCCGGTATAATCGTTTCTTTAGTTCCATCCTGGTTTAAATCAAGTTTCAATACCACCGTGTCAGGAGTAGCCGTTTTTGAATAGGTCATTGATATGACTTTTGGATTATCTTTATCATCTACAGTCAATACTCCGCCAATATCATACAGCTGACCATCAATTAATAAAGTGCTCAAATCCTCCGCCGCAGTCCAGGTTCCCTGGTCATTCAATGGTACAATTGTCGGAGCATTCCCTAACGTATCACTGGCAAGCGGTAGATTACCTGACAAGGTGAAAGTTTCATCATCTTTCAAAATAACTGTTGCCGAAACACCCATGGCGCTGAACTGAGCCCAGGTTAAAGTGCCGCTTCCTAAAGCAGCACCTTTAACAATGCCATAAGCAGCTAGAGCATCCGTATCCGCTTTATAGGTTGATGTTTGTTCCATGTTTGTCATTGCCCAAGTACCAACCAGCGGATGTTCCTCTTCCTCAGTTTTTTCACAAGCCACAAAAAATGAAAAAATGAGCAGCGAGCTAATTAATAACAACTTAACGACGTCTTTCATCATGTCCTCCTTTAGATGAATAATTGATTATCCCCTTGATTTACCGGCACTTAAACCAATTTGAGTGCCGCTGAAATTTGTTGCTAAATCTGTTTTATTTCCCCTGATTATCTCTCTACCCCCTGAATATGCGCTGAATATATATAAAAAACCTTTAGAAAAACAAAATATTTTTTATTCGGCATTATATAGAAGATATTTTTGACGAATTATTTGATACCGGGTCATTTCCGCAATCCACAACGGCGTAAGGGTTGTAAATTTTTCGCCAGCTTCAATTATCATTCGCAACAACTTATCACCAAAAAGAGCATCTATTGCCACCACGTTCGACCATTTGAAATGATGTGGATACATTTGCCCAATAGTGCCCAGTATCATTGCCCCAGTCACCCCAATTTGATATTTTTCACGATCACGAATAATAAATCGAACCCCGTTGCACTCCTCACCGGTATATAAGTCGGATTGGACGGCAACTTTTTGGGAACCCGGTATAAATTTAACTCGTTCGAAGGTTACACCGGTCAATTGCTGCTGGTTCAACACCTCAGGCAGAGCCGTTCCGCCAATCCAGGGTGCTCCGCCAACTTGATAAGCAAACATACTTCCCGGACCATAACTGACATTGGCATAATCATAATAGCAGACGGTACAGTAACTTAGCAGTACCTCGACGGTATAAATATCCTCAATCGGCAAGCGCCAGGGCAATTTCATTTGATCGAACCATTGCGACCGAATGTAATTCACCATCGGAATAACATATAAACGGACACCCTTTTCTCCGGGAATCCAGCCTTCTTCGTTGATCAGCGTCGCTAATTCGCC
>CAZAKO010000272.1:0-1883 GCA_964485745.1 uncultured bacterium
TGCATCCTAAAAAAATGTTTTTTAGATTTAAGCGGTCGTAATTGTGAGGGCTTGAAAAACACATACTTGATACGTACCACATCTTCCTGAAAACCTAAATCAATCAATATACATCGTCTTCTCAACCTTGTCGTATGGCAAAAAGGGTAGTGATCTTTAAATATTATCGGGGGAATAGGGCGTTTAATTGACTGTAGCACTGTTAATCATTGCTATTCTAACTTTGGCTTGCTCGCTATTATTGACCAAGATAGCGATGAAGGTTGCCAACCGTTATCGGATTGGTGATCTTCCGAATGAACGCAAGGTACATCAAAAGTTCACTCCCTATTTAGGTGGAGTTGCGATTGTTTTAACGGTAATCATTAGTACTTCAGTCTCGGTTTTTCTAGTGCCAATTATTGCCGGTAAGGTTCCCAGCCACTATTACATTCTCGGTATTGCCTGTTTATGCATTACCCTGGTTGGCATTTATGATGATCTAAAAAAACTCTCCTTTTCAACTAAATTCTATTGTCAAATTGCGGCGGCGGCATTAGTTGTCATTGGTGGTTTTAATTTCGAGGTAATCTATCTCCCGGTTATTGGTCAGATTCATCTCGGCGTTTTTTCGTTTGTTTTTACCCTGTTATGGATTGTCTTTATCACCAATGCGATGAATCTGCTGGATGGTTTAGATGGTCTGGCTGCCGGCGTTGCGATGATCATCTTCAGCATCTTCACCTTGATTGCTTTATACCACGGTCGTACTTTAGTTGGATTAATTAACGGCATCCTGTTTTTGGCTTGCCTCGGATTTTTGCGCTATAATTATTACCCAGCTTCAATTTTTATGGGTGATGCCGGTTCCCTTTTCTTAGGTTTTTCGATCTCGGTAATTTCGCTTGAAATCGGTCGCATTGGTGATACTAATGGTCTCAACTTATTAATCCCGCTGACTGTCCTGGCGGTTCCGGCTTTAGATACGTTGATCTCCTTTTTCCGCCGGGCTAGTAAACGGATGCATCCGTTCAAAGCCGATAAAGAACACATTCATCATCGCCTGATGAATATTGGATTCTCGCACAAAAATGCCGTTAAGGTTATCTATTTTTTTAGCATCGTGTCAGGACTTATGGGCTACCTGTTTTTATGGCTTAATGTTCCGGCAATTCTCACGGTGCTATTCGTTGGTAGTATTTTAGTAGCGATGCTGATCCGGCGCTTAGGCTATGTCGAAATCGAACGAAATCTGATTGTCGTTGACAATGGCAATTCCAACGGCAGTGGTAAGGTCAATGGAAGATTAAGTGGCAATGGCAAAAAGGAGGCGAAATTTATCCCCTTTGACACCTCAGAATTTGCTCAATCGGTACTGTTTGTTCTGAGTGATGTTGTGTTTATTATACTCGCCTTCATTTTAACGTATAACTGGCGGATTATCCCATTCCTGCCTTATCAGCATTATTTCACGACCGCCGAATTAGCCCTCTGGGTGAGCTGGTCGGTTATTTATTGGGTGATTTTGCTGGGGGCTAATGACCTTTATCGATTAGAATGGGATACTTCGCGGATTGATGAAATTTTTACTGTGGTGAAAATTGTCTTTTTGGGCACCCTTTTTATCTTTTTCCTCACTTTTGAATTTCATTTTCCAATTATTGTTGCCCGCCGAGTACTGATTGTGTACGGAATTCTATTAGTGACCGGTCTGAGCATTGGGCGCCTGCTGCTGATCGGATTTCTGAAAAATAACGATTTGCTGGGTTTCAAGAAGCGTCCGACGCTGGTAATCGGTGCCTCCCGCAGTGCGATTGATGTGGTTCGGAAGATTAAGAGCGTGCCGATCCTGAAATTTAAGATTGTCGGGTTTATTGAAGATCGGGCAAACGGCAACATTGGCA
>CAZAKO010000273.1:0-1880 GCA_964485745.1 uncultured bacterium
TGAACTGACGCCCTCCCTGAAAGTCAAGAAAAAGGAAGTTTTGACCAAATACGCTAATCTCGTTGATGAGATGTATGGTGATTGAAATCTGTATAAGAATCTTCGCGAAAGCTTGGAACCCCCCAAATTTGGACTTTTCTGCTATATTATTTATTAATTAAGTGTGTTTTGGTGGTGCGGGGAGAATTTAATTAAAAACCTGTGGATGTCACTCAAATGAGTGACTTTCGCATTGCAATTGATTGAGGAAGAAGATGGACAGCAAGTCGAAGACAAAGCGGATTGATGAATTAATTGAGAAGATTAAGCAGGTGGCAGGCGGCGATTATTCGACGAGAATTGAGTTTTCGGGTAAAAATGATGAGCTCGATATACTGGCGCTGAATTTAAATACGATGATTGAGGGGATCGGACAACATATTGCCGAGTTTGATCGGACCACGAAGGATTTAAAAAAATCGGAGGAGCGCTACCGCAAGCAAATCGAGGAAGCAATGGATGCGATTATTATCGCCGATGCCGAAACAGGTATAATAGTTGATTGTAATCGAATGGCTGAGGTGTTGGTTGGGAGGAAAAAGTCAGAACTTATTGGTCAGCCCCAGTGGATTCTCCACCCACCGCAAGAAATAGATAATAAATTTAGTAAGACTTTTATGCAACATCGGGGAGAGAAGGATGGTGAGGTTCTGGAAAACCAGGTCATCACTAAGGATGGTGAAATTAAAGATGTGGCAATCAAAGCCAATGTTTTTGAACTTAATGGAAGAAAATTGATGCAGGGAATATTCCGGGATATTACTGAGTATCGAAAGCTTGTAACTGAATTGGAGCGTGAAAAAGTACTCATGGATGCGATGATGAACAATTTTCCCGAATATATCTACTTCAAGGATTTGAATAGCCAGTTTTTACGGATTAGTAGAGTTTTGGCAACTGAGGTATTCAACCTATCTGATCCCAAGAAAGCAATTGGTAAGAGCGACTTCGATTTTTTCCCTCCTGAGCATGCCCAAAAGGATTATGCTGAAGAGCAGGAAATCATCAAGTCCGGGAAGCCGGTAGTCAATCATGAAGTAAAAACCGAATGGGCTGATGGCAGTGTGTCCTGGGCTTCGATAACCAAGTTGCCGCTCCGCGATGAGCACGGTCAGATTATTGGAACTTTCGGGATTTCCCGAAATATTACCACTCGGCGATTGGCGCTTCAGGAAGTCGAAAAAATGCGGGATTTACTCAAAGATCTAAATCAACAACTAGCCGCGGCTTACGAAGAGAGTCGCCATCAAAAAGACGAACTGCTGGCATTATTACACGACGCACAAAGTGCGCTCCTGCTCGACTCGACCGGACAGATTCTCGGCGTCACGGAAAAAATGACACGACTGACCGGTTTCTCACGTTTAGGATTGATCGGGAAAAATATAAAAGATCTGGTTGAACCCAATTCGCGTTTACAAATGGATAATATGTTCAAAGTGAGCAGTATCGGCGGCTTCAAAAATATTTATACCGAATTCGTCAAACCGGATGGCGGTTTCAAGAAATTTGATCTGGGATTGAATCGCGTCAATCTCGATAAAGAAAAGATGTTCATCGCGATCATCTGGGAAAAGTAGTGCCCGAAATAGATTATAACGATTAAATAACAGATCGAGCCACACCACCGGATTGATGTTGTCGTTTAAATTTTTCTGCAATCCTTCCGTGTCGTGGATTTGATTCGCGATGTCAGAATATGATTCTAGATTGTTCGGATTATTTTTCTGAATTGATATCCGTAAATCGCCATTGTGATGGCAGTCGAAATTTGCGCGGAATCCCAATAGAAGAGGAATTGGCTCAGGATAGCGATAATCTATCGCGATTTCTCTCCCGCT
>CAZAKO010000274.1:0-1832 GCA_964485745.1 uncultured bacterium
TTGCCGGCACTGCTGCATATTCTCTGCGGATGGGGCTTGGTGAGCTTCAACCACTGGTTCCAGCAGTTCCCATTTCGTCAACTCGGCAAAATTTCGCAATTCCTTCACCGCACCACCGCTCCAGCCGTAAGAACCGAAAATGCCTAAAATCCGGTTCTTCAGCTGTTTGGCTATTAGCAGATCGGTCAGATGTTTCATGGTCGGCAATAAGCTCATATCATAGGTAACACAACCGAGAATGATCCCCTTGTAACGCCAGCAATCTTTTAATAAATAAGAAACATGATTGCGCGATACATCATACAGTCGGATATCTTTGACATTCCCCTCGGTCAAACCACCGGCAACGGCTTCCGCCATTTTCTTGGTGTTGCCATACATCGAGCCGTAAATCAGGACAACTCCATTCTCGGCTGCATACCGACTCCAGTGATCGTAATAAGCAATAATCGTTGCAGGCTTCGTCCGCCAGACTAATCCATGAGTTGCCGCAATAATCTTAATTTCAAGACCTTTCAGCTTGGTAAAAGCCTTCTGCACCATCGGGCTATATTTGCCAACAATATTTGAATAATAACGCAGCGTCTCATCTTCAAAATCTGCGGCATTGACCTCATCATCGAACAAGCCGCCGGTCAGCGCCCCAAAACTACCAAAAGCATCGCCGGAAAAAAGCAGTTTATCGTTAAGGTCATAGGTCATCATCGTCTCCGGCCAGTGCACCATCGGAGTTAGATGAAAAGATAAGGTATGTTTGCCGAGATTAAGTGTATCACCATCATTCACAACTTTGAGATTTTCGTCAATTCCATAGTAGCCTTTCAGAAATTCAATCGTTTTCTGATTCCCGATGATAACCATTTCGGGATTCAGCCGAACCATCATTTCAATCGCCCCGGAATGATCCGGCTCCATATGGTTAATAATCAGATAATCGAGTTTTTTCTCCGCTCCGATTAATTCCTGAATCTTATCTAATAAGTTATTGACATAACAATTTTTAACCGTGTCAACTAAGGCAACTTTTTCATCCCGGATGAGATAAGCATTGTAGGAAATACCTCTGGGAATCGGCCAGAGTGCTTCAAATATATCAGTTTCACGATCATTAACTCCAACCCAAAAGGTTGATTCGGTAATCTGGATTGGTTTATTCATAAAATATTTCCCTTTTAGATTTGTTTATTTTTTCAACCCCGCAGAAAACTCAAACATGGGATCACATACTACTATTAAATCGTCAATTCATCAAAACTGATTTCCAGTGATTTTCGTAAGGTTTCCATTTTACGCAGTTGGACATCCGCCTGCTGGAACATGATTTTAGCGGCTTTGACATGGTCTGAATCCTTATATTTATCTGACAGATAGACAACCTCTCTGATTCCCGATTGGATAATAGCCTTGGTGCATTCGTTACAAGGAAACAGAGCCACATAAATGGTGCACCCTTTTAAATCTCTGGTAATACTGTTTAAAATCGCATTTAATTCGGCATGACAAATATAGGGGTATTTTGTATCGAGAAAATCGCCTTCCCGATTCCAGGGTAGGTCTTCATCGGAACAGCCGGTAGGAAAACCATTATAGCCTACACCGACAATTTTCTTCTGCTGATTGACAATGCAGGCACCAACCTGAGTATTGGGGTCTTTACTGCGCTGGGCTGACAACAGAGCTACACCCATAAAATACTCGTCCCAGCTGATGTAATCTTTGCGCTTCGACATCTTTTCCAATCTGATTCTCCTTTTTAATTTCAATGGAATTTAAGCTCTGACTGATCTAAATACCATATCTGAGACTAAAAATCAACAATTAATAATAAGTCA
>CAZAKO010000275.1:0-1768 GCA_964485745.1 uncultured bacterium
TAACGGTTTTGCAGACCGCTCCCTTAGCCACTTGGGTACGTCGCCAATTCATCTCTTAAAAAAGCGTTGAAAAGTAATATGAAATTCCATAAAAACCAAAAGGTTTCATAACCCATCAAACTCTTTTGCTGTTAGTGTTCCTGACCAGAATTAATTAAATTTCAACAAATTCAAAAATTGAAAATTGAAAATTTTATCTTGGAGGTCAAATTTTCCCATGAAAACCTTAATCATCTACGATTCCTTCTTCGGTTGTACCGAAAAAATCGCTCGGAAAATCGGTGACACACTCGGGATACCAGAGACAAATGTTGTCCGGGTCAGCGAGCTTAAACCGGAACAATTAGTCGGCATAGAATTGTTAATTGTCGGCTCGCCAACCCGGGCTTTTCGACCCACCAAAGCGATTACCAATTTTCTGAAAAACACACCAACGCAGGGACTCAAAGGCGTCAAAGTCGCGGCTTTCGATACCCGGGTTTCGGCTGCTGAACTCAATTCGCGGATATTCAACTTCTTTGTAAAATTTTTCGGCTATGCGGCTGAACCGATCACTGCTAAATTAATTAAAAAAGGCGGAAATTTGATAGTCCCACCAGCGCCCTTCTATGTCAAAACCTCCGAGAACTCCCTGAAAGACGGCGAACCGGAACGAGCTGCAGATTGGGCAAAATTAATCCTGCAAGCCGGTTGAATCCTCAACTAAAAATTTCCAATCCTCTCAACGCGATTCATATTTAAAAAAACATTGCTTCCCATAAACGAAAATCCTAAAATCCGGCAGTTAATGGAATTTTAAAGTTGAATAAGGAGTCGAGATGCCAGTCAATGATTACCTGAAAAAAGAACTCAATCTTGCAGAACACCAGATATTAGCGAGCCTGAACTCACCGGTTAAAATTCAGTTGTTTCTCGACGAATTAGCTTATAGTACCGAACCGATTTATCGCTGCCCACTGCGAGTTTTGCGCGACCGGGTTGCCCACTGCTTTGATGGAGGCATGTTTGCGGCGGCGGTACTATCCCGATTAGGTTTTCCACCGCTGGTTGTGGATTTGATTCCCAACGACCAGGACGATGATCATTTGCTGGCAGTCTACAAGATGGATGGCTATTGGGGGGCGGTGGCAAAATCGAATTATGTCGGTCTACGCTTTCGGGAGCCAATCTTCCGCAACTTGAGGGAACTTGTTATATCCTACTTCGAACAGTATTACAACATTAACCACGAGAAAACCCTGCGTGGATATACTATACCTTTAAACTTGAAAAAATTCGACCGCGATGAGTGGATGATCAAGGATGAGGCGCTGGATCTCATTGCCCAACGACTGGACGAGATTCGCAAATTCAATATACTGACTCCTGCAATGATTGACAGGCTGGCTACCGTAGATGAAAGGTCATATCAGGCTGGTCTATCCGGCTCAAATCCCGCCGGACTCTATCAACCATCACCGCACAATAAATCATGGGAAAAGTCTTAAAAAAGCAATTGCCGATGAATAAACATTTACTCCGAAAAATTATTATCCTCGCAATTTCGCTGTTGTTATTGAATTGCTCACTAACTCGCACTCCAACTACCGAAGATCTCCAGCGAGCGTTCGTCGAAATGCGTTTCGGGGCATTCATCCATTTTGGGATTATGACTTTCACCGGCGGTAAGTGGGGTGAACCGAATCAGGATGTGACCAAATTTAATTTTACTACCTTAGATTGCAATCAATGGGCGGAAGCCTTTGCGGCGGCAAAAATGCAGTATACC
>CAZAKO010000276.1:0-1760 GCA_964485745.1 uncultured bacterium
GGCAAATTCGCGGTTGAGAGCGGTTTTTCAAAACGCTGCGCTACGGGAAGGTCTGGAGATTTATTTTCCATCATTAAAATATTGTACCGATAATGCCGCCATGATTGCCTATACCGGGGCGGAGCTGTATAAACGTCAGCAATTCTCATCCTGGGATATTTCAGCGATTCCTAACCTCCCTCTTATTTCTAATAATTAATGCAACATTTTACGATTCAATTTCAGAATTTAAATCTGTGGATTCTGTTGATCTTTGGTATATCTGCGGTAATTTTGTTTTTGATACTACGTAAAAGTGATCGAATAGCCGAACGTTGGCAGCGGGTTCTATTGCTGATCCGCTTTTTGATTTTATTATTGATATTAATTATTATTGTTAAACCAATTGTAAAATGGACCTCAGTCCGGCAGCTCGATCCGGAAATTAAAGTCTTTGTAGATCAATCTGCCAGCATGCTGAAACACGAGCATATCTCGCGGGATTCGCTGATCACTTTAGTTGATCAACTTCAATCTGAATTTCAAAAACGGGGATTCGGAGTTGTAATTTATCCCTTCAGCAGTAAGCTTGCCGATAATCCGATATCAATGAAGGAGCTGCAGTTTAATCAAGATGGGACCGATCTGTCAAAGGTTCTTAATAAGGGAATTCGTCAATCCGCGGATATTAATGTCAGTGCCGGTGTTCTAATTACCGATGGTGTATCCACTCAGGGCGAAGACCCAATATTGATGGATATTCAATCTGATTTTCCCGTGTATCCGATTGGAATAGGAGATAGCCTTCCGACATTCGACCCGGCGGTGCTTGAGATGACGGTTCCGGCAATTGTGACTGCCGGTGATACTGTAGTGATTGAAGCCCGGATCTTGCCGCTGGGACGTTCCAAAACGATCCAGGTTTTTCTTCACGAGGGTAAAAAGAGAATTCAGACGAAAAAGGTTAAAACCACCAGCCAGAATTTGTATCAAACGGTCGGATTTGAGATTGTGATTGATCAACCGGGAATATTTCAGTATAGCGTGATGATTGATACGACACAGGATCAAAATCCATATAATAATCTACGTTCGGCTTCCGTTCGGGTGAAACCCAGTCGGACGACTTTTATTTTAATCCAGGGACGGGCAAGTTTTGAGGCGCGTTATTTCAAACAATTGCTACAATCAATTCCGGGGATGAAGATTATCAGCCTGCTTGAGACCCAATCGGGATGGTACTCGGTTGATTCCAAGGACCCTTTTCGCGAAAAATGGGATGCGGTCGCACTTTTTGGATTCCCAACTCCAAATACGAGTGCAAAGATTTTGAATTTGGTTCGGGAGAAAATTACTCGGGATTATCCTGCAATTTATATTCAATACTTGAAGGGACTTAGCTTTGACAGATTGGAGCATTTACTTGGCGAGCAAGTGTTTTTATCATATGTCATTGAGCAGAATAATCGTTCAATTACCGTGCAAATTGCCGAGGAATACCGAAGTCACCCGATTGTCAGAGACCTGAATAATCTGACTCTTAAAAGTGGTTGGTCGGAACTTCCGCCAATCGGGATGCCATTTCGGAATTTTGTACTTGCTGATTATTTGAAAGGAGTAATCTCAAGTGTTGGGAGTCAATTATTGCCGGTTCTGGCGGTCGGCACGACTCAAAGGAGCCGGATGACAGTGGTGACCGGAATTGATCTCTGGCGCTGGGAGATGATGACGGTGGAAAGCGAGAATCATTTACTATACTCGGAATTGGGAAAGAATCTGAT
>CAZAKO010000277.1:0-1756 GCA_964485745.1 uncultured bacterium
TTTTGGGCATCAGCCAGCTCGATGGTGCCGATCGTGATCCGGTCAATGATGCGGTCCTGATCAAAGTCGATTGCCAGAAATTTGTCACCGAGAAGTTCGTTGTATGACAGGCTATTATCAGAAGAGGTAATCGAGCGAATCCGGTAAACTTCATCGTTTAAGGTGAAGCGATATTGAGCCGCAGTGACGGTTGGTTTGGTGCTGGCACAACCGCAGAGCACACACAGGAGAGTCAAAAATCCAACCGAAACAAATATGTTTATGCAAGATGAAGACGGATTATTGGTACTCACCTTTGTCATTGATTTTTCTCCTTGTATTTTAATGGCTATAATTTAAATCGGTGCAAGAAAAAACACATGCCAAAAGACAAAATTCGCGGAGCGGGTCCACTAAGTTTAGGTACTTAGCAAGAGACTTATCGGTAATCTGGCAAGATTAAGAGGATCTTCATTTGCCAATCAAAATGGTGACAAGGTTTTGATCCGGCAGACCCTTTTCGTCAACTACGGGGAAATCACCTTTATAGCACCAGTGACAGGACGCAATTTTGTTCTTTTTAAAAATATCACAGATATCCCGGTACCAACGCAGGCGGATCTCATTGGGAATCGTGGGGTAGACTCCAAACTCGCCGCAATACAGCGGCAGATTCATTTCTCTGGCGATTTTGATTGCCGGGAGCATTTCCTGCTCGAGGATTGTTTGATCAAAGTAGCCGTTGGCATAACCGCGCATTGCCGCGACGGTGGCCGCCGAAAGTTGCTGATAGTAGGTTGTATCCACAATCATTCCGGGATAATTGACCGGTCCGGTATATTCGGCAACGGGAGCCCAGGGTGCCAGATGGTGAGTCAAAGCCATCGGCGAATAAAAGTGAAAACTGAGGATGAGGTGCGGGTCGTTCGGGGGCACTTTTAAATCGGGGAAGGTTGAGGGAATCTGCCAGCGATTAGAGCCGATGACAATCACCCGGACTGGTTCCTTTTGGCGGATTGCGAAGATTACCATGTTGAGGACCTTATTCCAATCCTCGGGATCATCGGCTACGGCCTCATTTAAGATTTCATAGGCAACCAGATTGTTGGGATATTGACTGAGTTCCTCGGACAGCTGCAGCCAGAGGTTGACTAATTTCTGCTGTTCGGCGGGATTAGTCCATAAGGGATTGGATTCGGCAATGAAGTGGTGAGCGCGGATGATATGCAGATCAACGATGGTGCGCAGTTTTGCGGCAATTGCCCACTGAATGGCATTGTGCATTAATTCGAAAGCTGCGGCTTCCTTGCTTCCAGTTGAGTCCCAGAGCTGCTCTTCATCAACCGGCAATCTGACGTGATCGAAGCCCATTTTGGCAATATTCTCAAAATCGGTTTTGGTGATATAGTTACTGCGTGCAGCGCCGCGCTTGTCGCTCTGGGATAGCCAGTGACTGACGTTGACACCCGAACGGATGACAAATTTTTTTGCCATGGTAGTAGGTTCCTTTTTTAGGCTACAGGTTAGGAAGAGAAACCCAATCATTACTATTGACCATAAACTGAATTTTCTTGACATGACTCATCTCCCCTATAATTTTTTCGATATAATTTAGGATAAATTATGGATATAGTAAATCGAAGAGATGGTGGAATTAAACTAAAAAGTATCGCTGAATTATAATTGGTTCAATCTGTTACTTGTCGGATAATCTTCTGAAACTCCTTGTCCTTATGCAATCCTTCCAGATCGCCGTCGCTGCGCGCCTGGGATTTCA
>CAZAKO010000278.1:0-1744 GCA_964485745.1 uncultured bacterium
TCTCTTTTCAAGATTGCATCCAGCTCCGGATTGCTGAAAGAATCCCACTTGTTTTTATATAAAAGATAATCGGAAACTTTAATCAGACGTGAATCTAACCGCGTGCCAATCGTGCCCTTCTTCATGCGAGCATTCAGTAGATTAAGAAACCAGTTGTCGGTGATTGCACAGATATAAATGACGGTGATATTTTTATCAGCCGAATGTTTAATGATTTGATTGATTTTCTCAATATACTGATTGGATTCAGGACTGTATTCCTCCGTTTCCGTCATTCTGCCTGTTGAAGATTCCTGCAGATCAATCACCAGCAAGGCTGATTTGAGGCTATCATATTCCGGAATCGGTTCACCAGTTGAGACGATCTGCTCCTGCTTTTTGAGGTAGGAATGATAGGTAACCATGATGATTACCAGTAAAATGAAAATCAGTAAAAATCTAATTAGGAATGACTTCATGGATTCTCCCAGTACACAGAGTGATTTTTCCCGCTTTTATCTTAATCTAATCAAACATCAAGCCTAATTGGTTTTGTGTATGAGTAGCAAAAATACTAGATCGGTAATCCGGGGATGATGCGCCCCTTCACTGACTGTTTATACTTCAGGTAACGCTGTCCCAGGGCCCGTTCCAGACTTGTTTCTTCAGTTAATACAAGCATAAGAAAGGCAAGCCACCAAATCGGAACCAAGGCAATACCGATAATCGAACGAAACATTACCGCAAATCCAAGTGTGAATAAAAGATCAGCAAGGTAAATCGGATTCCTAACAATACCATAAATACCATTTGTTTTAAGAACCATTTTGTCATCAGGTGCAGTTCGCCAATTAATAGATAAAGCCGGAAAGCAAAATGCCAGTGCAACCACAACAATTAAGCCACCTATAATCCAGTTCCACCCCCTAACATTAAAACGTGGTTGGGGGCAAAAAGGCAATACAAGTAAGATTCGGGATAAATCACATATCGTTATTGTGATAAAACCTACAAGCGGGTTTTGACCAAGCTTAATCCCACTAACCAGGGCAATACCTACAACGAGTCCAAACATCCCAACAAAGGCCCAAAAGAAAGGATTCGTTAAAATAAACATCAAAGACCTCGCTCTCAATAAACATTCAAAAGTATCATAAAAATACCTGGAATAATTTCAAGAAATGATGTTAATATCTACATGATCAATCATCACATAAATATCGTTAAGAAGTTTCCAAGTCCTAACATTTCAGTATCAGTTAATAATGAAAAATACATAAGCAATCCATTATTGCGGTGGATATGCGCCAATGTACTTTTTCATTTGACCGAGGAGCTTGCTGACTTCGGGCGGGAGTGCGGCAGCTTCATTAGCTGCCGGAAATGTCGCTAACAACTGATAATTACCCAAATCGGTACTCTTGAACAGAGGGCCAGTGTAATTTGGCAAAAAGCGGCTATGAGCTGCCAATTTCGGATGCACTTTCCGAAATTCATCTACCGAATTAAATAACAACTGGCACTGCTCGTTATTTGCGGGACTCCAGATAATTAACGGAATAGCACCAGCATCGCTTTCCCTAATATAAACGTTATAATCAAGTTCCATCAATTGTGACTGCGGAAGCCGTTCGCAAAGTGCGGGAAGCTGCCAGACCAACAGCAGTGGTCGTTTAAAATTCTCATCACCAAAAAGCAGATTGTTGACAAAGATATGTCCCTCACGTTGGTCTACATCCGGTCCGGTGCTGGCATGCCAGCCAAA
>CAZAKO010000279.1:0-1733 GCA_964485745.1 uncultured bacterium
TCCACGACATACGCTTTCATCTCATCCGTCAATTCTGGATAAATTGGTAGCGCTAAGGAATGCTCCGCAGCATATTCGCTGTTGGGGAAATCGCCGCGCCGGTAACCAAGATCACGAAAACATTCCTGCAGATGGAATGGCACCGGATAGTAAACTTCATGCCCGATTTCGTTTGAGGTGAGATACTGTCGCAAGGCGTCCCGTTTCTCCGGAACAATAATGACATACTGATTATAGATATGATATTCACGCTGGTAAGCAATGTAAGGAGTTTTTATCTGCGAATTAGCAAATTTCTGATCGTAAAAAACCGCATTTTTTTGGCGGGCAGCATGCCATTTTTCTAAATATGGGAGTTTGACCAGCAGTGCCGCAGCCTGAATTGTATCCAACCGAAAATTGCCACCAATCATCGAGTGGTAATACTTCGGATGCGAACCGTGATTACGCAATTTGACTAATTTCTCCGCCAGAGCCAAATCGTTAGTCGTAACCATGCCGCCATCGCCAATCGCACCTAAGTTTTTACTGGGAAAAAAGGAAAAGCAACCCATCTTGCCAATTGAGCCGGCTTTTTTGATAGCATTGTTCACTGGATAGCGAGCTCCAATCGCTTGCGCGGCATCCTCAACTACCGGAATCTGATGTTGATCGGCAATTTTTAGAATCGCATCCATGTCGGCGCACTGACCATAAAGATGAACCGGGATGATAGCCTTAACCTTTTTTATTTGCCTGCTATTTTTCACAAACCAATTGTTCAGCTGATCAGCGTCGAGATTGAAAGTCTGTGCATCAATATCCACAAAAACCGGACGAGCGTGCAATCGGGCAATGACACCAGCCGTGGCAAAGAACGAGTAGGGAGTAGTAATCACGATATCATCCGGTTGGATATCAAGTGCCATCAGGGCAATCAAGAGGGCATCAGTTCCCGAAGAAACCCCAACGGCAAAACGAGTCTCGCAATAATTAGCAACTTTGGTTTCCAACTCGGTAATCTTGGGACCCAAAATGTACTGAGTAGATTCCACCACCTCCAATACGGCAGCTTCGAGCTCCTCACGAATCGTGGCCAGTTGGGCTTTCAGGTCTAATAAAGGTACTTTCATTTAATCCTCAATTCTTAACTTAGATGAAGTTGCTGATTTTGATAATTAATCAATAAATACGTTAAATTCTTTGCGCCGGGGCAAGCTGCTTAAAAATTGGATTGTATTGATTGAGAAATCAATCAGTCGTTGTGATAAATTAACTTGATATTTCTGGCTCTTCGACATCTATAATTCCCGCAAAATATGAATACTTCTTTTATCTTTTTTCTTTAATCTTTAATCTTGCCTCCCGGCACGGCTTCGCCCCGTCAGTCACAGGACTAACCGGAGCATAAATTATAGCAGAGTATATTAGAGATTTTTACACAATAATCCAGTGTTAATTTACACAGAATTATTTTTACCCTTTAAAAACGTACCGCATCCACACAAGTTGAATTAGGTCTGATATATGATTCTTTCCCTTCGAATGAAATTGTATTGAAGCTTTAATATTTTACAAAGATCACGCTTTTAATATCTCTCGGCAAACCAATATAAAAAAACGCTAATTGATTCACAATAAAAGTTTAGCTATTCCACCGGAATCAACCAACTTACCATTGATTATCTATATATCTTCTTCTGCAATAGCATTCCAAAGATTAACATAAATTGAGTATAGCAATCACGACATTC
>CAZAKO010000280.1:0-1703 GCA_964485745.1 uncultured bacterium
CGTTCTAATGTCACGACTCGGTCCTGGGCGGCGAGAAAGGCATAAATCTTTGACCATTCAGTTGTTATCAGTTCGGCGCCGGCTGACTTGTCGGTTCCCAATAGGATGGCTTTGACACCTAAATTGTGTGCCAGCTGCACATCCGTCAGACGATCGCCGATAACATAAGAATTTTTCAGGTCGTAATTGCCCTGCAAATATTTGCTCATCATACCGGTCCGCGGTTTGCGGGTGGGAGCGTTCTCTTCCGGCAAACTACGGTCAATTAGAATTTCGCTAAACTCCACACCCTCGCCGGCTAAGGTTTTCAACATTTTATTCTGAACCGGCCAAAAATTTTCTTCGGGGAAAGATTCCGTTCCCAGACCATCCTGGTTGGAAACCAAGACCAGCTCGAAGTCCAGCTCGGTCGCAATCCGGTGCAGAGCAGTAATTGCGCCGGGAACGAATTCCAGTTTTTCTAACGAGTCCACCTGATTGTCAGGCGGTTCGACGATGATCGTGCCATCGCGGTCAATAAACAGAACCTTTTTCATCGTGATTCAAATTCCTTCAATTTTGAAATTAAGATCTTGTTCTCTTCCGGTGTTCCGACGGTAATACGTAGGCAATTATCGCAATGGAGCGCGTGCGAGCGGTCGCGGACAATAATTTGCTGCTCGATCAGAAATTCGAAAACCGTTTGCGCATTATCGAATTTTACTAACAGGAAATTAGCTTCAGAGGGGAAAACCTTCTGAACGATCGGAAGTCGGGTAAGCTCCTTTGCCAGTCTTTGTCTTTCGGTGAGGATTAACGCCACCATCTTATCTTTTGCCGATTCGTTCTGCAGTGCTTTTAATGCTAATTCCTGGGTTAAACCACTGATGTTGTAGGGATATTTAATCCAGGATAGAAAATTGATAATAGCCGGATCGGCGAAAGCCATTCCTAAGCGCAGATTAGCCAGTCCCCAGGCTTTGGAAAAGGTCTGCATGATTACCAGATTCGGATAGCGGCTTAATCGGGTCAGCCAGCTGCGACTCGGCGCAAAATCAATATAGGCTTCGTCCAGAACGACGATCCCGGCGAAATTATCGAGAATTTCGGTAATTTCGGATTCAGGCAGGCAGTTGCCGGTAGGATTATTGGGTGAACAGAGAAACAGCAATTTGACATCTGTAGCATTTTGAAGAATCTGTTGCATATTGATAGTAAATGTTTTGGTCAGCGAGATCTCGACTACGCTGATGTTGTTTGCCGCAGCGCAGACGGCATACATGCCGTAGGTCGGCGGCAGGACCATAATTTTGTCGCGACCCGGTTCGCAGAAAACCCGGATTAAGAGGTCAATCACCTCGTCGCTGCCGCTGCCCAGAAAAACCTGCTCCGGGGTCACCCCTTTCAGCGCGGCGACTCTGGCTTTTAACTCGACTTGATGAGGATCCGGGTAGCGGTTATAGGAGTCAGCAACTGCCGAACCCAGCGAATTTTCGTTGGCGTCGAGGAAAATGCCAATCTTCCCGGAATAGTCATCTCTGGCGGTATTATAGGGTTTTAAGTTCAGAATGTGTGCTCGAACCAGCGCCTTGAAATCAATCATTATTGGCGGACCTTCCTATTTTTTCAAGACGGATTGTAACTGCATTCCGATGGGCTCGCAAGCTCTCTTCCTCCGCCAGACATTCGATTGCCGGTCCAAGGTTTTGCAATCCCTGCGGTGA
>CAZAKO010000281.1:0-1692 GCA_964485745.1 uncultured bacterium
AACCGTCGGATGATGCGATTTGGTAACAATTTGACGACTTTGGAAAGAGAGCAACTGGCTTATAACACCAAATTAATTCAGCTCCGCCAATCCTGCTCAGCCCTGCGTCGCGGCGACTACCTGAATTTATCCACCGCTGATGACGTTACGATTTACTCCCGGGGCGACGTTAGACAGCGCTTAATCATTGCCCTGAATAAAAATCCCGATTCGCAATCAATCCAAATAATCCTGCCGCAATGGATGATCGGCACGATCTTGACGTCTCTGTTAGACAATAGCCATCTTGCAGTCGAAAATCACACTGCTAATCTGAATCTCCCTGGATTTGGCTATCAGATCCTGCAATTGGAATAAATTTTTAATATTTCAACCTAAAAATCGTAACGCCCAGACCCATTCCAGGCTAATTATCCTAAATTCCTTTGAAAATCAATAGTAAGTCAGATAGTATTCAAGTACTTAACTCAAATAACGAAAAGACCAAACATCCATTTTAATAAAGCGAAATTTTGGTTAACTTTAAATGGTTTTTAACAGTAAATTGCTTGAGTCAGTAACAAAAAGGTTAGATAAATGGCACGCAATATCGTACATATTGTCGGTACTGGGACAATCGGCGCCCCGTTAATCGGGATTCTTTCCAGTCGCTGTAAAAATTTGGGTGTTGAAGAGGTTACTTTCCAACCCGATCCGACTTCAATCCGCAACATTGCACTCTTGAAAGGATTGGTCAATTATGGAGCTAAATTGGCAGTTCCAGAAGAATATATTGATGAATTTACCAGCGTTGGGTGCAAAGTTGACTACCACGCCAATGAGGCAATTGATCGCGCCGGGGTTATTATTGACTGCTCGGCAGCCGGCACTGCCACTAAGAACAAACTTGCCGTTTATTCTCAATATGTCGGTACCGAGAAACTTTTCATTGCTCAATCCCGAGATCCCGGTTTTGGAAAAGATTACGCTTTTGGGATTAACGATGAGTCACTCGACAGTGAAAAAGATCAATTCCTACGAATCGTATCCTGCAATGCTCATAATATTTCCAGCATCATCAAGACCCTCGCAATCGAAAATAACCAATCCAATCTGGAATGGGGACGCTTTGTCTGTATCCGGCGGGCAAGCGATATTAGCGAAGATAAAAACTTCATTCCATCACCACTGGTGGGAATCCACAAGGATGAAAAATACGGAACTTACCAGGCGGCTGATGCGGCGTCATTGTTCAAATCCATCGGTTTTGACCTTGACCTTTTCTCATCTGCAATGAAAGTAAACTCGCAGTACTTACATATTATCCACTTTGATTTAAAATTGACTATAAGCACGACTATTCAGAATGTCATCAACCGACTGCAAGCCAATCCGCTGATTGCCCTGACCAATAAATCGCTCTCGAGTCAGGTTTTTTCCTTTGCCCGGGATCTGGGATATTTGGGCAGAATCTTAAATCAATCAGCAGTAGCAGTTCCTACTCTCCATGTCCGTGATCAGAATGAAGTCAGTGGTTTCTGTTTCTCACTTCAGGATGGTAATTCCCTGCTGAGTTCGATTGCCGCTGCCGTATGGTACTTTTTCCCGAAGAGCTATAAAGAAAAAATAGCCGAATTGAATGACTTGATTTTTGCGGAAATTTAACCCGAGATAAAGTAATGATTATCGAATCTGTTGTAACCGGCTCATTTG
>CAZAKO010000282.1:0-1687 GCA_964485745.1 uncultured bacterium
AAGCGGAGCTGAAAGAAAGCGAATCTAAATTTCGCGCCCTTTTCGAACAATCGCCGGATATAATTGCCTTACATGATTTAGACGGAAATATCCGGGATTTTAACCAAAACACTATCCGTCGTTTTGGTTATACGGCGGACGAGCTACTACATATGAATGTCACCGATATTGATCCGGAAGCCATCCACCGCAAGGATATAGAAAAATACTGGAAAAAGATTGGGCAAAATGATCAGGTAACCTTTCAAACTCGCAATCGTTGTAAGGATGGTACATATCTTCCGGTAGAGGTTATTCTAAATAAAGTCAGGCTGCAAAATAAAGATTACATCCAGGTAATTGCCCGGGATATCTCAGACCGGATTCGAGCGGAGGAGGCGCTGCGCCAAAGCGAAGCGTTGCTGGCTGCTTCCCAAAAAATTGCCAGAGTCGGCGGCTGGGAGTGGGATATTCAGCAACAAAATATGTACTGGACTGATGAAACCTATCAAATTCACGATCTTGACAAAAATCAAATTTCATACGGCTCACAAGAACATATTGCCCACAGTCTGAAGTGCTATCTTCCGCCTGACCGGGATGTCATCCTGAATGCTTTTCGAAAATGTGCCACCGAGGGCATTCCATATGATTTAGAATTCCCCTTCATTACCGTCAAAGGCCGACACTTATGGATTCGAACTACCGCCGAGCCGATCCTGACTGACGGGGAAATTACCAAAGTTTTTGGCGTAATTATGGATATTACCGAATATCATGAAGCCATCGAACGCCGTAAAAAATCGGAATCTCAGCTCCGCGCCCTGGCTGCCCATTTACAGGACATTCGGGAAGACGAGCGTAAAGCCATCGCCCGCGAAATCCATGATGAGATTGCCCAGATTCTGGCCGCACTTAAAATCGAACTAACCCTTTTCAACTCCGAATTGTTAGAATCCGAGATAAAAAGCAAACAAAAGTATCTCACCGAAATTCAGTCCATGAAGGTGCTGATTGACGTGACCATCAGGAAAATCCGGGAGATGATTCGGCGTTTAAGACCGGAAGTCCTGGAATCTATGGGAATTAGCGAGGCGATGCGCTGGCTAATTAAGGATTTGACTAAAGACATAAAAATGATCAGTTACTATCGAAGTTACCTCAAAAAGATTAATTTGGATAGCGATCAGCAGCAGGCTGTTTTTCGCATTTTCCAGGAAGCGGTCACTAATGCCGTCCGGCATTCCCAGGCATCCCGATTGTTCGCCTTCCTGAATCAAAAAAACGATTACCTGATTCTAAAAATCAGAGACAATGGAATCGGCATGAATCTGAGTAAAATTGAGCAAAGTGACAAATTTGGTATCATCGGAATGCAAGAGCGTGCCGTCGCATTAAAAGGCATCCTCTCAATCACCAGCGCTTCAGGTAAAGGGACTACTCTGATCCTGAAAATTCCGCTTTCGAATACCACCCAATAACTTTATTGCTATTTTCCCATAAATCCGTAAAATAGGATTCAAAATGATCAATGTTTTTATTGCCGATGATCACACCCTAATCCGCGAAGGATTCAAGAAAATCCTGGAGCGCGAGTCCGACATTCAGGTCGTTGGGGAAGCCGGCTGCGCCTTCGAGGTGCTGGATTTCCTCAAACAACACGGCTGCCATATCTTAGTGCTGGATCTTTCGCTGCCCGATAAAAACG
>CAZAKO010000283.1:0-1666 GCA_964485745.1 uncultured bacterium
TGCTCTATTAGTTTATCAAAGGATTTGATGTTTTTAGCTTTTCTTTTACTCATTTTTTCCTCTCTAAAAAACATTTCTTTTTTAATTTTATCGCCAATTCAAGTTCCCTCTTTGGCGTTTGCTTACTCTTTTTGATAAAAGCATTTAAAAGTATAATAGAGTTACCGATGTCAAAAAAGCAGAATATCCGAATTTGAATTTTATGGTGTTCAATTCTTACCTCATAAATAGCATCAGTGCTTTCAACATATTTAAAAAATTTCTCAGGAATCCTCTCCACCGATTTAATGAGCATTAACACAAAATCTATTTTCTCCTGAATCGCAGCTGATTGATCAAAATAAAAATCTAAAAAGTAACTGCCATAGAATTTAATCTTACGTTCTTGTTCCACAACTCAAAGTTAACTCATTAGTTAACCTGAATCAAGAAAATTTTTGAAGGTAAGATGAATTTATTAATTACTTGCGGATGACAGCAATCTTCCCGACTGTCGTGTCACCATCTTTGGTATATGCCAGGCACAGGTAGACTCCGCTGCTGACATACCGTCCGCGATGATCCTTGCCATCCCAGAAAGCCTGCTGACCAATAACCTCACCTTTCAATGAAGTCAGATGACGGATAAAAGTGCCGTCAATGGTCATAATTTTCACTTCGGAATCCTGGAGCAATCCATCAATTATCATCGGCTGCTGATCGGGAATTCGGTAGGGACTGGGAAAGATTTTCAAACTGCGGTACTGCTTGCCATAGACGGCATAAGGCGACTTATAAATCGAAATGCCTTTACTGGTCGCAATGTAAACCAGACCCTCCTGATTATTAAAAGCCACATCCAGAACGGTATTGCTCAGAAGACCGGAATTATGAGTGGTGAAGCCCTCGACATCATTGAGCCAGATGCCGTTATAAGTATAGACTTTCACGCCCATGCCGACGGTAGTTATCCATTTATTATTCAAGTCATCTACGCGGATGCGACACTCCTTGGCAAAAGCGACACTGGTCAATACCGCGTTATCTATCTGGCTGAATACCAGATTTGGGAAATTTTCCGCCACAACCGCCCGCTGAATACCATCAGCGCTCATAATCCACAACTCACCAGCACGATCAAATGCCAGTGCAAATACGGCGTTATCGGCAAGACCATCATTAGTCGTAATCCAGTACCACTGGTCATCACTTTTATCTGCCAGTGTGCCATTGTAATCTAACACGGCGATTCCACCCGCCGCTGGTGCCGGGGTATCGCCGCTGAAAACCTCCGAAGATACCCAGACCCGGTCCTGGGAATCAACTACCACCGCCGTCGGATGATAATTCAGATAATTATGCGAATCACTCATATAAAAGTGAATCCATTGATTATCTTTGGTTAAAACCGTCAGGGTATTATCATTCTGTGCATTAGAGGTGGTAATCCATAGATTGTCATGGCGATCCATTTCCAGGGCAGCAACTTTCAGATAGGTCGCCGTCCCACCTTTTCCCTCAGAGCCGGCAATTTTCTGATCGGTTGTATCATAAACCTCGTAGTTAGTTAGATCATTAAAATCAAAATCCAGCAGCGCGCCGGGCTTGGGAGTTGTCTGATGTGAACCGTAGAGCGCAAAGAAATAATGCCCGTCACTGCGCCGGATAATTGTATAGATTCGTTCCG
>CAZAKO010000284.1:0-1662 GCA_964485745.1 uncultured bacterium
TCCCAAGATAATCATCACCGACATAGCCAATAAAGGCGGTTTTCTTTCCCAATCGGGCGTACCCGCGACTGGTATAGCCGCCCGCCTGACCGATATAATCAAGATTCTCGGTGAAATTAGATTCGCGGTCGAGATGAACCTGATTGTTGGGAAGATAAATGTTGGTGTCTATGCCGACATTACCGATTACGGTTACATCGAATTTTTGTTGCTGATTGGGCACTTTATTCAGTCACTTGTTACTCTTAATTCGCCCAAATTTAATCTGTGATTGCTTTTAATCCGAATCCTATTGTGGGTAATTTTTCCGGGTCTGGTAACCCAATCAAAGATGATTACAGGTTTTTCACCGAAAATAGTTATATTACTCGGGTTGAATAATCTGCTCCATTATCGCAATTGTAAATTCAGGGTCAATAATCCCATTTTAAATTAAAGGAAAAGAGCGATGAAGAAAGTATTGTCGTCAGGATTGATTTTATTGTTAATGCTTTCAGCCTGCTCCAGGTCAGACCGTGAGTCGAATCCCTTTTTCAGTGAATGGCAAACCCCGTTTGGTGCACCGCCTTTCGATCGAATTAAAAACGAGCATTTCCTGCCGGCGTTTCAGGAGGCAATGCGGCGGCATAAGGCAGAGATCAGGGCGATTATCGTCAATCCGGAAGATCCAACTTTTGCCAATACGATCGAAGCCTTGGATTATTCCGGTGAATTGCTCGAAAAAGTCACCAATATTTTTTACAGTCTGAATAGTGCCAACACCAGCGATTCAATGCAAGCCTTAGCCAGGGATATCGCCCCGATCTTGTCCAGCCACTACGATGACATTAGTTTGAATGATACCCTGTTCCAGAGAATCAAGACCGTATACCTGCAGAAAGATCAGCTGCAACTGACCACTGAACAGGCGACTCTCCTGGAGCGATATTATCAGGATTTTGTGCGTAACGGAGCTAATCTATCGGCTAAGCAAAAAGAGCGTTTTCGCCAGATTAATGCGGATCTGGCACTCCTGACCACCAAATTTGGCGAGAATCAGCTGAAAGAGGATAATAATTTTGAATTGGTTATTGAGAATGAGGCGGACCTGATTGGGCTGCCGCAAGGGGTCATCGCTGCCGGCGCCGAAGCTGCCCGGGAAAAGGGTTATGAAAACAAGTGGGTTTATACTTTACACCGTCCCAGCTGGGAGCCCTTTCTGCAATATTCGCAGCACCGCAATTTGAGAGAGAAAATCTATACTGCCTATATCAATCGTGGGAATCATGGCGATGAATTTGACAACAAGCAGATCGCTGCCAAGATCGCCGCTCTCCGGGCGGAACGTGCCCGCCTGCTCGGTTTTCCAACTTATGCCGATTATGCCCTGGATATCAATATGGCCAAAACGCCCCAAAATGTCTATGACTTGCTGAATCGGCTCTGGGGGCCAGCTCTGAAGCGGGCTGCATCCGAGGCTCGTGAACTACAACAAATAATCTATCGGGAGGGCGATAAATTCGCATTAGAGCCCTGGGATTGGTGGTACTATGCCGAAAAGCTGAAAAAAGAGAAGTACGATTTGAATGACGAAATTTTGCGTCCCTATTTCCAGCTGGAAAATGTCTGCCGGGGAGCATTCGATCTGGTCAATAAGCTGTGGGGAATCACTTTTCATGAGCG
>CAZAKO010000285.1:0-1638 GCA_964485745.1 uncultured bacterium
TCACATTTATTCCGTCAATTAATTTGATCTGGGTTAGAGATATTCGTTACAATGCGGGCCGACTGATTTAGTGAGTCTGAATCAGTGTCGGAGCGATCCGGACCGATTCATGAAAGAAATAATTGACTGCCGACAGATTGTAAGCTTGACTAGTGGCAGTCGAATCTACGAAGGAAGTGTAAATATTATCTACCTCAGCCAATAATTGATTGTCTCGATAAAGCCGGTAATACCAGATTTGGTTGTCTGGATTATTGGTGTCTGATGGTGGATTCCATTGCAGTTTATGCCGGTTTTGGCGGAGGATTTGGCAACTGCAATTTTCGGGTGGGTCGGGCGCGCCGTGGCTGATACCTTTCCTTTGAGCCAGTAACCAGGACATCAGCGTGGGCTCCTTCCAGGCGAAATCCCAGGCATTATGTTTGACCCCGGGATATTCGGTATAGCGGACCTCGTGTCCACCGGCATCAACAATTGCCTGATACATATTCCGCGAGAAGCGAACTGGCACGACATCATCTATACTCCCATGAAAAATCCACAGCGGTGTTTTTAGGACATTGGCAGCCGTGGCCGGATTGCCACCACCGCAGATTGAGAAAGCGCCGGCAAACATTCCCGGTTCTTTATCCAGGACACTGAAAACACCAAAACCACCCATGGATGTTCCATCGAGATAGAGGCGGGTGGAGTCAATCTTGAATTCTTTGCTGATCAGCTGCATGATTGCCAAAGTTTTTTTCATGTCGGAACTGTGTTGGGACTTCCAGCTGGTACCCCAACCGTCATTTTTGACCAGGCTTTTCGGAGTTAGCACAAAGCAGGGATCGGTGGTTTGAACGGGATCGTGATACCAGCTCAGATCCCACGAAACCGTATCGGTGCTTCCATGCAAACGTGTAATTAATGGATAAGATTTGGTGGAGTCATATCGGGGTGGAATAAATAAGCCGTAGCGCATGCCTTGATAATAGCGGACTTCATAACCGGGTGGCAGTTCGATTTTGGGAGCCGTGGTCATCTCCTCTTCTTTACACTTGATCAGAAAAGCACAGGCAATCAGAATCGTACCCACAATTCGAACAACATTGAAAATTTTACATTTGTTTCTCATTTTCACCCGGCTATTTTGATAGATTAAAAACTGATAGTTGATTATGTGGATCAATTGATTCGGGGTCAGACATTATTAATTGAATTTTTGTCCGATCGACAAGAAAGTAAGGGTCTATTTTTCCTTGACCAGAATCGTGCGATTGACTTTAATCAATCCATTTTTACGGAGGCCGGATGCAATTGCCTCGGCATATTTGACCTGGAGCTTTTCCAGTGTCTCGGTTCCTTTGAGGATTTTATCCAGGATACCGTCGGCGTCGCCATCCAGCGCGACAATCATAAGGGGTTCGATTACGGGTTGCTTATTGGTGATTTTGAATTCATTGAAGGGATTGGCGCCAGCTGGGCGAAAGGTTTTGATTTCGATGTAGAAATTGGGATCATCATACACGTATGTGTGGTTTTCGGGAGAGCGCTCCTGCAACTTATTTTCCTGGCTGAGCAGCAGCAAACCATAATCGTAGATTTTTTGGGCATCAGCCAGCTCGATGGTGCCGATCGTGATCCGGTCAATGATGCGGT
>CAZAKO010000286.1:0-1631 GCA_964485745.1 uncultured bacterium
CCGCTCGATCAACCGGCATCAATCCGCGGCAGATCACTTTTTATCAAAAGTAGCAAGTAGAAAAATAGCTTGATTAATACCCCATTCCTGATTAGAATTATGTTTACCGTATGATTCAGATCCTTCCAGGAATGATAGACCAATTCACAGTACGTTTGCGCTGAATCTGCGCCTGATAGCGGTCGCTTTCTGAAATTTCGATGATCCTTCCCGTTGATTGACAATTTATCGCCGCATGGCATAAATCACGATTTTTAATGGAGATTGTGGATTTTGAAAATCAGGAACTTGCTTTTTTTTCTTGTTCTGACGACGGTTAACGTACTTCCCGATGCTGACCGAAAACCCAATATTGCCGTATTGGATTTTGAAGGTATTGGTATCAATGATACCGAGGCTCGAGCCCTAACTAATCGTCTGCGTTCCATTTTGGGCGCATACCCGCAGTACCAGCTTATCGAGCGTGGGCGGATGGAGGAAATCCTCAAGGAACAGCAATTCCAGCTCTCTGGTTGTACCAGCGATGCGTGTGCTGTCGAGATTGGACAATTACTGAATGCTGAACAAATGGTTGCTGGTTCGTTTGGATTGGTTGGAATGACCTATACTATTGACATGCGCTTGATTGACGTCGAAACCGGTAAAGTCATTGCCACAGCCCAGTATAACCTGAAGGGTAAAATCGACGATGTGTTAGAATATGGACTGAAAGCCACGCTTGATCAACTCTTGGATATAAAGAAAAATCAAGCCACGGTCAGAATCTTGTCCAATCCTACAACCGCAGAGATAACTATTAATGGTATTAAGAAGGGTAATACACCTCTTTTGCTCACCGATCTTGCGGCAGGCACGGCTCTGCAAATCACGTGTGCCAAAGAAAATTATCAGCCGCGAACTCAGGAAATTCAATTGCATGCGGGGGAGAATCCACCGATTAATTTAAGACTCGAATACCTGAAAGGATTGTTGATTGTAACCGGCAGTCCTGCTAAAACGCAAATTCGGCTTAACTGGCGACGGATCGGTGCTTCGCCTCTTCAGGATTCGCTGGAAGTTGGGAAATACCAACTGACTATCAGCAAACCCGAATACCACCCACTAAAACAGACAATCAAAATCACGAATGAATTGCCGGTCACGGTTAACTATGCACTCAAACCCATGGCCAAAAAGGCCGTTTTGAAACGTTCACTGATTTTTCCCGGTTTCGGGCAATTTTATCAGAAATATCCCTTAAAAGGGTTGGCGTTTGCAGCTTCCGGTCTTGCCCTGGCTTATCTGGCTGTTGATGCGCAGGTGAATTATTCCGACCGTAAAAATATCTGGTTAGATACACGCAATATCTACAACCACAACCTCACCCAGCCGGAGCTCTGGCCACAACAATTGGATGATCTTAATAAAACCTTTGATAAGATGAAAGACCTCGAAAAGCGCCGCAACATTTTTCTCGGCGGATTGGGGATAGTCTGGTCATTAAACTTGATTGATATTGTGCTATAGGTGTCTTATGAAAAATACCCCATTACGGCTTGCTTTATTACTGATACTGTTATTGATTTGGGGAAGTTGCGAAAGCTATCGCAACCCCGGTGCGGATAATC
Organism: uncultured bacterium; assembly: GCA_964485745.1. GTDB lineage: Bacteria > Fidelibacterota > UBA2242 > UBA2242 > UBA2242 > CAZAKO01. The sequence goes on from CAZAKO010000286.1 coordinate 1,608, forward strand.
CGCTCGACCCGGACAATCCGGGAT
>CAZAKO010000287.1:0-1606 GCA_964485745.1 uncultured bacterium
CAGTCACATCACAGGCAAATAATCCACGCTATCCCAACTGCCGCCTGATGCTGAAGTACTTCCGCGCCAATCTGAAGGAAAATTTCAAAGAAACTCATAGAGAGAAAGCCGCCATTAACGGATGGATCATTCCGACCTTTTCGGTGACAGACTTAAAATTGGACGAAAAGCGCTGTGGACTCAAGGGCAGTCCGACAAGAGTTCACAAAATCAAAAGCATTATCCTGAAAGGCGGGGAATTGAAAATGTATGGAACCGAAGCCGCCGATATCAAACAGCTGGTGCGCGACATTATGAAAGAATACATCGAGGTTCAGGCATGAAATCCGTCGTCTTCATCGAAAAAAATCCCTTAACCAACCAGCTGCGCAATGTCAGTCTCGAACTGACTTATAAAGCCCATACCCTATCCAACCCGCTGAAGGGTGAGGTAGTTGGAATCTTTGCCGGAGATTCTCTGCCGGAGGATACGGCAGAGCTATTTCGCCTGGGCTTGAACCGGCTGGTCTATTTTACTGACGAACGCCTGAAGCATTCGCATTCAATTGCCTATCAGCACATTCTTGAGGAGATGATCCGCGCCGAGGCACCGGATATTGTGCTTTTTGGCGCAACTCACACCGGACGCGACATCGCCCCGCGGATTGCCTCTTCGTTGAAAACTGGCTTAACGGCGGATTGCACCCAGCTTTACATTGATAATTACCAAAGAAAAGGCAAGATTCTGTTCCAGATGCGCCCGGCATTTGGCGGCAATATTCTGGCAACCATTGTCACCCCCGATCACCGTCCGATGATGGCTTCCGTGCGGGAAGGCGTGATGCCGCTGCCGGCAGAGCGATTGAATTATCAGGTAAAAACCGAATCGTTCGCCATCAGCTTTGTTGATTCCTGGATAAAAAGCGAGTTCCTGGAAGTCATTCCAAAGGTCAAGAAGGTTGACTTTTCCACCGCCAGTATCATCGTTTCCGGTGGCGCCGGAGTTGGCAGTCGGGAGAATTTCCACCTGATTCGGGAACTGGCTAAGGCGCTGGGCGGCGAGGTTGGCGCCAGCCGGGCGGCGGTAGATTTTGGATACATTGAAAAAGACCATCAGGTCGGTCAGACCGGTTCGGTGGTTCGTCCAAAACTCTATGTTGCCTGCGGGATTTCCGGTCAGATCCAACACCGGGCGGGCATGGAGGAATCCCAAAAAATCATTGCCATCAATAAGGATCCGGAAGCCCCAATCTTCAAGATTGCCCACCTGGGTATTGTTGGTGATCTGAACGAAATCATCCCGATCATGCTGCGCTACCTGAAGGAGGAGGATTAATGGCTAACTATTATAATGACAACCGGAAATTTTATTTGAGCAAGCTGGATTTAAGCAAGATTGTCAGCGATCTGGAAAATGGTTACCATTCGCACGATCCCGACTCCTTACACTCCTATAGCGAGGCTCAGCAATGGTATGAGATGGTGCTCAACAATGCCGGTGCAATCTGTGCCGATTTCATTGCGCCCCGGGCGAAGGCGGTAGATGAGCAGGGTCCAACTTATCGCGATGGCTTAGTAACCTGGGCACCGGAAACCCAGGAAAATATTAAAATCCTGACCGATGCCG
>CAZAKO010000288.1:0-1568 GCA_964485745.1 uncultured bacterium
TCCAGGTAGTCGGGATCTGCGATATCCTCGATAAAGTCTCAGGCTATAAAGTTCATGCCGATAAAATCCAGCGGATGGGCGTGCCAATCTATCTGAATCACACTGTTTTATCTGCCGAGGGTGACGGCAAAGTTGAAAAAATTACAATCGCCCGGGTCAATCAGGACTGGCAGCCAATTTTAGAGACAGCCCGGACCTATAAGGTTGATACTATTTTGGTGGCTGCCGGCTTAATGCCAGTGGATGAATTCTATGCGACAGCGCAGGAGTTTGGTTTTCCGGTAGTAAAAACCGGAGATGCCGAAGAAATTGCTGAAGCCTCATCGGCGATGTTTGGCGGACGGATTGCCGGTTTGCAAATGGCAAAACTTTTAGGGAAAAAAGTCAAAATTGATCCCAGCTGGCAGGAAAAAGCCGAAATCTTGAAAAGTAAGCCGGGGAAAATTTACCCACCAGTCGATGTAACTCTGACCGAGTCTTTCCAGCCTATTATTCGTTGCGATGAGGAGATTCCCTGTGATCCGTGTACCACCATCTGCCCGGTAAATGCAATTCATCTCGAAGAGAAACTGGGTAATATTATGGATATTCCGCGGTACTCCGAAGGCTGTACCGGCTGCGGACTGTGTGTTGCAATCTGCCCTGGTTTGGCAATTACCCTTGCTCGTAAGCTCGACCAATTTTCCGCTGAAGTCGTATTACCCCACGAATTCTTACCCGACTTCAAAGTGGGCGATAAAATTCCGGTTACCGATCAAACCGGAAACTATTTAGAACAGGCTGAGGTACTCAAAATTCGCTCGTTAAAGAAATACAAAACCTACCTGATCCATGTTAAAGCTACAGTTGCCAACGGCAGTAAGATTAGCGGGATTAGAATCCAGGATCCCCAAAAGACTGCCGCTCTTGCTCGCACTTCTTTTCAATGTCTCCCCGATAACGCAATTGTTTGCCACTGTGAGATGGTCACCGTTAAGCAGCTGGTAAACTACATTCGGGAACATAACGTCCGTGACATCAACCAGTTAAAGCAGATCAGGGTCGGGATGGGTGCCTGCGGGGGAAAAATCTGTTCTATGCTGCTACCCCAAATTTTTCACCTGGCGGGTGTAGATTGGAACGAAGTCAGCTTGGGAACTCGACGCCCACTCAGTGTTGAAATCCCAATGTATGTTTTAATTAATGAGGAAATACCCGAATAGAATATGCAAAATTACGATATAATCATCATCGGTGCCGGTAGTATTGGAGTGCCTTTGAGTTTTTATCTCTCCCAATATGCCATTTCGGTGCTGGTTTTGGAGAAGATGCCGTCAGTCGGGCGCGGTCAAAATCGCTCAGCCATCGGTGGAATTCGGGCAACTCATTCCGACCCGGCTAAAATAAAAATCTGCCGTAAAAGCATCGAAATTGTTTCCCACATGGAAGACCTGTACGGTTACAATGTAGACTGGACTGCTGGTGGTTATTTATTTGTTGCCTATGATTACCAAACCGAAGAGCAGCTGCGAACCCTACTGGAATTGCAAAAACACTTCGACCTTAACATTAGTTGGATTTCCAGTGAA
>CAZAKO010000289.1:0-1533 GCA_964485745.1 uncultured bacterium
TTTTCACGGGCAATCTGGGCAAAAGCCTCAATGATTTCACGATTGATCAATTGTCATAACTCCTTTATCTATGGCTTACCATTTTAAAACAACTTTGGCATATTTCAGGTCGGAAAATTGGATCTCCTGTGTGACTCCGGGCAGCTCCAGCCGCAATTTATCCGCGCTGACCTCCACCAATTGACCCTCTAACGGCGATTCCATTGCCGGATTCTGATGGAACACTTTCAACCGGCGACCGATGTTGCGCGGAAAATCGCGATACTCTTTCAAGGGATAATCCACTCCGGGTGAGGTGACTTCCAGCTGGTACCCTGGTTCGATTAATTGATCCAAGTGCGTGTCGGCGTTGATCCTGCGGGTAATTGCGGTAATCTCATCCAGGGAGATCCCGCTCAGGGTTTCGACGACAACCCGCATGAAGGTTCTTTTCCCAAAGAAATTCAGACTGAAATCCACCAGGAAGGCACCCGCTGCCTCAACAATTTCGGCAATGACTTTTTTGATCTCCGCTTTGCGCTTTTCCATTTCAACTTTTCTAACTAAAAAAGTGGGTTTGTCAACCCACTTTCAACGCGGCAGAATATACAAATTTTATCCAACGATTGCAAATCAATTAATTTCCGACCTGAGCACCTCTAATTCAGCCGCGAATGTCTCGACCAGCGAGCGTTTGCGATAGTCTAAATTATCCTTGGGTATGGCATTTAGTAATTTTTCGGCTTTTTCAATATTCTTGAGCTTCAAATAAGCCCTGACCGCATTCAGATAACTATCACATTTCAGAAATTCATGGGATGATATGTCGCCGCCCTTCTCGAAATATTTGGCAGCCTGGGTATATTCTGCATCCCGCTCGGCACAAGCTCCCAAGCCATTGTAAGCCGTGGCGGTCAGCATATCGTCATCGGCATAATCATCAATGTACTTGCGATAATAAACCTCGGCGCTTTCGAGGTTATCCTTGGACAGATAAGCCTGGGCTAACAGAATAGTTGCCATGCCAGCACTTTTAGTTTTTGGATTTTTATCAATCAGCGCCTCGAGCTGGACAATGGCATTATCCACATCATTGGCAGCCAAAGCCATCTCCGCAATCCCAAGTTCGCCGCTTGCCTCCCGGTTGGCATTTATCTTGGAACGGATCAAGGCAATACTCAGGACAATTACCAAGACCACCGCGATGGTGACATATAAGACCGGTTTGCGCTTTTCGCGCAGAAAATGCTCCGCCTGGGAAATTTTCTCGAGCACCGGATCTTTTTTAATCTCTTTACGGGTAATCTTCTTCTTCGGTTTTAACATCTAATTTTCTCCCTGTCATTTATTCCGTACCCTCGCCGGGACTCGAACCCAGATCAAAGGATTAGGAATCCTCTATTCTATCCGCTTGAACTACGAGGGCTCAAAAAGCGCCTAAGTTTATGATTCCCGACGGTAAATTGCAAGCTGAATCAAGTCAGTTTACAAATCGTGAACATCTCTACCTGCCGCCAAAATTATCAGCACCTACCTGCAAAGATTGACTTTCCT
>CAZAKO010000290.1:0-1529 GCA_964485745.1 uncultured bacterium
AAAATAATGGATTTATATAAAAACCCGGAGAAACGAACTGTTTTCGGTAAAGCCGCTCGTAGGAAGATAGAAGCGAAATTTAATCTCAAGAAAAATGTTGCCCGATTCGAGGAATTGCTGAGTCAGGTGCATCAGGAATGAAGCAGTTCCTGCCATATTTGTTGCGGTGTTTTAGAGATTATTCCAGCGGCAACTAAAAACAGGACGGGAAAGCCAATCCCTTTGATCATCATGCTACAGTAGATCCATTCGCTGTCAATTAGATGGTTGATAGAAATTACCAAAAACAAAATAACGACCGAATAAATCAATGATGGCACTAGCACTTTTAACACTTTCGAAAGGTTAATCCCTATCACTGGCTTAAGTAAAGCATTGCTCCAGAAAAATGAGACCGTCATTGAAATATTTACCAACCAGCAAACACCTAATAAACCGAAATATTTGATCGTTGGGTAAAGTAGAACCGTCAGGAAAACGAGCTGAAAGCCCGAGATTGGCAACACTCGCTGCGGTTGCCCTTTGGCTAAAAAGACACTGCCGGTACCGGAACCGATGGAGCGAATACCTCCAAAATAGGCAATCAATTGAATCGGCACAATCGCCTCGATCCAATTAGGAAAAAATAATCGAATCACATCCGGGGTAATTAAAACAATATAAAAGGTCAATGGAATCGTGATAAAAGAGACATATTCTAAGGATTTAATAAACCCATTTTGCAAAGTTTTCAAATCATCAGCAACTTTTGTAAAACCGGGGTAGAGGATTTTGCCCAGTACGTTGGTTATATTCGTCGCTGGAATATTAGCAATTCGATAGGCAAAATTATAAATACCCAATGGTACGGTACCCAACATTCGTCCAACAAAAAAATCATCAATATTCCGGATTCCAAAATTTAATATCCCCAATCCCATCACATTCTTGCCAAATCCGAACAACTCCCTGAGCAGTGGCAAATCCGGTCTTAGGCTAATTTTTACCGGGCGTAATCTGAACGCTACGACTAACTGACACACATCGGCGCATAAAGTCCCGATCACAAACGACCAGTAATTGAGTCCTAAAAAAGCAAACAAAGCCGTGAAGATCCCATAAATTGTAAGGTTTATTACTTCAGGGATTACCCGCCGGTTAAAGCGAATATCCTTCTCAAGCAGGGTCATCGGCACATTGGCTATGGAATTCAATATCAGGCTGATCGTTAATACTCGCAGTAGCAAAGTCAGCCGTGGCTCGCGAAAGAAAACCGCCGCCAAAGGCGCCAGTAAAACAACTAATAGATAAAGAAAAATGCTCCAAATGGTAATGAAAACTAAAGCAGTTGAGGCAGCTTCTTCGATCCTCTTTTTCTGATAGATCAAGGCGGAATTGAAGCCAACTTCCCGAATCAAGCCAATTGCACCCACAATCAAAAAGCCATATCCAATAACTCCGAAGGCTTCCGGCGTGAGCAACCGGGCGAGGATCAAAGTTGAAATAAAACTGATTCCCCGGGAAAAAAGATTCGCCCCAAAAACCCAGAA
>CAZAKO010000291.1:0-1506 GCA_964485745.1 uncultured bacterium
CCGAGTTCCTTGATCAAGTTGGTACACTCTTTAGTGCGCTCGGCGCTCATGCCCTTCAATGCTTCACCTGAGTATTTACCAAACATAAAGTACGTAGCCATGGCATCTCCTCCTATTTATTGGTTTAATTTTATTGAAATTTATTGTTTTATTGAAGTAAAAAGTATCTTTTTTAAATACAAAATAATTGGTGGACCTTCATTTTTCCATTAATGCTGTTAATTGTCCCAGCCCTTCAAAATCGGGATAATTGTCTTTTAACTGGATATAGCTTTTCTTGGCTTTTGCGTGTTCGCCTATTTCCCGATAAGCCCGGGTCAGGTTGAATAGTCGTGCCGGTGGATCCTCAAGGCTCATCTGAATGGCTTTTTCGAAATACCTGAGCGCATCGGCAGTTTTATTATTTTGCATTAACACGATTCCCATGAGGTCGTCAGCTGCGGCGGTTTCATGAGTCTGCAGCGAATTTTGTAAGGCAGTCAGGGCTGGTTGGGGATTTTTATTTCTGAAATTGGTTAGGGCATTTTCGAAAAGTAATCGCGCTTGATTAGATTTTTCCAGTACAATCCTGCGATAATTTTTCAGTTTTATCGTGGTCGTATCTCTGGATGCCAGTCGGGCAAAGATTTGATCGCCCCGCTCAAATTCTGTAAGGTTATAATAGGCTCGGACGAGATTTTGTAAAACGAGCTGATCACCAGTTGTCAAATTGTTCGACCGATTCAGGTAATTGATTCCATCGCGTAAATGGTTCAATTGGAGATTGACGATGCCTAACCATTTAAAAATCGTGGCGGATCGGTTATATTTCAACGCATCCCGGAGGAGTTCATCGGTTTGTTCATAGCGTTTTAATTTGAGTAGGATTTTGGTCGCGCGTTCGTAAAATAAGTCGTAAGTGGGAATGCTGTAGATTAGCGCTTTATATTCAGCCAGAGCCGCTTCAAAATCCTGCCTGTTTTCGTAATCTACCGCTAAGTCATAATGACCGGTAAGCAGGCTATAGCCTCGATCGCCCAGCACTCTGATGATAACGGAATCCGCTTTGGTCCTAATTTCGAAATTGTGCAGGATTGCCTGCACCAGGGTCTTCGTACTTTGAATTTCTTTTTGATAAGGCCAGCCGCTTTTCACCGAGCGAATGATAAGCTCGGCATAGAGACTATCCAGATGAGTAAAGCCCCAGTTCTTTAGATAAAATTCGGTGTTCCTGGCAAGGTCAATTTTCCATTCGGTTTGAATTAGCTGACTCTCATGCAAAACATCATAAAATGCCTCAGCCATCAGAAAGTACCCATCAAAAGTGGGGTGGCAGTGATCCAGCATAAGATTATCACCGATCAAGCCGTTGGGTGAGACTTGTTCAAAGACCGACTTTAAGGGTACCACCGAACAATTATGCTCGTTTGCCAATTCATGGATTATTTCATTGATTGCCTCAGGTGCCCGGCAGCGAGTCGGGTCAAGGTCTTTAGCTTGATAGTAGGCTATTCGAGCTGCCTCTGG
>CAZAKO010000292.1:0-1501 GCA_964485745.1 uncultured bacterium
TCACTACATGTTTGGTTGGATCGTCAATTGCCGCCCAGATCGCATCCGAGGGATCATTGGCATGCAATGCACCGACCGGGCAGCGATTAACACATTGACCACAATTAATACAAATAAGTTCCGCCATCGGATTGTCCATAAAGGTTCCAATTTGAGCGTCTGCCCCACGATTAAAAACATCGTACACCCCGACTTCCTGCAGATCAATGCAAGTCCGCACACAGCGTCGGCAAAGAATGCATTTATCCATATCCCGTACAATCGCATAAGAGGAATCATCTCGTCCGAAAGTGGCTTTGTCTACATGTCCAAAACGATAAAAGTCAACACCATATTCTTGAGCTAACTTCTGTAATTCGCAGTTATTATTCCGCACGCAACTGTAACATTCACCATAATGACTGGATAATAAAAGATCGAGAATGTGTCGACGAGCCTGGCGAACTTTGCGGGAATGAGTATGGATTTTTAAAGGCTGAGTAATCGGGTAAGCACAACTCGCCTGGAGTGTTCGATTGCCTTCAACTTCGACGACGCAGATGCGGCAGACACCGGCAATGCACAGGTCTTCATGATAGCAAAGGGTCGGAATATTAATTCCTAACATTTTTGTGGCTTCCAGGATGGTAGTTCCCATCGGTACCTTGATTTCTTTGTCATCAATAGTGACTTTGATTAACGCACCAATCGCTTCGGTGCTTACGGGCGGAGCGACGGAAGCCGAGGTAGTGCTTTTAGGTGAGCGAGTTACTTCTTTAAAAAGAATTTTATCTTCTGCTGACATTTGTTTCTCCTCAAAACTATTTTTGTGGGATGCGCCCCAGAATTTCCGTTCTGAAATTTTCAACAATAGACAGAAAAGCGTTGGGACTTGATTGTCCCAGTCCGCATTTAGCGGCTAACTGGATTGTTTCACCAAGTTTCTTTAATTCGTTCAGGTAGGCAACCGAGCATTTTCCCTGTTTCAATAATTTGATGCCTTCAAGTAATTTTGAATTGCCCAACCGACAGGGGGTACATTGTCCGCAGGATTCCTCGACAAAAAATTCTAAAAAATTCTCAGCCACTTGCAGCATATCCCGGTCTGGTCCAAAGATGATAACCGAGCCGCCAGTGCCAATATCTTCATAGGCAATTGTATGTTCAAAATCTTGGCGAGCAATACACTGTCCTGAAGCGCCGCCAATCTGAACGGCTTTAGCGTTTTCACCGCCGACCTCTTTTAGTAGTTTTTTAATGGTTATCCCGAAGGGTAATTCATAAATGCCCGGTCGTTCACAGTCACCGGAGACACTGAGAATTTTGGTGCCGCGCGATTTCTCGGTACCTAATTTCTTAAACCAATCGGAACCGTTAGCTACAATCAGGGCGGCAGTGATAAAAGTTTCGATGTTATTCACGATAGTTGGATTACCCTGAAATCCGGTGTCAACCGGAAATGGGGGGCGGTTGCGGGGTTCGCCGCGATAACCTTCTAATGATTCAATTAGAGCTGTTTCTT